>JBBQSE010000384.1:0-8571 GCA_038214195.1 Planctomycetales bacterium
GACACGGCATCAAGCCAAGACCAAAGAAGAATTAACAAATCTTGCCCGAAGAAAACTCCAAAGCATGGCAAAACGCCCAAGCCTCATGCGAGGCATCTACTTCCGCTGTTGTGTTGCAGAACTTTTCGGATGAGCCATACAAGCCGCGGTTGCCAAAGATCTCGAAGTATTGCACGAGATGCCGATCAGCGGCCTTGGGATTGTCAAACGTGTACATCATGCTCACGCCTTCCATTGGTCGCTGTCCCACTCCATTCACAATCCTCGGCTGCGGCAAACCAACCGCATCCAGAATAGTTGGTGCGATGTCGATCACGTGATGCCATTGCTCACGCAGGCCGTTTTGGGATTTGATGCGCGCGGGCCAGTGAATAACCGTTCCCTGCCGAGTGCCACCGTAGTTCGATGGAATCTGCTTGGTCCATGTGAACGGCGAATCAAAGCAGACGGCCCAACCTGCGGCCATGTGAGGATATGTGCTGGGACCTCCCCACTCATCCAGATGTTTCAGCATGTCCGGGACCTCTTCCTTGACAGCGTTGAAGTAGGTCATCTCGTTGAACATGCCTTCCATGCCACCTTCAGCACTGGTCCCATTGTCGCCAGCGATGAAGACAATCATTGTGTTGTCGAGTTCACCCAGATCTTCGATCGCTTGAATCAGACGCCCGATTTCAGTGTCTGCCATGTCAAGAAAAGCGGCGAAGACTTCCGCCTGATGCGCGAATAACTTCCGTTCATCGGGTGAAAGGTCGGCCCAGTCTTTGATGTCCTCTGGTTTCCGTGCCAACGTGGTGTCCGCTGGAATCACGCCCAGACGCTTCTGATTCTCAAAGATCTTCTGGCGAATCACATCCCATCCGGCATCAAACTCCCCTTTGTGCTTTTTGATGTAAGACTCGGGGACGTGATGCGGCGCATGTGTGGCCCCAGGCACGAAGTACGTGAAAAATGGCTTCTCAGGTGTGAGCGACTGTTGTGCCCGAATCCAGTTGATGGCCTGGGTCGTCATGTCGTTCATGAAATGGTAGTTCGGATCACCCTTCGTCGGATCATCGACCGGCGTGACTCCGTCATAGAGCGCTGGTGACCACTGATTGGTCTCGCCGCCAAGGAAGCCGTAGAACTTGTCAAAGCCGCTCAGCGTCGGCCAGCGGGTCAACGGGCCGGAAGGGCTGATCTCCCACGCGGCGACTTCATGGCATTTCCCGAAGTGGGCCGTGCTGTATCCGTTCAGCCGCAGGATCTCCGGTAGTTTGGCGCAGTCCGCAGGCAGGACACCGGTGTTTCCGGGAAATCCCGTCGCCGTTTCCGTGATGCTGCCCATGTTGACGCTGTGATGATTTCGGCCCGTGAGCAACGCCTGTCGAGTTGGCGAGCAAAGCGCAGTCGAATGGAACTGATTGAATCTCAAGCCGCCCTCGGCGAGCCTGTCGAACGTCGGCGTCGGAGTCACACCTCCGAAGGCGCTCGTGCCTCCAAAACCAAGATCATCGATCATGATGATCACTACGTTCGGAGCGTCCTTAGGTGGCTTGACCTGGAAAACGGGCGGCGCTTTGACATCCCGTGCATCGAGTGCCGTGATCGGTTTGTTGTAGGGAGCTTGCAGTGGCAATACCGTGCGGTCGATCGGAACACTTTCCAGGTCCACAAATGTTTGTGCCTGAATCGCCGATGAGACCGACAGCAACGCGACCAGGGCCGCAAGAAATCTCTGTACCGACCATTTTCTCGTTTCCATCTTCATGAACATGGTTCCTTATCAATCGCTAATATCAAAAATCTATGAACTGGAATTCCGGAATCATTCCCTGCGCAAATCAGGGGGTTGCCTGCGATGAAGCATCGGGGCTCTTCAGCCGAACGAGCAGCATTTGTTCGGTGCTGTCCTTGCCGTGATGCACAAGTGCCGGAGATTCGTCTTTGGTGAGATTGTATAACCCGGTCTCAATCACATCTGTCGTATTGTCGCCGACGGTGAATGCGACACGTTGAGTTTGTTTGTCCACCGAGCCCTGGACTATCTGATTCTTTTCTGTCGCGGAATCGGTGTAGTTACCTCGGATGACGCCCTGTTTATTGACAGCAAGCTGAATGCTGATGTCAGACTTTTCCTGATCCGGTTTGGTCAACGCGAAAACTCCCAGCGGCAGCCAATCGCTGTCCGGCGACGCTTCGGACTGCGTTCCTGTCGTCGCAAGACTGGCAGCCTGATTGTAGTACTCTTCAGAAGTACCAACATTGTCGCCATTGATGTACACACTGTTGTCTTCGTAAGTCACGTTATTCCCGTAGTCATAGTACACCGGCGGTTGCTCAGCATAACCGCAATACGGTGCCGCCATGCCCCACGTGCATGCTCGCCAGACAGCTCCGGTCGCCCATCCGGTGGCGTACCATGCGCCCGGATAACGCTCTCGCCATGCACCGCCGTAAACGCCCCAGTGATTGAAGTTGACTCGGACCGAAGATGCGCAGAGATAACGAGACGACGCCGTAACATGTCCGAAGCCACCAACTCCGCCAATTCCAACGCCCGGTCGTCCGATGCCACCAACGCCAACACCCGGTCGTCCAACACCACCAACACCAACGCCAGGTCGTCCAACGCCACCGATGGTGCCAACACCGCCGAACCCGGAACCATGCAGCCCCTGATCACCAGGCAAACCTAGAAAACTATTGAGTTGACTGCGGCTTGGATTTCCGAAGGCTGCAGAGTACCTGCCAGCGAATCCACCGAACCCACTAGCACCACCAAACCCACCAGCACCTCCCGGATTTCGACCAGCGCCGCGAAATCCACTCGCGCCGCCAAATCCACTCGCGCCGCCAAATCCGCTAGCGCCGCCAAATCCACCAACGCCGCCAAATCGGTTGGCACCTCCAAATCCATTGGCACCTCCAAATCCGCCAGTACCGCCCGCTCCTTCGGGACCTCGACCAGCGCCACCGAATCCGCCTGGGTTGCGGCCCCCACCAGCGGCACCTGCACCCTGACCGCCGAAGCCGCCACCTGCTCCTCCGAACCCGCCGAATCCTCCAGCACCGCCGCCAAATCCTCCTCCGCCCCGGCTGGAGCCTCCTCCAAATCCGCCTCCTCCAAATCCGCCGCCTCCAGCTCCGCCGCCGCCAAACCCACCGCCACCCCCACTACGTCCGCCGCCGCCGCCAAACCCACCACCAAATCCGCGAGCCCAAGTGTCGCTGAGCGGCAGACACAGTACCAAACCCAGCGCCAGTGATTTCAAAAAGTATTGCCGAATCATGTTCAATTCTCCGTATGAAATGCTGTCTCTGTGAAATTTCTGATTGGGCGCTGTTTCAACGCTCATTCGCGGCAGTCTGACGTTTCAACACAACTTCGTCTGTGTCCGGTAATGCAACGCCGCCTAGTGATCGCTGAACGGACTGCCAGACGTAGGCATTGTCATCCAGCCGCCGGAGCGAAGTAACAGACCTGGACGGCACTCCATCCCCTGTCGTTCCCTCCATGATTGCAGACCACCCGTCTAATGTTGGTGACCAAATGCCGGTCGAGTGACCGCCCTGTGGTTCAAACGTCCAGGACTGGATATGGTTGCCCTGCGGATTCCAGCCGATCAGCTGCAGTCCAGACGTTTGGCTGCCGTCGAGATGTGTGACGGTGTACTTGCGATGGACAAAACTCTGGTTCGCCACCCAGCTGCAAACGGATTCATTGACATTTCCTCGTTCTTCGGAGATCCAGGTTCCGATCAACCAATCGAGATCCGCGAGATTTCGCTGCGCCAGCGGAGGCTCAATCGCCGAATCGCGGACCGAAGACATCTTCCATTTCCCATCAACTTTGACATGTATCGCAGTGTACTGCCCCATCGCGACGACAGTGGAATCGGCCATTTGGAGCGCACTACTGCCATCTTCCATTGCTGCGGAATCACTGAGCAGGCGCAGAGAATCAATGCTGATTAGAATCTTCGCGCCGGGATTTTCCACGAAGAACGCGGCGTATCCCTCTTCAATCGCGTTACGCCCTGAAAACCGGCGTCCCGCATCATCGACGTATTCTCCGGTTTCAGTCCACAACGCAGCAACCGCTTTTGCGTCGCCCTGATCAAACGCAGTGATAAATGCCTGAGACGTGGCGCGGATCACAGCGACATCAGGCGACTCTGGTACTGCCTGCCCTTCCGGCGTTTTATTCGTACCTGTCGGATTGGACTTCGGCTCTTGAGCCTCGATCAGTCCCGCACTCCCAAATAGGCCTAATAACGCAAGAAGGAACGTTCGTTTCATGGTGACTCCACCTTCAACAAGACTCGTGTTTGAATATCGCCGTGTCAATCGTGCCGATTTCGTATGCCAAATGGTATCAGGGAACAACAGTGTTCATTCCAGCCTGTGCCGCATAGAATCGCGGGAATTCGACAACTATGCATAACTGGCTGTCCAGAATGACCTGAAATCCCGGATCCGAATCATGGCACAACCGAACCGACAGCGACTGACGCGATCATTTGTGCTTGTCGTAGCAGTGTTGTTCGGCAACCATTTGCCTCAGGTGCATGCCCAGGGAGCGAAGGCTCCGGGGGTGGGATATGTCTATCCGCCGGTCGTTCGCGCGGGGGAGACGACGGCGGTGCAGTTCGGTGGATTCGACTTCACTGTCGATATGCAGTGGTTTGTTGACGACGAACATGTGCAACTGCAGACGGATGGGCCGCCGGGAGACTATCACCTTCCACCGCCGCCGTACTGGATTGGGCCTCGAACCGGCACAACGGCCCTGCCGATTCCGCGCGAAGTTCCCGGAAGATTAACGGTTGATGCTGCGGCACCGGCAGGACTGATTCGCTGGCAGGTCGCGAACGCCAATGGAGCCTCGGACACGGCTGTGGTACTGGTCAGTCACGGGCCAGAGATCCTTGAGTCTCGATCACGCGATTTTCCGCAACGGCTGCCGCCACTTCCGATTGGAGTCTCGGGACGTTTGGCGCGGCTCACCGAAGTCGATCGTTATGAAATTGTCGCAGAACGGGATGGTATCGTCTCGGTGGAATTGATGGCTCGTCGCCTCGGTGCGGACTTCAATGGCGTGCTTGAAGTTCACGACGCTGCCGGAACGCTGCTGGCTGACCTTGCCGACACATTGGGCCTCGACGGCGACGTCGCATTTGCCGTTGTTGCCGGCAAGACATATATGATCAGTTTGCGTGACGCGGATTTTCGAGGCGATCGCGCGTATGTGTATCACCTCGCGATCACGCAGGCACCTCAAGTGGTCGGTCCTATCCCGGCGGCCGGGCAGCGGGGCACATCGAACAGCGTGGAGTTCTTTGGCATCGGCATCGCCAGCGGCGCGGCGGTGATGGAATCCATCAGGCAGGATGTCACGTTTTCGACCGATGCCTCGCTTGACGCGCAGCAAGTCGCGCTTTCAACTTTCCTCGGCGAGACTGAGGTCCAGTTGTCCCTGAGTGACGTTCCCGAACAAACGTCTTCCACCACAGATTCGCCGCCAATGGAGACACCGCAGATGGTGACTACTCCAGGAGCAGTGACAGGGCTGATGCTGCCGGGCGAAGCTGAACGACGCTATCAATGGCAAGTCCAGAAAGACGAATATTGGTCGATCGCGGTTCAGTCACGAGCCATCGGCTCGCGGATGGACGTGGCGATTGAAGTGTTGGATCCTGATGGGAATCGTGTCGCTGACAATGATGATCTGCCGGGCACGACCGACGCGGGGCTTGAGTTCCAGGCAAAGGTCGCCGGGAATCACACGGTTGTCGTTCGCAACCTGTCGGCGTCTACTCAGCGGACCGTGAGAGAAACGGATTTAGACATTTACCGACTCCAAGTGCAACGGACGCTGCCGAATTTTTCTCTCAGCGTACCGCTGCGGGTCACATTGGGACTCGGCGGCACGGTGGAGATTTCCGTGCAGGCGATTCGCCACGGTGGCTTTGCGGACGAGATTCGTCTGACGATAGACGGCTTGCCGGAAGGCGTCAGCGTTCAGGGCGACGCAATCATTCCGGCTGGGGGCAAGGACGTCAAAGTCAAACTGGAATCCACTGCGGACGCGGCGGTCACGGCGCAGATGATGAAAATCTCCGGCACCGCGAAGGTCGGCGATTCGGAGATCACACATTTGGCACTGGCGACAGCTGGCGGAAATCTGAGTCCCTGCAACTCAACTGAAAATTTGATTCCCAATGTGTTGCTGGCAATGACCATGACAGCACCCTTTGAAATTCAGGTCGTGGACCGTGAACGTCAGCACGATATGCCGCGCGGAACGACGTTTCTCGCGGAACTCGATATCGTTCGCAACGCAGGCTTCACCGGCGAAATCAACCTGGAAATGACGGCCCAGCAGTCGCGGTATCGCTGCGGCATTCGGGGCGGTATTTTGCCGGTTGCTCCAGGGCAGACCAAGGCGTTCTATCCGTGCTTCATGCCCGAATGGCTCAGCACCGACCTTACTCGCAGAATCGTGGTCCACGGAGTCGCCGCGATCCCCGATCCAAAAGGCAACATTCGCTACGTTACCAAAGCTGGCGACGCTCGGATCACGATGATCATGGAAGGTGCCCTGTTGAAACTAAATTCCGAGGCATCGGAGTTGACGATCATACCCGGCGCGATGTTCGAGATTCCCTTCTCGATTTCACGCTCCCCAAAACTGCCGCTGCCTGTCGCCATCGAACTGATCGTGCCGGATGAAATCCGGCACTTGCTGCGTTCGGAACCACTAACACTGGCACCGGATCAGGTTCACGGCGTTCTAAACGTGAGTACCGAAAACAACGCCGCGCTGAATGGTCCGTGGATATTCACGGTGACAGCCACGGCACTTCAGGACAAAAAATGGCCCGTGATTTCGCAAACGGATGTACCCGTTGTTTTCGCGCTTCCGTGACGCATTAACATCGGCGGAAAACAGATATACGTCAGCCTTTTCAGGCTGACATGGTGTCGATTTAGTGTGTTTTACTAACCCGAAGCGCCAGCGAGGTGGCATTTCACCAATGTTTTTGAAGTCTAAAACCTCGCTGGCGCTTCGGGTTGGTATTAAATCGACAGCTTGCTGACATGGAAACACGACAGGTCAGGCTGGAAAGCCTGACGTACTTCCGACACTCATCTTCCGCTCGAACTTAGCATCGTGCCTGCGATCAATTCGCGTCGATGCCGCCGCAAGCTTCTTCCCTGAGCGACACGCGATCGAATTCCGGTTCGACTTCATGACGGCGGTTCAAATCGGCCGACATGATGTCGATTGAATCTTCACCACTGCTGCAATAGCGCGTCTCCGGAATCAGTGTGCTGGAGAATGTGTTTGTGCCCGTGATACAGCCTGCGTTGATCGTCGCGACGACCCCTGCAAGCAACAACATGCTGTGCGTTTTTCTGAATGACATATTTCTCTCCCTCGGTTGATTTAAAGGGGTCAGACCCTCTACTGACGGTGATCATTGGTAAACACACAGGCAATTTGGCTTCGGCAGCCGGGATGAAAGGGTCTGACCCCTTTAAATCAACCTGCCTTATAAAAGGAATACGCAGAGAGTCGAAGAGATCGAACGGAATTTTGAAACCTCTCAACGCTTTTTGGGATGACGTGTGATCGCTGGAACGCAAACAAGTGTTGCTTTTGCCGTGGCAAAATCAGTCCGGCAATTGCTGCCGCTGTTGAGAGGACGCATTTGCGCGGTATTCAGCGAGACGGATCGATCGTCGTTCCGGTGAAATGTCGCAGTCCTTCGAGCACCCCGCTGGTGGCGTGGTTTTCGGCGAGGAACAGTCGGTCATTCCAACCTGCCTGGTCATGAGCCTGCCGCGCACTTGCAACGACGTTTACCGCCGCATTGCCGACCACAATGGATCGGTAGCCGGATCGCATCGCGTCCAGATCGTTTCCGGAATCCCCGGCGAAGATGACTGAGTGCTGTGTCAGGTTGTGTTCTCGACACCACCAGTCGAGCGCGAACGCCTTGGACACACCCGTCGGCAACAGGTCGATCAAACCTTCTCCGCTGACGGGATCAATACTGCTAATAATCTGACAAAATTCGCTCGTCACACCAAGCTGATCGCGAATCTGAATCACGAGATCGTCCATGAGTTCCGCCGGGGCGAAAAAGCTTGTCTTGAATCGCGTCTGATTCCGCGATGGCTGGCGTCGCAGTCCTCGGATGGAATCCGCGAGACTCAGCAATACCTCCTGATCCACATCCTGCATGATCGACTGCATGACATCCGCATAGCGATCGACAGGAGTAAACGATCCGTCGATACCGCGTTCATACGCCGATGTGCCGACATCGCACAGGATCCACTGCGGACTCGGCAGGCTGTATTCATCGATCGCATTCAGGACCGACGCGAAATGACGCCCGGTCACAAACACCAGCGTCATGTCGGAATTCTGCAGGATCTCAGCCAGGGCGCGCAGGTGATCCTGGTTCTCCGGCCTGTGCGAGAGCGGGATCAGCGTACCGTCAAGGTCTGTGGCGAGCGTTGTCCGGAGTGATCTGTCCGGTAGTGGATCGCCACCACTGTATTCTGATCGTGTTGAAG
>JBBQSE010000385.1:0-8568 GCA_038214195.1 Planctomycetales bacterium
AGCACCTTAAAACAGGCATGGTTTCGATATGGGTGACTGTTTTGTCAAACATCTTCGCACCCGCGAACACAAGGGTGTTCCCCCAGTCCGAAAATCGTCAAAGTCGTCACTTCCCAACAAATTCGCATTCAGAATCGCGGCGTTTTGATCACTGACCGCCTGCAAATCCGTCAACTTGCCCGGTTCTTCGCCTGAAGAATGGCACCTCGCGCTTTTCTTGGTTTGATATCGCCACTAGAATCATAGTTCTTGGCCAGCTCATTCTGGTTTGGTTCGTTTCACTGAATAGAAGGACAATCGAATGCAGGTTGCAATCACCTGTCGACACGGCAGTATCCGACCGGAACTGCGGGAATACATGACGCGCAAAGCGGAAAAACTCGTCAAATATCTCGACACCGTCAGTGAAATTGACGTCACGGTCGAGTTCGAAGGGCCGCGGGTGACTGTTGAAATGCTGGTCGAAATTGACGGCTATCACACGATCGTGGCGCATGTTGAAGGTGAGGATGCGGGAGCGACTTTCGACAAGACTCTTTATAAAATGGAACAGCAGGTCCACAAACATAAGGAGAAGCATCGCGATCATCGTCACAAGACATCAATCGCAGATGCGTCCCAGCAGGCAGCAGACGCAATGGAACCTGAAGAAGTGCCAAAGGCCGAGTAACCCAATTGAATCAGCCGATTCTCGGTTGCAGTTTTCCGGAAAGTTCACGGTAGTTCGCAAAGCAGCCGAACGCCATGATTCTGATAGAATCCTGCAGGACGATGTGACATATTCTGAGGTTGTGGCGATCGGTTTACCATTGCTGCGTGCAGAAGATCTGTAGTCCTTGTTTCTGGTTGGGCCGTCTGAGTATTTTTCGTTAGTGGATCGAGAGAAAAATGAAATTGACCGAGTTTGTGATCAAAGACGCGATTTTGCCGTCTCTCAGCGCGACGACCAAAGAAGAGGTCATCCGAGAAATGGTAGCCCACATGAAAACCGTCGGAGCCCTGAAGCCGACGGATGAAAATGCAGTCGTTGCCGCCATTCTAAAGCGTGAAGAACTGGGCTCCACCGGAATTGGGAATGGTGTGGCCGTGCCGCACACCAAACACGCTTGTGTTGAGAAACTCTCCGCCATGGTTGCCATCTCCCGCAGCGGAGTAAAATTTGCAAGCCTCGACGGTGAAGACGTCTTTATTCTCTTTCTGTTGATCTCACCGCCAGATCGTCCGGGAGACCATCTTCGCGGTCTTGAAAATATATCGCGACATTTGCGGAGTAAGGATTTCTGCAATTTCCTGCAGCAATCCTTGACAACGGAAGCCATTTGGAGCCTGTTGTCCGAAACAGACGAGAACGATGGGGAAGCCTGAGGCCTGCTTGGACATTGAATCCGGATGGTTCAGACTTCGGGCACAACAAAGAACCGGGTTCTGTTGAGCCTGACGGGAGAAGAATGATGGAGGATGGAAACGTAGTTTTCCGACAAGTACAGGTCACGCCAGAGCACGGACTGCATCTGAGCCCAATCTCACAGCTTGTGCGAAAAGCATTGACGTTCTCATCAACCATTTCGTTGAAATTTGATGGTCGTAAAGCAGATGTAAAATCGGCATTTGACCTAATGTTGTTGGCAGCGCCTTCCGGCGCGATCCTTGAACTGGAAGCATGCGGTTCCGATGCCACAACTGCGGCCGATGCGATCTGCGAATTGTTCGAGGCTGGTTTCGTAATCTCCGCGTCCGAAATTCACTGAGTTGTTCGGCGTTCAGGATGTCTCTAGACTGACGCCATGAAGGTATACACAGGAATCGCGGTTTCTCCAGGCGTCGTCTCCGGGCCAGTGCTGGTTTTGGGGTCTGAGAATTTTCGTATCCCGCGGAAATTTGTGAGCCGGGATGCGATTGACGACGAACTGCATCGCTTTCACGTGGCCCTGGAAGACGTCTGCCGCGACATCAAGAGCAATGAGCAACTGGTCTCATCTCAGCTGGGAGCCCAATACGGAGCCATATTTTCCGCTCATCTGCAGATGGCCGAAGATCCGCGTCTGATTCGCGAAGTCGAAGCCTTGATTCGGGAGCAAACTCGATCTCCTGAATTTGCCGTCAGTCGTGTTCTTCGCAGCTATGCGGAGCAGCTCGAAAAAATGGGCGATCGCTATCTGTCGGAACGCACGCTCGATATTTACGATCTGGAAAAACGTTTGCTGAGGCAATTACTGGGGGAAAGCCGGGAAGAACTGCGAAATCTGACCGAGCCGGTCATCTTGCTGGCCCACGATCTGACTCCCAGCGAAACGGCAACCCTCGACACAAAATTTGTGCTGGGATTTGCCACCGAAGTGGGAGGTCACACCAGTCACACGGCGATTCTGGCCGGTGCGTTGGAAATCCCGGCGGTCGTGGGACTTGGTCGCTGTCTTTCCAGCGTCTCGGGTGGAGAAGCTGTTATCCTTGACGGTGATCATGGCCGCGTAATTGTCGATCCGGACAATGAAACTACGCGTCGCGTGCATGACATGCAGGTTCGGAGCCTGAAGATTCGCGAGCGACTTGGGCTTATGGAGAATCTGCCAGCGGAAACACTCGATGGTCAACGTGTTACCATTTGCGGCAACATCGAGTTCCCTGAAGAAGTGCGGCATTGCATCAAGCGCGGAGCAGAGGGCGTCGGGCTGTATCGGACAGAATTTTTGTTCCTGAGCGGCAATCGAGAGCCCTCGGAATCCGACCATTACGAAGCCTACTGTCGCGTCGTCGAGGCTTGCGGCGAGCTGCCGGTTGTCATTCGAACCCTCGATATTGGTGCCGATAAGGTGCCGCAACTGCTGGACAGCCAGTTTTCGGAGATTCAGAACCCAATGCTGGGGCTGCGGAGCATTCGCCTCAGCCTGCTCAATACGCCGATGTTTAAGCGGCAACTGCGAGCGATCCTGCGAGCCTCAGTCCACGGGAATGTGCGCGTGATGTTTCCCCTGATTTCCACGCTGCTGGAGTTTCGTCAGGCGAAAATGATACTTATGGACGTCATGGAGGACCTGGAAGAGGAAGGGATCCCGTTTCAGCGGAACATTCCCATTGGAATGATGGTCGAAGTCCCGTCCGCTGTCATGCTGGCGGAAGAATTCGCGAGAGAAGTCGACTTCTTCTCGATTGGTACAAACGATCTGATCCAATACACTCTCGCCTGTGATCGTTCGGATCCGATGGTGGCGAACCTGTATCGTTCAGGCGATCCGTCAATCCTGCGACTCATCCAGATGGTTCTTCGCGCTGCGGCAAATCACGGAAAATCCGTGACGGTCTGCGGCCAAATGAGTTCTGATCCGCGGTTCATTCCGCTGTTGCTGGGGATGGGATTGCGAAGTTTGAGTGCGACGCCTCAGGCAATCCCGCGGTTGAAGGAAGTCGTCAGAAATCTGTCGATGTCCGATGCCGTGCGAATTGCCCAGCACGCATGTTCGTTGGATCTGGCTCGAGACGTCGAACACTACCTGCAGGGAGAATTATCCCGGCTTTGTCCGGATCTTGTAGACAATATCGGATTCTGAAAATGTGTCCGTTCTTGCAAATAGAATCAATTACCGAGGTGGACGGCGTTCGTCCGCCCTTTGAAAACACGGAAAACCGACCAGTCTGTCGGTGAGATAGATCGAATACCGCGTCAATGAAAAAAGAAATGCTGATCAATGTCCTCCAGCCGGAGGAAAGCCGTATTGCCATTGTGGAAGACGGCGTGCTGGAAGAACTGTATGTTGAACGCAGCAGTGCGGAAAACTACGTTGGAAATATCTACAAGGGCAAGGTGGTTAACATCGAGCCCAGCATCCAGGCCGCCTTTGTCGATTTTGGCGTCGGCCGCAACGGCTTTCTGCACGTCAGCGACGTGGAGTACCAGTACTACAAACACCTGGTAAAAGATGAACCCGAGGAAGACCGTGAACCTGGTCGCGGCAATCGTCCGCCCAAACATTTAAACGAACGTAATGCCCGCAACAAGCCGCCGATCCAGCGCATCTTTCAACGCGGCAGTGAAGTTCTGGTTCAGGTGATCAAGGAAGGCATCGGCAACAAAGGGCCGACGCTGTCCACATACATTTCGATTCCCGGTCGCTACCTGGTACTTATGCCAGGCTTGCAGCGTGTTGGCGTGAGTCGCAAGATCGACGACGAAAAAACCCGTCGCCAACTGCGTCAAACAATGAAAGCCATCCAGCCGCCAGAAGGCCTGGGCTTCATCATTCGCACCGCCGGAATCGATCGCGAAGAATCGGATCTCAAGCGTGACCTGAACTATCTGCTGCGACTGTGGGAAACCATTGTCCTGCGGCTGAAGAAGTCAACCGCTCCGACGGATATCTACGAAGAAAGCGATATGATCATTCGCACGATTCGGGATATCTACACCAACGAAATCGATACAGTCCTTATCGACGAAGACGGAGCCTATGAACGGGCTCGCGAGTTCATGAAGATCGTAATGCCGACACATGTCAATTGTGTCAAACGCTACGAAGGCACTGAGCCGTTGTTCAACAAGTACGGCATCGAAGAAGAAATCGCTCGAATTCAGGATCGTCACGTGCCACTGCCTGGTGGCGGATCACTGGTGATCGATCAGACCGAAGCACTCGTCGCGATCGATGTCAACAGCGGCAGTTTTCGAGCCGACAACGACCCGGAACGCAGCGCCTATCAGATGAATCTGAAAGCCGCAGACGCCATTGCCCGCCAGATTCGACTCCGAGATCTCGGCGGCGTGATTGTCAACGACTTCATCGATATGCGCGATGAACGCCACCGTCGCGGTGTCGAACACGCCCTGCGGGATGCCGTCGCCCGTGACCGTGCCCGTACACGTGTTCTCCGCATCAGCCCATTTGGACTGATCGAAATGACACGACAGCGAATTCGTCCATCGCTCCGCCGCAGTGTTTACGAAAACTGCCCGGCCTGTAACGGCGTCGGGCAGGTCAAAACGGCGGAAAGCCTGTCGATCGAAGTCATGCGAATGGTGATGTCGTCGTCAGCGCATGAACAAGTGACGCGTATTTCCATTGAAGTGCATGATCGAGTTGGAAATTACCTCAATAACCGCAAACGGAAAGAACTCATCCGGATCGAAGAAGAGCACGAAGTTGAAATCGTGATCGTCGCCAAGTCAGATGTTTGCCTCGAACACATGACTTTTCGAGCCGAAGACACCAATGGACGCGAAGTCAATATCGGATGACCCGTGAGATAAGCTTCCAGCTTGTCGGATTCGGTTCGGGCTTCTAATTCAACTGGGCAAAGTTCCTGTTTGGCGAGCGGCAGAAACAAGTCTGCCTAATATCGAACGCCGCCGAAGGAATCCGACCTGAGACAGGTCGGACTACGTAGGCAGATCTGTCCTCAGATCTGCATCCTTCAGCATGGTCAATGGCACGAGGCCATTTGGGTCGGGCTGCCTTACGGGGCTCAACAAATCGGTAATTCTCTGCATTCGGTTCACCTTTGGTCGATTTCCTCTTCCCAAGTCGGAAACTTGCGGCATTTCCGACTCGAACATTTCGTTTCTGAACGTTACACTCCGCGATTCCAAAGTTCGCGACCCAATAATACTGCACTTTTGTGCAGTGCCTGTTTGCTCGAAAATCCAGACATAGTTTTTCTGTTGTCGAAGTTGCCAAAGGTGAGTTTTCGATGTTTGCTGTGATCGTAGACGGTAATCGTCAGCATCGTGTTCAGGAAGGATCATTCCTTTCGATTGACTATCGCAACGAAGTTGAAGCCGGCGCTTCGATAACGTTTGATCAGGTTCTGCTGGCAAATGGTGGCGGGCCAAGTGTCATCGGGACTCCAACGATCTCCGGAGCGTCCGTGGTGGCTGAAGTCATCATCGCTCAGGAAAAAGGGATCAAGCTGGAAATCCAAAAGCTCCGAAAACGCAAGAATTCGCGTCGGCACACCGGTCATCGCCAGAAACATACTCGTGTACAGATCAAATCCATCTCCGTGCCGGGGATTGAGTTGGCCGCAGCGGCACCCGCTGAAAGCACAGTTGCCGAATCGTGAGTGGCCTCCAATGATGTACAGTTAAGAATGCAGCGAGACAGGTGAAAACCTGTCTCGTTTTGTTTTGAATGTCGAAACAAGGGACCGCCTTCCGGACAATTCATCAAAGCAGCTGAGGCATGGTGATTACACTCATTGGATATCGAGGCTGCGGAAAGTCCAGCATCGCGCCTCGGCTGGCGCGGCGGCTGGGATGGAACTGGATTGACAGCGACCGCGTCATTGAAGAACGCGCCGGATGTTCGATTCACCAGATTTTCGACAGCGAAGGCGAAGCTGGTTTCAGGAAGCGAGAATCCGAGGTTCTGGCCGAACTGCTTCAGCAGGATCAGCTTGTCCTGGCCAGCGGGGGCGGCGCAATTCTGTCGGAGGATAATCGCACACGGATCAAAGCGGCCGGACCAGTCGTGTGGCTGCACGCCTCCGTCGAGGCCCTGACGAAACGATTGAGCCACAGTCGAGCTGGCGAAAAACGTCCGAGTCTGACCGGGCGTCCAATCGCGGAAGAAGTTGCGGAAGTGATGGCCGTCCGGGAACCGCTGTATCGCGAGTGCGCCACAATCATTGTCGATGCTGAACGAGAATGGCCGGACCAGGTGGCACGGCGCATTGCCCGGCAGATTCCGCAACCGCCAGAGGAACAGGCCACTGGAGATGGCCAGTGAACTACTTCGATCTGCCCCGACTCTTCGTGCTGCCGTTTCTGTTCATTATCGGCTGTTGTATCGGCAGCTTCCTAAACGTCTGCATCTACCGCTTTCCCGCCAAGGTTCGTCTACGCGATCAGCTGCGCTCACTGGTATCACACGGCTCGGGCTGTCCGCGCTGTGCCGCATCCATCCGGTGGCATGACAATCTGCCGCTGATCGGCTGGCTAATGCTGCTCGGAAAATGCCGCAGTTGTCATCGTTCCATTTCACCGCGCTATCCGCTGATTGAATTGCTCACGGGAATCCTGTTTGTCGCCGTGTATCAGATTGAAATGCCTCCCAACTTCTGGGGCCAGATTCCCGATGCGGGACTTCTGTCACCCGACGGACCGCAGAACATTCGCGATCTCTGGTCGCCCGCCGTGTGGCTGCATTTGCGCTACCTGCTACACATCTCGATGATCTGCGGCCTGATTGTCGCTACGTTCATCGACTTTGAACTGCGCATCATCCCGGATGGTTCCACTGTCCCGATCATGATTTTTGCCGTCCTCTTGTCGGCGATTTGCGGACAAACGTTTCTTGTACCACTCTGGTTTCAGGACGCCAGCGTCGTGGCATCGCTGCGACACATCGCTCCCGACTGGCTGCAATCACTCATCTTTTCCTGGGACGGCCTGTCGTTTGCCATCCAGCACCCACATGTGCATGGTTTTCTGGTGAGCATCGCTGGATTGATTTTCGGCGGCGGAATCGTCTGGATGGTCCGTATTGCGGGCTTCTGGGTTCTCAAACAGGAAGCGATGGGATTCGGCGATGTCGTGCTGATGGCAATGATCGGCAGCGTCATCGGCTGGCAGCCCGTCACCGTCGTCTTTTTCCTCGCCCCCGTGCTCGCCATCTTTGCGGCACTGCTCGCCTGGATCACAAAACGCGACCGCGAGATTCCTTACGGTCCGTGGCTGAGCATCGCCACGCTGTTACTGATCCTCTGCTGGCCCTTTTTCTGGCCACTCGCCAGAAGAATCTTCGACATGGGCCCGTTTGTGCCATTCATGGCTCTGTTCATGTTCGTGTCACTCGTCGCCTGCCTGCAACTCGTCCAGATCGTGAAACGGCTGTTTGGATTCTCAACAGGAACAGACGACGATCCTGACGATGGAGGCTGGTCGTCCGCTGACCACTTGTCGTACTACAACAGCGAACGCCCCGACGAACAAACCGGCCAATGGCCCCGCCCACTGTGGCCCGGTGGCCGAACAGGGCAGGGCACCTCGCACTATCATCAATGGCGCACTGGGCGACGCGAATAGCAATGCTCCCGTTTCGCGTTTGCACCCGACCGAATTGTTTTGAAGATGAAAGCTGAATTGGCCTCTGGGTCAGTTCTGCTTTGGCAAGCACGCGCCAATGAGAAAGCCAAGAACGCCGACGCACGTGAAATGAACGGCGAAGAGAATTGTGGCATTCATGGCAATGTACCAGGCAGCATCAACGGCGATGTTTCGAACCATCCGACGCAGAACCACGCTCCGACAACTGCCAGGGACGCAAACAGCTTTACAAGAAATCCCGCGTGACAGGTCAGGTACGCAGACCAGGTGAGGCACGCGAGGAGACTGATCACGACCCAGTATTTTGCATCGCCTTCAAGAAATGAGCGTGGGTTCAGCGAAAGGACAACCAGGAACACAAGTGTCGGCGCGGTAGCGGCCAGAATGATGCCAACATGCGGCTTCCATTTCTGGCTCCGCAGAGGAACGCTGTCTGCCTCGGTCTCTGGCGGTTGAAACGGATCGTCCATTGCACACTCCTGTCCCTTCTCCCCCGATATCGGGGGAGAAGGTGGCCGCAGGCCGGATGAGGG
>JBBQSE010000386.1:0-8565 GCA_038214195.1 Planctomycetales bacterium
CAGTTTTTCGGCCCGCGTGGAGAAAAATTCCTTTCTGATCACGCCAACGCAGCACGACCGCGAACGACTCAACGTCGCTGACTTTGTGCTCGTCAACGGTCGGCAGCGCGAAGCGGGCAAGCTGGCGAGTCGCGCGGCGAAGGCTCATCAGGCGATCTATGACACGCATCCCAACGTGCAGGCGATCGTCTTCGCCCATCCAGTCAACGCAACAGCGTTTAGTGTCACTGACTCGACTCTGGATGTTCGCACGATTCCGGAAAGCTACGTCTTCCTTCGTGACGTCAAACGCGTTCCGTATGGAATTCAGTTCCGTGACAATGGACTAATTGCCGACTACGTCTCAGACGCGAACCCTGCCGCAATTCTGGAAAACGACGGAGTCATCGTTACCGGTCGCAGTGTGCTGGACACCTTCGATCGTCTGGAAGTCCTGGAATCCACCGCCGAAGCTGTGATCAACGCGCGTTCGGTAGGTGAAATTTCAGCCATGCCGGAGGCCGTTATCAATGAACTCCGGGCTGCGTTTAAGCTGGGCTGAGTCAGGTTCATTCTGAGAAGCGACGTATGGTGCGGGGGTAGCCGGAGTTGGAGGACGAATGTCCGAAACCGCAGAGCTTCCTTCGCTCCGAGGCTGTGAAAAAATGGGTCTGGCTCCGAACTTCGCTACTATTTTCGTCGGAGATTCGATTGGTTGTGAGGTGCCTGACCCAATTTTTTCACAGCATCTCCGCACAGTCCACTCCCGGCGACCCAAAACACGGTCTTAGAAGTGACAGAGCACTAGCCGCTGGTCGGCAGGATCACACGAAACGTCGTGCCTTGCCCAGGGGTTGAGTCAAATTCAATGGAACCGCCGTGTTGTTTGACCACTCCGTAACTCATGGCAAGGCCCAGCCCCTGACCGGAACCGATGGGTCGAGTCGTATAGAACGGTTCAAACAGCCGTCGCTGAGTCGTTTCATCCATGCCGCAGCCGTGGTCCGCGATTGTCACGCGGACTGACGTTTTGTCCTGCGACACGCCGATTTCGATGACTCCATTCGGCTCACTGGCCTGAATCGCGTTCCACAGGATTGCGTGAAACACCTGCTTGATCTTGGCCGGTTGACAGTGAAGCTGCGCTTGGCTCTGAAACTCTCGTCGGATCGTCAGCTGTTTTGTCGCCAGGTCCGTGGCGAGTACTTCGAGGGTTGATTCCAGGGCCGCGACCACGTCCATATTGTCGACGCCCGCTTCATCAAGGTGAGCAAACGCCCTTAGATTGCCGACAATTTCCCGGACACGCTTGAGGCCGGCCTGCGAGGATCGAAAAAACTCCGGCAGGTTCTCCCTGAGCCAGGGCAGATCGCATTCGGAAGCCGTCTCCCGAATGCGGCCCGCCAGCTGTTTGTCAATTTGTTCAACCAGCGGCAGACTTAACTCATACTCGTCCAGAAGCCCGATCAGCGACTGGACGTCACGCTGCAGCACGGCGATATTGTTCGCGACAAAGGCGACTGGATTGTTAATCTCGTGCGCGATGCCCGCCGCCAGCTGACCGACTCCGGCCATTTTCTCGCTTTGCACGAGAGCGGCCTGCGTTTCCATCAGCTTGTGATTCTGATCGATCAGTGTGTGTTCAAGTTCAATAATCCGTTCGCCGGCGCGCAGTCGAACTCTCAGCTCTTTGGGATTGCAGGGTTTGCCAAGGAAGTCGTCCGCTCCGGCTTCCATTGCTTCCACAAGATCTTCGTTTTCGGTCCTGGCGGTGAGCAGGACAATGTATACATAGCCGACTTGATCGGATTTCCGAATGCGACGAATCAATTCCAGACCATCGACATCCGGCATCATCCAGTCGGTCAATACCAGCGAGAAATGGTGTTTCTGAAATTCATCCCACGCCTGTGCGCCATCCACTGTTTCGGTGACTTCGTAGTTCCAGCCGTGCAGTTGTGATAGCAACAGCCTCCGAATCATCGGATTGTCTTCGGCCAGCAGGACTTTCATATCGGCGGATTCATCGCTGAGGCAATTATTCTGGTCAGGAGCGACTCACTTTATGTCCGCGTTGTTTGGGTGTCTATCGATGGTGAGAATGGAAATCTATTCCCGGATGTCATACGCGGTGAGTGATTTCTGATCGCGGATGTACAGCACGCCATCGGAAATGACGGGATGCGCCCATGCGGGACGGCCATGCTCCTGCAGCTTAAACTTGCCATGCTCGCGGTATTCTTCCGGAGTCGCTTCGGCAAGGGCGACTTCGTGACCTTCGCCCAACAGGTACAGCATGCCGTCGGCGGCGATCAGTGATCCTTTGCCCGAACTCCGCGCCTGCCAGATGATCTCACCCGTTTTGAATTTCATACAGGTGAGCGCCCCTCCGGCGTTGGAATACATGTAGTCGCCAATTTTCACGATTCCTCCATGGTGGCACTGGAACTTCCTTTCGAAGTAAACCTCTTCCGCCTGCTGCGTGCCATCGGTCGAATTCACTTTGACCAGTCCACCGCCGGTGCCATACGCGCTGGAGGCAAACACGAGGTTCTCTTCAACAATGGGCGTGCAACAATTTGCCGTTCCATTCGCCGGGGCTTTGTAGCTCCACAATTGCTGGCCGTCCGCGAGTGAAACGCCAAACACGCTTTGGTTGCCGAACTGCACGATCTGTTCGATACCGTTAATCGTGGCGATGGCTGGTGTGGAATAGTGTGCGCCTTCGGTAACGCTGCTGCTTTGCCAAACGACCTTACCGGTCATCTTATCCACGGCCACAATCGTGCCGTTTCTGCCGCCCGGAGTCACGATCACAAGATCGCCAACGACAAAAGGTGACTCTGAATAGCCCCAGCCAGGAGTGCCGCCTCCAAAGTCCTTTGACAGGTTCACATACCAAATCGTTTCGCCACTTGCTGCGGCCATGCAGGCGACATCGCCGTTGCCGCCTTCGATGTAAATGCGGTCGCCGTCAACTGTGGGCGTGCTCCGGGGGCCGTCTCCCATCCCGTTGCGATAGCCACCAAACGCGGCACGTAACTCGTCAAGCGACAATTCGCCATCTCCGGCAACCTTGTTCTGTACGTAGTAGTCAAGCAGTTCCTGCTTTGTGACAACTCCGTCTCGGCCAGCTTCATGCTTTTTCAATCCCTGCTCGACTTCGTCCTGTGTGAGAATGTCGTCTCCCTTGTCCGTCGCCGGATCCTTTTGGTCGAAGCGGCCAAAATGGCGATCTAAAGCGGTTCGGCGAATTTCCTCGCGCGTCAATTTCTGATCACCGTCTTTGTCGAGGTCTTTGAAATATGCCGCCGTGCGTTTTGCGGCCAGAGCGGCGGCATCCGCCGTTTTGTCTTCTGTATCCATGCGATCGAATGCGTCGCGGAACAGTTGCGATCCTTCGGCGAAGTCCAGGCTGCCGTCGGCGTTGGTGTCAATCTTCGCCAGGAGTGCATCAACTCGGCGAAGAACGATCGCCGCGACATCTGCTTCGGCGACGGAATGATCGTATTTGGTGAAATCCCATCCGAAGCGGTTGAGTCCTTCGAACTCATCAATCGTGCCGTCCTGATTCTTGTCGAGCTGTTTGAATTCGTTCTCAACACGCTCCGCCAGCATCTGTTCCAGCGGCCCCGGCTGCTTCGCCCAAATCAACTGCCCATCTTTGGCACTTAGACAAAGGATATGCTCAACGCCATCCAGATCGCCCAGCGTGTAAATCCGTCCGCCCTTCACCGCGATCGATGAATAGCCGACTCCGACGTCATCGACCTGCCACAACACTTTCGGTCCGCCCTCGGGCCACTCTTTGAGCAATCCTGTTTCAAGGCTCACTCCATCGGCATTGGGGCCACGCCATTGCGGCCAGTCGTCGGCATGAGCAGGAACGGAGGCAAGAGCTGAAATCACAGAAGTCAAAACAAGCGTCAAGAGAAGTAGGCGTGGGGCGGGCATAAGAAATCTCGTGGAAGGATTGTAAGTGGATGGCGGGATTGCACCAGAACTCGTCAAGGAATGGAAGACTGCCGGACGTTGACGGATTCTGAGTGCGTCGATTCTCAATTGGCGAGAAGAAACGCTTTTCCATCCTGCTTCTGGTACTCTCAGCGTTTCACGTCATCCATCGCCCCTCCAAGGAGATTACAAAATGCCGAATCAGCATCGACACGCTCATCGTCCGTTCGCTACTCCTCAACCCCGGCGTGATTTCCTCAAACAGGCCGGTGCGCTGGCTCTGGCAGCATCCGGGATGCCGCTGGTTTCCGCCTACTCTGCGGACACTCCCGCTCTGAAGACGCCTGAGACGCTCGTCAGCATTCTTTTCGAAACGCTCACGCCCACACAGAAGAAAGAAGTTTGTTTTGGGTGGAACCACATGGCAGGAGAACAGGGTCTGCTGCGAACACGTATCGAGAACAACTGGAAGATCACCAAGCCGTCCATCAAAAGCGATTTCTATACGACAGAGCAGCAGCAGCTCATTCGCAGCATCTTTGAAGGCATGACAAATGCCGACTGGCACACACGGTGGGATCAACAACTGAAAGACGATGTCGGCGGCTTTGGCAATCAGCAGTCAATCGCCATCTTTGGGCAGCCAGGCACGAAGCAGTTTGAGTTCGTCCTCGCCAGCCGCCACATGACTCTGCGATGCGATGGCAACAGTGCCGAACACGTCGCGTTTGGCGGTCCGATTCTCTATGCGCACGAAGGTGAAGGGCTCTACGAAGAGCCGAATCATCCGAGCAATGTCTTCTGGCATCAGGCGCTTGCGGCGAACAAGCTTTACGACATGTTTGACGGCAAACAACGCGATCAGGCACTCGTGACGAGCGGCATGCCGTCTGAAGAACTGGTCGGGTTTCGCGGGCCGAATGGCAAGTTCGACGGGATTCCGGTCACAGAATTCTCGTCCGACCAGGCCGAGCATTTGCAGTCTGTCCTCAAGCTGCTGCTGGAACCATTTCGGCAGTCCGACCGAGATGAAGTGACACGTTGCCTGAAAGTCCAGGGTGGTCTGGATGCCTGCCGGCTGGCCTTCTACAAGGAAGGTGATCTTGGCAGCGATGGTATTTGGGACAACTGGCGTCTGGAAGGCCCTTCATTCGTCTGGTACTTCCGAGGCAAGCCCCATGTTCACGTCTGGGTCAACGTTGCGGATACGCCCAACGTTGAACTGAATTCGTACCAGAATTCAATCGGCGTGTGAGTAGTTCTCAGCCATCGCGCGGCGGGCCGGGAAGGAATGCGTTAGTGCGTGTCTTGTAGGCAGCGTAGTCCGGGCGTCGGTCGGTGATTGTGGTTTCAAGGAGCGTGACGCCCGAGACTTTCATGAGCAGCAGAGACATGACGATTGGGCTGAAGATGGTCCACTGTGCCCCGCCCGCTGCAGAGACTAAGTACAGTCCCCACCAAACGCAGAAGTCGCCAAAGTAATTGGGGTGCCGGCTTAAACGCCAGAGTCCGCGGTGCATGACTTTACCAGCATTGTCCGGGTTCGCCTTGAAACTGGCGAGTTGCCAGTCGCTGACCGCTTCAAAAAACACGCCGACCGACCAGACGACGATACCAACAGCATCCAGCCAGCCGAGTCGTCCAGGCTGGTTTATCGTTGCTGCAACTTGAATCGGCAGTGCAACAAAGATCAGGATCACGCCCTGCAACAAAAACACCGTGAACAGACTCACCCACCAGAATTTCTTCCCATGTTTCGCCCGCATCGCGGCGTAGCGTCGGTCTTCGCCGTGGCCCCAGTTTCGCCACAACAAAAACAGAGATAGCCGCAGTCCCCACACTGCCGTGAGCACAGCAAGCAGTAAGTCTCTTGGCGATGTGGGCGGATTAAGAAACGCCGACAGCAACGCCACGATGACAAAACCCAACCCCCAGAACGGATCGATGATACTGGCATCGCGACGCGCCACGCTGATGAGCCAAAGCACTGACAACGTGAGCAGAATCACCGAAAGATTTGTAAAAATTGTCTGGATCATTTGACCGGCGTCATTAGGTAATGCGACACGAACCATTCCTCACCAGCGGCGAAACCGAACAGCTCAGCAACCGCCAGAAAGAACATCCGCCAGCGGTTGAGCCAGCGGCGTGCTTCAGCTGGGCCGTACGCCACCGTCAGGATCTTCAGCACGTCATCGCGGTGAGCGTCCATGTTGGCGAGCCATGCTTCAGCTGTCCGCTGATAGTGTAGGCCATTCCAGCTGTATTGACGCGTCACTTTCATGGCGGATTCAAACTGCGTCAGCAGATCCGCGCTGGGCATGATGCCGCCAGTGAAGAAGTAGCGTCCCATCCAGTTCGCCGCCCCGTCGGTCTCAAATGGATACGCCAACTCGCGATTGCAGAAGATGTGAACGAAGAGTTTTCCATCGTCGCGCAACCACGAGGCGATTCGTGCCAGCAGCTGTTCATAGTTCCGCATATGCTCAAACATCTCGACGGACACGACGCGATCAAACTTGTCGCCGTCCGGCGAAAAATTGTTCATGTCCGCAGTAATGACATGCAGATTACCAAAGCCTCGAGACAACGCTTCAGCTTCGATGAATCGCCGCTGCGGATTGGAATTCGACACAGCCGTAATCCGACTGCTGGGGAACCGTTCGGCCATCCACAACGACAGTGATCCCCAGCCACAGCCGAGTTCCAGGATTTCCTGACCAGCGGCAATCTCTGCTCGCTCGCACGTCACGGCCAGCGCAACTTCTTCTGCTTCCGCCAATGTTGTCTTGTCGTTGGCGAAGTAGCAGGAACTGTACTTTCGCCGAGGACCAAGAACGGCGGAGAAAAATTCTGCCGGCAACTCATAATGTTGCTCGTTGGCCTTTTCGGGGACCGGGGCGATCGGCCCGTGTCGCATCGACTCAAGAAACGCAGACCGCGAGGCGTCGCGTGGCCCCGCGATGAATTTGCGTGACTGCCGCAATCGATTGCCGCACATCCGACGGATCGCAATCCGTGTGACAGGATCCGGTACAAAACCACGTTCGACCGCCTCAATTCCCAGTTCCATTACGGACATCAGCAATCTCCCTTTCCACAAAGTACGAGGTCTCGCGAAGGTCGAATTCGAGCTTGCGCCATCTGAGTATGACTGCGTTGCGCAGCTGATTGCCGACTCAGAATGATCGGATCACGACGACACTCCGGCTTATCAAACTGAACGTGCAATACGCCCACGTAACGTTCCTCGAACGCAGCTTCGCAATAACACAGATAGTAGTCCCACAGCCGGATGAATTCTTCGGAATAGCCAAGTTGCCGCACGTCATCGAGTCGCGACAGGAACGCCTGTCGCCAGCGGCGGAGGGTTTCGGCATAGTGCGGACCGAAGTCTTCGGCATGCACGAATCGCAAGTCCGTCTGACGTCCCGCAGCTCCGAGAATTGCTTCGAGCGACGGCAGGCTGCCGCCTGGGAAAATGTATCTCTGGATGAAGTCAACAGACTGAACGTAACGACTGTAACCGTGCTCAGGCATCACAATCGCCTGCAGAACCAGCGAACCGTCCGATCGCAGCAACTGGCCACATTGTTTGAAGTACTGATCGAGGTGTTTATGCCCGACCGCTTCGATCATTTCGATGGAAACCAACTTGTCAAACTGGCCCCGCAGATCGCGATAATCCTGCTGCAGCAGTGAGATTTGATCCGAGAGTCCGGCGGTCCTGATCCTGTGCCGAGCGACGTCGAATTGTTCTTTTGAAATCGTGGTTGTCGTCACATGACAGCCGAAATTCTCAGCGGCGTGCAGGGCGAAGCCGCCCCAGCCGGTTCCGATCTCCAGCAATTGATCATCCGCGCGGAGATCAAGTTTGCGGCAGACGCGGTCGAATTTTTCGACGGACGCTTCGTAGAGCGAAGCTTCAGGCGTCAGGAAAATTCCGCTGGAATAGGCCAACGTGTCGTCGAGCCACAGTCTGTAGAAGTCGTTGCCGAGATCGTAATGCGCCGCGATATTGCGACGGCTGCCATCGCGACTATTATCATTCCACCAGTGGAAGAGCCGATGGCCATAGCTCGCGAGCCGCGCCACGCCGTGATCGAGTCGATCGCCGGAGTTTCGATTTCTGACGAAGATGCGACACAAACTCGGCAGATCATCGCAGTCCCAGTCGCCACGCACGTACGATTCGGCGACAGACAGTTTTCCGCCAAGGACGGCCTGACGAAAGAAACGTGGTCGATGAACTCGCAACGACACGTGAAGATCCGCCGGTTGGCCGAGTGGAGAGACTCCGCCCGCGTCGTGAAGCATAATCTCACCGCGAGTCAGACCGGCGAGTTGGCTTGTCACGACACGCCGGGCGAGACGATCAAGCAGACCCAGCGACTGGGGAACAGTCTGATTTGCGATTATCGCGGTACTCATCAATGCACTTCCTGAAAATTGGTGTTTTCTGGCTGATGGATTGCGTTGGAATAATCATTTGAGACAGTGAGGTTGGAATCGTCCGCGACACGCGACGGCTCACCGACTTTAGCCGAATCAGTCGTCGTGACGGAAGAGAGTGTCGGGTGCGGTACAACTGGGACGTGCTTTTGCCATAGTCGAAACGCCTGCCAGTGAATT
>JBBQSE010000387.1:0-8563 GCA_038214195.1 Planctomycetales bacterium
TGGCAGAACAAGTGATTTGCTTTCTGCAGGGTCTTTAGTCCTGATCCGCCACACCCTACAAGAATATTCACCGTACCTGCCATGTGTTGTTCCGATCGTACTGAAAACTGTCTATTGAAACTTTGATTCGGGAATGTTCAGAATTGCAGTTGATGAAACCAAATCCACGTGACAGCCACTGCTGCGACCGACGCGACAGCCGCCGCAAATGAAACCAGCAGCCCGGTATCAAAACCACGAGATTCAGTATCCAGCAGCAAATGCATTTGTTGATGCAACTTCGACGGACAACGGCGGTCGCGCCAACGTTCCGTCACTTCGCGGTCGGTTCTGTTCGCGGATTCACATTGGTATTCCTGAAGTCCGTTGCCGCTGTATCTCAGAAATCCGCCGCTGTTCGACCGCAGTTTTTTTCTTGTGGTAACATCCACATATTCGCGCTGCCCTCCACCTGACTTCCAGTATGTTGCGCCCTCGTCATCATCCGGGAACAACTTATGGAACGGAATACGAGCCGTCTTTGTCCAGCGACTCCAGTAGCGTGACACCAGCACTCGAGGAGATTCGTCGCGACTGGCATTCTTTGAATGGTCATAATACAGTCGCCACCGCGTCGGTCCGTTGCCAAGCACGTAATACATCAACAGGAGCCCCAAGCCTGCGATCGCCACCAGAGTTGGCCACATGTTTATTGCATTAACCGGTTGATAAACGTCGAACTTAAGAGGCACCGCCTGAGCCAGAGACTCTGCCATTGATCCGTCCGGGTTGAAGACAGGCGGACCATAGACAACCAGCTTGACGTCTTTGGAACCGGTAGTGTCAAACACATGCGATTTGTCGCCACTTCCAACGACAGTACCATCGACCAGCCACTCGCGTTTTGCAATATCACCTTTCGATTCAGAACTGTCTAAAAAGACGATGCTGCCTTTTCGTGTGAAACTGACATCATTATTTCCGATTCGGATTTTCGCTGATGCCCCCGGTGGTTCGGCAGCGACGTGGACTTTGGTGGTGAGTTGTGTCTCTCGCCCACCCTTATCAGTGACGACGGCCTTCACAGGAAATACGCCACTGCCAGGAAATGTCACAGACGGTGACTTTTCCCCGAACGTCTGCACTTGCGAACCACCAAACGTCCATTGGATTGACGGGATGCTTTGATTGGCCTTCAGATCAAACTGCACCGGCTGCTTGCTGAACGGGTACGGTACCAACGCGGGGACGACAATCTCGCCTTTGAATGGTGCGTATTCCACAATGATATTCGATATTGCAACGACATCAGGAATCGTGATTCCTGTATTCGGCTGCAGTGTGGCAATGACTTCTGCCTTCATAATTGGGGGGTGTTCGGCAAATGTATATTTCAATTCAGAAACAACACCGTTCCCGGAGTTCACTGCCGGAGTTTCGATTGTCGCGAGCGGTTTGTCGGAATCCTTTGAGGATACGATCTTCCAGATCACGCTCTTTGCCGGACCGGTCAACATTGCTCGAAACGTCTGCTCCTGGCCAAAAATCAAGTGACTCTGATCCTGCGGCTGAGCGATCTGCAGTGTTGGCATGGCGACGACCGTCAGCGCGTATGGTTCTGTATAGACTGGCAGTTCTGCTGCATCAGTCGCGAGGCCCCGAACAAATCCTTTGCACACGATTTGATGTTCGCCTGGTGTGAATTGAAAATCAATCTCCACCCCCGGTTTGCTGTCTGATCGCGGTGTTGCAGGATAAACTCTGCCATCAATGACCCAATCCATTCGCTCAACCTGTCCGCGTTGTTTGCATGACAAATGGCAGAGCTGATCGGCCATGACAACTCCCGCGATCGGATCAAGATTCAACCCAACATCAATCACATTGATCGGAATCTCACGAACCACGGGATCGACGCCAGCCACTCCGGAAACGGTCACTTTGATTGATCGCGGCCCAACTGTTTCAAATCGGAACCGTACTTCAGATCCAAGCTTCTGAAGACCGTCTCCAAGATCCCACTGCACCCGCGCATCCTGCAGTGTTTCCGCGAAAAACAAAACCTCAGCGCCGACCGGAAAAGTGGTGTTGGGCTTCGGAAGTAGTGACACGATTTCTGGTTTGTCACCGGGGCGGAACTTCACGCCGATTTCAAGCGGTCCCTGAAATCGATTGTTCGGGAGATCGGGATACGTGAACACAATTCTTCCGGAGTATTCCTTGTTGGCGTCGAGACGCTCGGCATCCACGACCTTGACAGGAACTGACACAGGGCCTTGTTTCCACAAAAGCGGATTTAGGTCGAGTTGAATCGAGCCCGGTTCGTCGGGCTTAAAGTGCATTTCGATCGATTGACCTTCAACGACGCTTTCCGCTTTCGGCGAACAGTTGAGTACTAGTCGAAGAGACTGCTCCGGGGCTTGTCGTGGATTTCGCAAAACGACGCTGCTCGGAGTGATGGAAACATGTACTGGTGCCTTAAACGAAGCGGTCGAAAATCCGTTAGGTTTCGATGCTCCTTCGTCCCCGATTGGAGTCCACCACAGATATACGTTTTTGTTGCGTAGAATTAAACCTGGAATTTGGTTTTCTACGTCTTTGAGAGTGCGATATTTTTGTGATCCTTCATCGCGACCGTCTGTATAAACAAGCACGGCCACATGTTGATTAGGCCGATTCACAGACAATTGCTGTGCTTGTTCGAATGCCAGGCCAAGCGTATCAAACAAATGGGTTCCACCGACCGGCGGCGCGTAAGTCTGAAGCCGGCTGATGAGTGCCTGGCGATCTTCCTCTGTTTCAAATTGCGGTACTTCGGGAACCACAGGCTGATCAGAAAAGATCGCCAGCCAGAGGTGCGACTTCAGAGGCAATGTTCGCACGAACTCGATCGCCTGAGCTTGCATCGAATTCCAACGGATTTCGCGATTGGCCGCAGAAATTGGGCGCAGCATTGATGCAGAATGATCGATCACCAGCAAGTAGGCGACCGTGTCTTCCGGAATATCCTGAACTGGTGGCTGAGCGACAGCTGCGGAAAAAATCGAGGCCGTCGCGAACGTCAATAGCAGCGAGATTGTCCGACGCAGAACGCGACAACTTAGATGAAGCACACGGAAATGTTCAATCGCCACGCAATTCCCCTGGGTCAGAAAAGGTCTTCTCATGACAATATGGTCAACAAAACTCAGTGTTTTCAACCCTGAGCTGGTTAATTCGTGGCGATAAACGACGAAATCTGTTCCCATGGATAATGGTAACCAGGAGGCTGAAATTAAGAATCCCTTTGAAAAATCGCCGGCCTTTTCATTCTCGCTGTATCGTTCCCAGCATTCTTTTGTACTTTGCCCACCACGACTCGAAATTGAAAAATACGCGCCGCACGCCAGTCGTCACAGTAGTGCTGGACAAAAGACGTTATCCGGCGTTAAGGATGGAGGTGGGAAAAATTCACAGGGCGGCGGGAATCCTGCTGGTGCCGGGTGACTGAATACGTTGGTCGTTGTCTGTCGCAACCGGTTGCTGGACCGATGTTTGATTCCATGAGCAAACGGAATGCAGCCAGACTCGGCGTACGGATGCCATTGCAAGCACAAATGTGATTTATCACGGAGGAGTATGGGTGACCGAGCGAATGTGATCGTGAGCGGCGGCGGCGCTGCAGTCGTCGCTGTTGAATTCTCTGCGTCAGCGCCCGCGTTGATTCAGAATGCCGGGGCGGCGGCTTGTTTTGCTTGGGAAGAATTCTTTCATGGACGAATTCGGAATCCGTTTACACGGAAAGCGTATCTGCATTCGGTGCGGTTGTTCTTCAAGTGGATGGAACAGCACGGCCTTGATCTGGTTCGAGTAACGCCAGGGCATGTCGGTCACTATTTGGACGGATTGCCGGTGGCGGCTCCGACGAAGAAACTTCATTTGGCTGCTCTGCGGCGATTCTTTGATGAGCTGGTTTTGCGGCATGTCATCGTACTGAATCCTGCGTTGTCGGTTCGCAGCGAACGGCATCAGGTTGTTGAGGGAAAGACACCGGAGATTTCAATCAAACACGCTCGCCAGTTGTTGAATTCAATTTGCACCGCACATGATGTTGGCCTGCGGGATCGGGCAGTTATCGGCATCCTGATTTACACGGCGGCACGTGTGGGAGCTGTGGCTCGGTTGTGTCGTCGCGACTTTTACGAAGTGGCCGAACAGTACTGCCTTCGTTTTCATGAAAAGGGTGGCAAGATTCGGGAAATCCCGGTTCGCCACGACCTGCAAGTGCTTCTACAGGAGTATCTTCAGCGGTCAGGTTTGCAGTATGCCGAGCCTTCGTCGCCGCTGTTTAGGACAACGGTTCGTAAGTCGAAACGGCTGACGTTGAATCGGATGACGGCTGACGACATGGGGCGAATGCTGAAGCGTCGTTTGAAGGATGCTGGTTTGTCAGAACGAATTTCCCCTCATTCGTTTCGGGTGACAACCATTACCGATTTGCTGGAACAAGGTGTTCCACTGGCTGATGTCCAGTATTTGGCCGGACATGCCGATCCTCGGACGACACGGCTGTATGACCGTCGTATGCAGCGGGTGACGAGAAATATCGTCGAGCGGATTTCGGTGTAATCGGGGCGCTGCCCCGAACCCCGGGATTTGCTTCAGGCCTGGGCTCGCATCAAAGTGTTGGGGTTCTGCGATATTGCGTGCAATCTGGAGGGGAGTTGCGGTCTTTGGTACGGCCAGACCGCGTGGCAAAACCTTCTGGCCAACTTCAATAGTCACCACGGGTTGAAGAAAACAGGCCAGCGTGATCGGTGGCAGGGCCTGCCGAGTCACGCTGACCTCGAACGTCACTCCGACGCTTCGGCGAGAGTATCCCTGGCTGGTTGCGTCCCCGCAGTGCCAGCGTCCGTTTTCCCTCGCTCTTCCAGAATGCCACAGATGCAGCATTCCGTCACCACCGCTTGATCAAGGCTCGAAATTGTGGCATGAACAGGGTCGGGATCTCTCCATATCAGCGAAACGTCGCTCACAGCTCGGGCAGTTCATTTCAGTCATCGCATTCTTCGACTGCAAAGCCATGCAGTGAACGGATGCAGATGACGTGCATGATTCGGTTTTAGAATTTTCGAAAAGCCTATCCCGTCGTCGGCTTTCTCAGTGTAACGCGGCGTCAAGGTCCGACGCCTGTGGCGTCTGCTGCTTTCGCTGCGCGAAAGACTCCACCTTGACTATGCCGCGTTGGCCCAACCGTGGGCCGCCGACGGGCCCATCGATCAACTCATTGGCCAGGAAGACAGTCGGCTGAATGGCTCGGAGATGGAACCCATGCAACAGTCACAAGTCATTCGAATCTCACAGGAAACGTACGTAGAAATGTCTGAGAACTACGGCGGCTACTGCACCCATTGTGGTGATGAAGCCTCTGGAGTCGAGCCAGATGCCCGACAATACGTCTGTGAATCCTGCGGAGAACGAGCCGTGTATGGGATTGAAGAGCTGCTGATCAGCGGACTTCTTCAGTTCACCGATGACGACGGCACAGACTGACCAGACGGGACGCGAATCATTGGCGGCAACAACTGCATCAGTGACTCGCGTCCCCCTTTTTTCGCCGGAATTGATCTGCGGTTACAGAACGGTTTCCCATGCATGTCTCTGATTCTTGGTACTGCCTCGAACGCAGTTGCCGAACGTCGCTCTCTTCAACATCCGTGCTGAGTTTGTCGAAAGTCACAGGGCACCAGGCTTCCGGTCTCGCGGAAACTTGATGCCGGTGGCGTGCATCGGTTTTCGATTGGTTTTCAGCACCCTGTAACAGTGAAAGGCACTCTCATGCCCAAACGAATTCGATTGGCCTGCAGTGGATGTGATACGGACGAAGGCGACGAAGTCACCAGTATTCCAACGACATGGAAAGACGTGACGGAGGTTCAGAGTCTGGCAGAATCCCGGAAGAAGGTGACTGCGGACGATAAAACGCGATCCGCATTCGAATGGTACACACACCTCGGAATCTGCCCCGAATGCCAGAAGGAGGACGATTGAAATGCCCTACCACGTCAATTCGATAAGCATCTATCGCGATTCTCAGCGGTAGAACAAGTTCGACTCTCCCATCGCAGGCAATCCGCATGCGGAATTGAACAACACCCGAGAGGGGTTCTCCGCTCGGCCCTTCTCATTGTGCCACGGCGTCAAGGTCCGCGACCGCCGTTGGCGTCGGCTGCTGCTTTCGCTGCGCGAAAGGCTCCACCTTGACCTGCCGTGTCCGGCTCAAATTCGGGCCGCCGGCAGGCCCGCATCCTTTTCACACGCTGCAGATGCCGGATGCAGCATTCCAGGATTCGGAGACACTCACCATGAAAAAAGAAGAAGCAAATCAACTGGCTGATCAGGCAATCGCCGCATTGCAGGAAGAACTCAAAGCAGGTCGCAGTGACTCGCTGCTGAAGTATCTGGATGCGATGAGTCGGTTTCACAACTACTCATGGAGCAACAGCCTGCTGATTGCGATTCAGATGCCCGAGGCGACGTTTGTCGCAGGCTTCCAGCGTTGGCTGAAGCAGGGACGACATGTTCGCAAAGGTGAAAAAGGCATCGGCATCATGGCTCCGCTGACGTATCGCAAGTCTGATGACAATGGTCCACGGCAAAGTTCATCATCGGATGTCAGTAAAGAGGACAAAAGCACGATTCGCGGTTTCAAGATCGTTCACGTGTTCGACGTGAGTCAGACAGAAGGTGATGAACTGCCTGAACTGGCAACCATCAACGGCAATCCCGGGGACCTGCTGAGTGGCCTGAAACGTTTGATCCAGGCGAATGGAATCGGCCTGAAGTACGAAGCTCTGGAGCATGGAGTGAAAGGAGTTTCACGAAAGGGCGAGATCGCGATTGCGGAGGGCTTGCCGCCTGCAGAATGCTTCGCTGTACTGGCCCATGAATTGAGCCACGAATGGATGCACGATCAAGAGCAACGTAAAGCGCTGCCGAAGACGGTTCGAGAGACAGAAGCTGAAGCCGTAGCGTATGTTGTCTGTCGATCGTTCGGACTGGATTGTTCCACACGCAGTTCCGACTACATCCAGATGTATTGCGGGAACGAATCCACGTTGATGGCATCTCTGGAACGCATTCAGAAGACAGCCACGCGAATGATCGAAGCTCTGTCGCAGGCGAACGCTGACGTGACAGAAGAATCACTGGTTGCCTGAGTTCGCTGGGCAGGAACTCAACTGCCCAAAGTATAGTTCGCACGCTGAGAGGCTGCAGTGGTTGCCGATGGCAGCTTCAGCGGCTTCTCGTTCGAACGAGAAGTTTTAGTCACTGTTCATCAGACTACGCAAGGTTATCGGCACGCCACCGGTCGATTCGCTGCAGGACGTGGCGATCTTGATCAACGACGCCTTCCCCACCACGTTGACAAATACAGGACACAAAACACAGACGCGGCATATTGCGGAAACAGCAGACTCAGACAGGTGATGATAAAAATCAAATACGGCATCACCGGAATCTGCCACGCTTCGCTGGATTTGTCACACGACGCAAAATAGTTTTGCAATCCGCAATAGGCTGTGGTACTGATCGGGCATGATGCAATCTTACGTGGGAATTGTCAGCAAGAGTGGGATCGAGCAGTTCTATCCGGAAGAGCCGGACACGATCCGGTTTCTAATGCGCCGCGTGCGTCGGCAACGCGGACAGGTGGCCTGCTTCTGGGGCGTGCTTTCGACCGAGGCGGCAAACTTCATCGAAATTGAGATTGCACTCGGGTGGACTCGCGAAGCTCTGGTCCATCTCCAACAGGAAGCCCGCGACTATGGCTTCATCGTGCCGGATGAAGATGACTCGTTCCACACTGGCCAGCGTCGCGCCGGGTAACGCACCGTCATCGTTGATGAATTCTGATGGCCGTCGATTCTCGTCAGCAAAACGTGACAATTCTGTCATGTCGTGGTAAGGAACTCGGACTTCGTGCTGTTCCTTTCTTTCACCCATCTGAGTAGTTCAACAACCGCCACTTGATTGATGAAATCGTATTTGTGTTTCCTCAGCCGAGAGGGCGGTGGTGCCAATGGTTTTTGTCTGGCGACGAGCGATAGCTCTGAGGCCGGGCCTGTTCTGCTTCTCGTTGCCAGAGTTGTGGCGTTCACCAGCCGGGTGCCGGTGAACGCTGTGACTTTGGCACCCAACGATTTGAAAAGTTTGAGGAGCAGATACAGATGGTTGAATTGACACGAGCTAACCGGGAACTCTTTCGACGCAGTCCCGACGACACATTCGCGTCGCTCAAGGAACTGCATGATCACTGTCGGCAGGAACGGCAGTATTCGACCGATGTCTGGCAGCGGCCTCAGCTGTTGTCACCGCATGTGGCCGATGATGGATTGCAGCTCACTCTGGAAAGCGGCGACAACGTCAACATGACGGACTGGTCGTTCAGTCAGTTGTGTCGCATGGCGGGCATGAGTAAGGAAACTGTCAACCGCTTTCGGCCGGAAACTGCTCAGTCAGCGTTTCGGGATACTCTGCCGTCCAGCAACAAGCCGATTCAGCTGCTGACCACTGGTCAGACGATTCGGTCTCTGCACGGTGT
>JBBQSE010000388.1:0-8550 GCA_038214195.1 Planctomycetales bacterium
GAAATCTACAGATTACAACTTCGAGCCCAATGAACTTGCCTGGCCAAAAGATTCTTCAGAATTCGTTTGAACCATCAGTACCGTCTGCGCACTCAACTTTCAGGTCGTCCAACGACGGATGCGGACTGGTCGTATTTCGGCCTTCTAGACACCGAACTTGCAGCTCTGCGCTGCGGCATGTCTGTGCATCCAGCACACTCTGTTGTTCACTCTCTCTTCTGCCTAAATCTCCGTGTGATCAACCAACTGCGCTCACGTTGCGCGCAGTGCTTTCACCTGGAGCCAGTGGTGTTGAAAAGACAGCAGAAGTCATCATGCGAACGGCGTCGTTGCTGACCATGGGACAGTACTTGTTCCTGACCGTTCGTTCGCGACGATGCAGTCAAAACTTTAGTGGATCCACAGTTCTAATGGCGGTCGGCCCAATTGTCGTCAAACAAAGCCCGAGGGCGTAGACTTTTGAGGCGGGATGTGGGAGTTCGTGCCGGCGGTGAAATGATTTTGGGGATGGTGAGTGATGGCTCGTGTTTCCGTGAGTCCCTTGCAATACAACACCTTCCAAAGGAGAATTCCACCCCCACCGAGTAATGCTTCTCTCAACCCTAGCTGACGTGGATTCCGTTGAGCCAGAAACCTGCACCAAAAACACTGTTGGCCTCAGGCCGCTACGAGATTCTGTCTCTCCTCGGCGAAGGGGGAATGGGAAAAGTATTTCTCGCGACGGATCACAACCTTGAGACCAAAGTCGTGATCAAGATTCCTCATGCCGCGATGTTGGCGGATGCGGAATTTGTTGCCCGATTTCAGCGGGAAATTCGCTCGCTGGTGAAACTCCGTCATCGGAGTATTGTCAGTATTCTGGATGTCGGTGAACAAGATGGTGTTCCGTTCGCCGTGATGCAGTATCTGGAAGGAGGAAGCCTGGAGGACAGGCTTGCCAATGGTCCTCAGGCCGAAGACGCGCTGAAGGATTGGTTGCCGGATGTTGCCGTTGCACTCGACTTTATCCATCGGACGAACGATGCCGATCGAGAAGGCTATGTCCATCGGGACATCAAGCCCGGCAATATCCTGTTCGATCGTGAAGGCAACGCCTACGTCGGTGATTTTGGTGTCGTCAAAGTCGTTGGGGAGCATGAAGCACAGCAGACGTCGCGAAAATCGCTCACCGGCGCGGGAATGGTTATGGGGACTCCGGAGTATATGGCTCCTGAGTTGGTTATGGGAGAACCGTTTGATCATCGTGTGGACCAGTACGCTCTTGCGGTGACCGTTTTTGAATGTCTTTGCGGTCGCCGTCCGTTCGAAGGCGAAGTCGGTGCTGTGATGGTGAAGCATTCGACGGAACCGGCCCCCGGTGTGCAGAAGTTTTGTCCGTCGGCCTCGGCTGCAGTGGTGTCTGCCGTGGCTCGCGGACTTTCAAAAAAACCGGCTGCTCGGTTTGAATCCTGTTCCCAGCTTGCGGCAGCATTGCTGGGACAGGGGAATGCGAACACCCCATCAGGCGGATCGGCGGCCACGGCTCCCCAGCCGGTACAGGATCAGGCGCATAAGCTGAATTGTCCTGGTTGTGGCGGCAAGCTGCGGCTGGGCAGTCGCTATGCGGGCAAGACGATCAAGTGTCCGGGCTGCAAAGCCAGTATGAAAGTGGCTGAGGATTTTTCGAGTCTGATGCCACTCCTGGCAGATTCTGATGCGTTAGCAGTTGGCATTGGGGATACGAGTAAGATTTCGGCAAACGCCACAGCGTCGCGGTCAAAGCAAAACGCACCGAAGTCTTCTGTCGCAGCGCGAAACCCCGTCTTGATCGTGAGTGCCGGATTCGCCGCGCTGCTCGTGATGATTTTGGCCGGTGTTCTTTTGTTTCGCAAAAGTGTTACCGAACTTTCTGCTACTCCAGTGCCGCCGGTCGCTGTCACAACTCCGCCGGAAACGAGAATCGTGGAGACCACAAATCCCTCGAAGCCTGGCGGTCATGTCAAGCCGACCGTGTCGATGGGAATTGTCGATGTGCCGGATGCGACAATCGATGAAGAGACTGAGTTGCGACTGACCGTTGATACGACACTGCCGCGAAGTGGAAAATCCCGGCTGCAACTCAAGCGAGGCTCACCGCCGGGATTGAATCTGAATGCGGCATCCGGAATTTTATCGTGGACGCCTACAGAGGCACAGGGACCTGGAACGTATCCAATCACGATTGAATTGACGGATACCATTGGAAAGCTCATCGAAGACAAATGTGAGTTCACCGTCACGGTCAATGAAGTGAATCAGCCGCCCGTTTTGGCGGCGATAACTCCTCAGGTCGCCAAAGCAAACATGCCGTTTCTCTTTCGTGTCGATGGTCGCGATCCTGATATTCCCGCGAACGGAATTCAATTCAGCCTCAAGGGAGAGATTCCTGAAGGATTGACGATCAATGAACAATCCGGCGATGTGTCCTGGGACGTCTCATACCGTCAAAAGGAGTCCGCGTTCACAATGACAGTGACTGTCGCCGACGCCGCAGGTCTTGCGGTGTCGCGTGATCTTGAGTTGAGCATTGTTCCATTGCTGCCACTCGCCATACCGTTTGATTCGAACACAGGCGCACTGGGTCAGAAGCTGGTTGCGGAGCAGAGCGCGCAGCCCGAGGAATTTGTGAATTCGCTGGGAGGCCGATTTCGGCTGATTCCTCCCGGCGAATTTCCGGCGGGATCGCCCGCAGTCAAAGTCACCGAGGCATTCTACATTGGCACCACCGAAGTGACACAGGGACAGTGGTGCTCACTGATGGGTGGCGAAGTCAGCCTTGGGAGAAGTGTTGCCCAGGACCAGATTAGCCCGGCGGACGCGGACGAGTTTTGCCGAAAACTTTCGATGCTGGATGGGATCGAATACAGACTGCCAACTGAGTCGGAATGGGAGTTTGCGTGCCGCGCGGGAACAGAGAGTGCATATTCCGTTGCTGTCTTGACTGGCGATGATTCCGAGAAGTACAAGCGATTTGCCAACGTCAAGGTGTTCAATCGCGAAGGCACGGTCCAGCCCGGCGGAGTCACGCTCCTGCGACCGAAGGCCCCCGGGCTGCCAGAGACAGTGATGAGAACGTCCAACAGATTTGGGTTATTTGATACGCATGGAAACGTTGCTGAATTTTGCCGCGCAAGCGGTGGAACAACTCCGGTCGTTCGCGGCGGTTCGTATCAAAGCAGCCCGGACGATTGCGTTTCAGCGGCGCGCAATTCAGTAGTTGGAACATCCGCAGGACTGCGACTTGTGGCCATTCCCGGCGCGAAGACGAAGAAAATGGACGACGTCGGATCGAGTAGCGGTCCGGTTGCTCTCAGTGAAGTCACCAACAGCATTGGGATGGAATTTGTCCTGATTCCGGCGGGACAGTTCAAGATGGGGGCCATCGACAATGAACGTTCCGCAGGTCGCGAGGAAAAGCCGCAGCATGCCGTTGAAATCACGCGTCCGTTTTACATGGGCCGTTTTGAAGTGAGTCAGGCGATGTACGAAAGAGTGATGGATGGTAAAAAGGTGCAGCGCGAAGGAAGCTGGCGGCTCGCCAAAAAGATTCCAGCGGCCTTTTCCAGAAAAGGTCCGACATCCGATCTGGTCAAGTCCCTCTCCGAAAGTGACCTTGAGTATTTGCCCGTCGAGTCCATCACGTGGCTTGAGGCGAACGAGTTTTGTGAGGAACTGACCAAACTGATCCCGGAGAAGAATCAAAATCGCCGCTATCGACTCCCGACCGAGGCGGAATGGGAGTATGCCTGCCGGGCTGGTTCTGAAACGGCATTTTCGTTTGGAAGGCATCTCAACGGAACTGAGGCGAATATTGACGGCAATACTCCTTACGAAATCGCGCAGAAAGGTCCGTTTCAGCAGCGAACTGAAGTCATCGGACGCAGCGGTCCTGCCAACGCGGTTGGATTGTTTGATATGCACGGAAATATCGCGGAATGGTGTCTGGATTTTTATGATGCCAACTACTATCAGCAGAGCCCAAAGCTGGACCCCAAAGGGCCTCCAGCAGGCAACGGACATGTGTACAAGGGAGGTTCCTGGAAGCGTCCGGCCGAAGAAGCTCGCAGTGCGGCGCGGCGCAATGGGAACCCGGATTTCGCGGGGCCGGAGGTCGGTTTTCGAGTCGTACTTGAAGTGAATCCCTGAATCTGTGATTGGATGTTCGTTATGAATCGCCGTCCGATAAAGCCAACATTGTACGCTGGTGCTCCGCAGGTCGAGCCGCCGCAACCCGCCGAAGGGACCGGCACGTTGCGCCGGGAGATCCCGCGCGAACAGCCTGCGGCTGAAACTGCGGATACCGTCGCGCGTTTTCGCCCGAATCAGCGTCCTCCTATGGCGATGATTGAATTGCTGGATGATGCCGGGGATCGCGGTGAGGAGCTTCGTATTCGGGCCGACAACCTGACGATCGGACGCACGAGTGGTGATATTGTGATTCCGCATGACAGTCAGATTTCCGGAAGCCACGTAAGAATCTCTCGTCGCATTGTGAACTCCGAGTTTCACTGGTTTCTCACGGACCTGTCGAGTACCAATGGAACGTTCCTTCGGGTTGGTAAAACCAGTTTACAGCCGAGTGTTCCCGTAATCATTGGTTCGTTTCGTTATGCGTATCGTCCCGCTGTTTCTCCCGCAGTTCATGCGCCAGCCGGGACAACACCAGCGGGAACGCGTGGCTGGCAGGCTCCAAGTGCGGCTGACGTCAAACGACTGACCGCTGCCCTCGTCAGAATAGCGACGGATGGCACTGAGACGGATTTTCCACTTCCGAGCGACGGAGCGAAAATAGGGGCTGATTCCAGCCAATGTCAGATCGTTATCGCAGATGACCCAACGGTCAATCGCGTTCACGCGGCGATCCAAATGACAGACAAGGGTCTGATCATCGAAGACATCAAGTCTCTGAACGGATTGTGGGTTGCGATTTCCGAGCGGCGACTTGGGAATTCCGCGACATTTCAGATCGGCGAACAGCGAATTCGTTTCAGGGTGGTCTGATGCAGGTTTCATTTTCGATTTTACGAGCAAACGGCGAGGTTGGCAAGGTTTACACAGCAGAAAGCGACGTCGTGACATTCGGTCGTTCTGATGAGTGCGATGTGCAGCTCGACGATGGCTACGTGTCCAGTCGCCACGCCGAAATCCTCTGCATCGATGGACGATTCTATCTGCAGGATCTGAAATCGACGAATGGGACTTGGTTGAAGGAAAGTCGCGTCGATGGCCGGATTCCGATCGCGGACAGCGCGATCATTGAATTCGGCAAAGGTGGCCCGAAGGTTCGCGTTGTTTCATTGCTGGGGCCGGGTGCCATCGCCGCAATCTCTCCAGCAGCGGAATCGTTCGTCACAGGAGGAACTCCATCCTCGAAGCCTGCGAACTCCGCCCTCGCTAAGAAGTCACGTCCATCTTCATCGAATGCCATTCCCCAACTGGTTTCTATTGTAGCTGGGGGTCTTGTTGCTGTTGTCTGCGGCATTTTCGTATTCAATCAATTCCTGCAGCCAGATCAGGAGCCGAAGAGCCCGGAACGACCGATCGCTGGGGACTTAACCGGGCAAGGCAAATCCAGTGAGGGAGAAACTGCCCGAAAGCCTTTGTTAGTGAATTCTGAACTACAGCATCCGACACCCATTGATCACGCAAAAATGGCTGAATCTGTCAGGGATCAGTCCGTATGGATTGGCCAAAAATCGATGGAGAACGGTCTGACGCAGATCTTTCCATTTTGCGCTGGCTGGAGTCCGACGGGTTCTTACATTGTGACAACGGGTACGGCGGTCCAAATCCTTCAAAAAAAGCCAAAGAACACGGTCGTAGTCTTCTCGCATCTATTGCGCGATTCTGAGTCCGGCGGGTTCGTGGATGTAGAGAAGTTTTGGATCCATCCTCAATTTAGCGACGGTGGCGTTGAGGACGACGTCGGAGTTATTCAACTTCCTATGCCGTTACCTTTGCAAACGGCGAAGGCACATCACACCGCAGGGAAGGAGGAATGGGTTGGTGCCTTCAACAGAAAATTGTCTGGAGCGAATCTTCGGTGTGGTTACCTCATTCAACGATCCGAGTCAGGAAAAGTCGAACCAGTTTCCTCGATCTCGATGCCTGAGTATGCATGGGGTGTCGTCGATAGATTCGAGTCGCTTTCAGGCAACCCGCTCTCTCATCCAGTGATCAAAATTGAAATCCCGGCGACACTTCCGAAACTCCACGGGCATGCCGTCGTAAGTGCAAATGGAGCATTCCTTGGAACTCTCTTCTACAACGGTCCTGGCGCGACTCTCCTGATCCCTGTTGACCGCCTCGATCAGTTTACGCCTTAGTCTAAATGGATTCCATATGTCGTTTCACTGCTTGTTGCTCATAATGCTGGTTGCCATCTCTACTCGTGTATCGAACTCGGCCGTTGCGGACGAGGAACTCGACAAAGCCATCGGAAAGTCAATCAATAATCTAGCCGAAGAACGAAGGTTGATGGCTGAGCAGCGTGCGGCGGAACGCCAGAAATTAGAGCAAATGTTCGATTTGCAGGGTTGGGCAATCCGAGGATTCGACGACCCGTTGGCTCCCAATGGTCCTCGATACGCGAACCGCAGTGTAGATGTCGATCGCTTTCTTGAACGACGGAAGCGGACGGTCAGTTATGTAGTCAGTCTACCGCCTGAGAAATTGAAAGGCCGGATTTCTTCAGGAACTGGCCTCAATGCATTGCAGGAATGCCTTGGAACGGCAGCTCTCCAGCACGAAATGTTTCTGCAGAAAATGGCTGATATTCCTGATAGCAGTCGTACGCCCGAGCAGCGGGAACGATTGAAAATCCTGCAAGAGATGTCCAGCGAACTCGAACTGCCGACGGATCTGTTATCAAAGATTGACTGCTATCGGCAGGGAGAAATGGGAAAGCGGCTTCCGATTCAATTGAATCTTCGCGGCAGCGTGGAACTGGACGTGCTTCCCATGGATTGGCCAATGTTTTTCCAGCTTCACCCAGAGCTGTTCAAAGACAAGATGGACAAGATTGCTGCTGCTAGGAAAGCATGCGTGGATGCCGACGACGGTGACTACTCATCAGCGAAACCGCTGATGGAAGCCATTAGTGAACTTGAAGGACTGGTCGCTAAAATCCAAAAAGCCGAGATATTAGATGAGAAAATCGAGGTTGGTGGCAAGTGGCAAGATGTTGAAATGTCTGCGCCGGACATCCAAAGGGGGAAGAACTTCGTCCGGACTCTTAAGCTCGTCGTTGTGAAATTTCTCGAAACATTGAACCAGCCACGTATTGGGGGATATAGGGTTCAGGGAGCCGGCAGCAGCGATCGGATGTCTGTCATTACGCTTCTCGCAATTATGGAAGAGCGGAGTCTGATCTTTGCTGAAAAAAACGACGGACCTCAGGGAACACTGCAGGATGCCCGGCAGCCAATATTTAGCCGAATGCGTGAATACTACGGAGCATTGTATGCCCTTTCACTGGAGATCAGCGAGCAGGAGAAGGAGATCGACTACATTGAAGGTCTGATCGACAAATCATTTGAGACCGAACAATTGGGGATGGCATTTGACGCTGCGAGACTTTGGCTTGACGGTCAGGGAGATTAGGGGCAATCCAAAGTATGTTGGAAACCGGGTGCCAATCAGGCCATCGATTGCATTCCCGGCACATTGCGAGAAGAAGGGATTGCGCACGGGTACCACCTGCTGGGGCAGGATCAGACTGCGTTAGATCCAGTGACAGGAGCCGCAGCACTATGAGTCGGCGGCAAATGATTTCAACGGACGATAGTCTGGAATTGTTGCTCGACACCATTTGTAACACATTTGGTGCGGTCATCTTTATCTCAATGCTGGCGTCGATCCTCGCGCAGAACTCGTCACCGGACAGTGCTTCACCACAGGAAACAGAAGCCGCAGTTCAGGAAACGTATCAACGACAGCGCGAACTTTCTGATTTGCGTCGGCGTCAGCAAACGCTCGAGTCTCAGTTGGCTCAGCAAGAAGCATTGATAGAACGTTTCTCGAGCGAAGAATCAGTGAGCCTTGCAATTCAGATTCATCAGGACTCAGAATCGCACGCGAGAATGTCGGCTCAAAAAATGGATACTGCAGATACGATTGTCAGAAGTGAACGAGAGCGACTGCAACTGGAACAGGCAATGCAGGAGCAATTGAAGCAACTCAAGGAAGCTCAGCAGCAGCAGGCTGAAGCAGCAAACAATCTTCGTGATCTGGAGACGGATTCCGGACATACAGCAGAAGTGCGACGCGTTCACGAAACCATAAAAACTGGATTCACATTTGCATTGGACAATGGACGATTCTACTCAGTTCATATTTCAGAAGATCAGAATCAAAATGATATGAACCTGATGCTCAATCGGGATGATTGTGAGGTTCTTGATGTGGCAGGAGTTACAACAATCCGGCCACTGAAGACCGCCGGGCTGCCGATTCGCGGCAGTGCCTCAGCGCAGAAAGATGCAATGTCCAAATTGGCCGTTGTGGGAAAGCAGTTTGTTGTCCGATTGTTTG
>JBBQSE010000389.1:0-8541 GCA_038214195.1 Planctomycetales bacterium
AAACCCCGCATCTCTAAACTGATCCCATTTGACGATTCCAAATTCCTGATGCCGTGAAGCCTGATACAAGCATCCCCCCGAATCAGAGATCTTGCCACACACGTCGAGATAAAATATGGGTTCCCGAATCACGGTTTGGACGATCTTACCATCATCGCTGAGCATGACGTCAACAGTCATTGTCAACTCGTAGCGTCCCCCGAAGTAAGAAACGGTTTGCCATTCGTGTTGAGCACTCCCGGTTCCGCCATACATGATCAGCATATGCTCAGTTTTCGGGAACTGCTTTTCCATCTCTAACGCCGGTGCGATGATCTTACGACCGGATTGGATTGCACTGCGGTATGAAGGCACGTCGCCGCTATGGTATCCGCATCCTGACGACGCACAAAGGAAGAGAGTTGCGGTCAAGATGTACTTCAATCGCACAATGTCGTTCCACATTCTTTGACTCCAGGATTCGGGGCGGCGGTTTCAACTTCACCGCATAAGTATTAAGTTGGTAACTGCCTTTTTTCGCCTTGGTGGATCGTCACTCAATCTTGAACCGCACCAACCCCAAGCCGTTGCAATTCTGCCCGAAGTTCGGAGCCGTCGCCGTTGCCGAAGTTTTGGCGGGCGATGAGGAGGACGAAGATCATTTCCTGCGTCGGATCGATCCAGCCCTGAGTTCCGAACGCGCCGCCGTGGCCATACGAACCGGAGGACAACGCGTCGGTTGCGCCCTGAGGTTCACGCACAAGGCAAAAGCCAAGTCCCCAGCCGTTGCCGGGGGTGAAGCCTGTCGCCAATTCATCTGTCTGCAACGACGTCATTTGTTGCACCGCGTCGGCAGACAGAATGCGTTTGCCGTTGAGGTCGCCGCCGTTCAGTACCATCTGATAAAATCGCACAAGGTCTCCTGCCGTTGAGTACAGGCCGCCGGACGGATTTGGAGAAGTGTCCGCCGTCACTTCGTAGAGCCAGTGATTGGCGCGTTCGATGTCTTTTTTGTCAGCCGTCGGCTGATACAACATCGCCAGCCTTTTTTGTTGTTCTTCGGTCGGATGGAACGACGTCTGAGTCATCTCAAGAGGCGTGAAGATGCGTTCGGCAAGGAACTGATCGAAGGGGGTTCCCGAGACGATCTCGACAACTCGTCCCGCGACGCTCAGGCCGGGGCCGTATTGCCATTTGGAACCGGGTTCGAACGCCAGCTCCGAATTGGCCAGCTTCTCCACAGTGTCTGCAAGTGTTCCCGTGTTTCGCTGATCGCTGACAAGTCCGTTCGTGTGCCTCAGGCAATCGCGAATCGTGATCTCTCGCTGCGGCGCGGTGCCGCCGGTGAGTTTCGTGTCTTTGAATGCTGGAATGTATTTCGAAATCGGATCATCCAGTTGCAGTTTTCCTTGGTCCTGCAGAATCATGACGCTCGCCGCCGTGATGGGCTTGGTCATCGACGCGATGGCAAACACGGTGTCCGCCGTCATGTCGCGGCCTGAAGCCACGTCCGCCTTTCCGACGGCTCCCAAGTGGACGACACGGCCTCGCCGAGCGACCAGAGTGACAATCCCGGATGCTTGTTTCTGATCGACGAATTCCTGCATCCGCGCATCGATCGTCTTCACCGCCGCTGCATCAAGTCCGGACTCAGCGGGATTGCCGTTGACAACCAGACCAGCGTCGCGGCTGTCTGCGGTGACCAGTTCGTCGGTGGGATCTTCGGTCAGAATGAGTCCCCGCCACTGAACTTCCTGGGCGACTTTGTTCGAATGCAGTTGCAGTCCGATAGGGCCAGCGACACATGTCTCTGGCTGTGGATCGGCCCAGTCGGCGACGAGTCGTCCGTTGATGACGTGACGGATGCGATGACCAGTCGCCAGGATCTCCATACGATTCCAGTCATGCTGTTTTCCGGCAGCTCGGGCGATTCCAAGGTCATCCTTGAACACACTGTTTCGCCCAAACAGATCGTAGTAGCCGTAGGCGGATGGATACATCGCCAGATGTCCCTGATAGGTAAACGGGCCTTCGTCTTTTTCGATGGCCTTGCCCCAAAATGAAATGCCTGAATGCATCTCGCTGGTGACGAGTCGACTTTCGAAGATCAGCCGGAAGTTGCGAAACTGCTTTTTCGTCATCAGGTACGTGCTGGACTTCGGCGGGTTGTCGGCAGAGTTGCGACCGACGATGATTCCGTCTTCAACCGAGAAATATTTCCCAACGTAACCTTCCCAGCCATCAAGGTCTTTGCCGTTGAAGAGATGCACAGCAGTTTCAGAGGTCGGCAGTTTGGCAATCTGCTCTTCACTCCAGTCCTCAGCGGAGGCATTCAACGCACCATTCAGAGTCAAGACTGCAAGCAGTGAGATAAGTCGAACGTTCACAATATTCTCTCCAGGTGGGGTGACGGAAGGCAGGATGCTGCGGCGGCGAACATCGTATCGGAGGCCGCAGGTTGACGCGAGCAAGCGAGGATGCGCAACGGAAGTAGCAGGAGTCGTAAGATTTCTGACGGAACTCTCACGAGTCCGACTACAAGGCAGCCAATCCGAACTCCTAAGAGTCCGGCTACGACGAAACATGCCAGATTACCCACTTCGAACTGTGATTTTCGCAGTTGACAGATTAAAGTTCGCTGACTGCAGTATCCCGCCTCACTCGGAGGGCTGACGCCCTGCCGCTCGCCTGATTGTCCAGGAACTTTGCCATGAGCATTGCACTTGATCCGATCGTTGCCAATAAACTGAATCACTTTGCGCGGCGGCGGATGTGGCTGATTATTGCCAGAGGGCTGTGTGCGGGGATCGTGACGTTCCTGCTGTGCATTGCCATCGTGGCCGCGATTGACTGGTACTGGTTGCTGAGTGACCGCGTTCGCTGGGGACTGAGCGCCGCGGTGTATCTGCCAGTGATTGTTGTCGTCTGGATGACTTGTCTGCGACGGATGATTCATCTTCCGGCCAGGGAAGAGATAGCCGCGCAGGTTGAACAATCCGAACCGCAGTTGCGCGAGCATCTGCTGTCAGCCGTTGAACTGGCGACCGACGATCCTGGTTCGCTGCATGACTCGCCCGTGTTTCGCGGACTGCTGCAGGGCAAGGTGGCGCAGCAGATGGGACGAATTCAGGTTCCGAATCTGCTGCCTGTGAAGCTTGTCGCAAAATGGTTTCTTGCGGCCGTGGCGGTTGTCGCCGTCGCGGCGCTGCTACTGATGTCGGCTGACCCGAGATTCCGACAACTCGCCGCGCGGGCTCTGCTGCCAGGTGCCAACATTGCGAGGGTGTCCCGCATTCATGTCGAGATCCTGCAACCGACGCCGCATTCACTGATGCTCGCCGAAGACGAAACCATCGCCATCGTCGCTGAAGTGACCGGCGGACGTTTTGATGAAGTCACGCTGGAGACATTTACGGAAAAGCAGGGTGCCACACGTCAGCCCATGCGAGGTCGATCTGACGCCGAGTTCGCTGCCAATGTTCATGTGAAAACTGAGTCCGTTGAATACCGCATTCTCGCCGGCGATGCCGTTACGCAGAGATTTCGGATTGAAGCTCGGCCACGTCCGCGCGTCACGGTGTTTCAGAAAACCTACGAATACCCCAAGTACGCGCTGCTGCCAAATGAGACAGTTACCGAACCGCATGGCGACTTGCTGGTGCTCGAAGGAACAAAGACGGAACTCCTGCTGGAACTGGATCAACAAGTCTCCGCCGCCGAACTGCGCATCGATCCGGCAGGTTCCGACGAATTGAAGGTCATTGCTTTGGTACCGGATCACGATGATCCGACAGGCCTCCGCTGGAAAGCGACGGTGCCCGTTGATGAAGCCGCCATTTACAAGGTGCATCTGGTTTCCAAAGAGACGGGCTTTGAAAACATCTTCAGTCCGAAGTACGAAATTCGCCCGCAGCCGGATCTGATCCCGCGCGCGGGCTTTGTGGATCAACAGGAAACTACGCTGCTGCTGCCGCCCAACGATATTCTGGCTCTGAAAGCAATGGCGGAGGACGACCTGCCGCTGGATCGCCTTGAACAGCATGTTTCCATCAACGGGCGAGACTGGATCGCGCTGCCGCTGGATGCCAAACCAAGTGATGACACCGGCGGTCGTCATATCACGGCTGAATGGAAGTGGGACCTGCTCAACCACAAGCTCAAGACCGGCGATCAGGTCGTCACAAAACTGGTGGCGACAGATCGCAAAGGAAACATCGGCGAATCCATTCCATTGCGAATCATCGTTGCCGCCACGGACTTTGATCCGGAGCGACACACGCTGATGCAGCGCAAGCTGGTTCTGTACGACGAGTTCGCGAAGTTCTCGACGTCGCTGCAGGAGCACAAAGTCTCGGCTCTCGAAGTCCTTGAACGTCTTCGCAAACCTGATCAAAGCCCGGAACAGGCGGCACTCGATCGAGCGACAATCACGGACCTGGCAGGCAAGCAGCGAGAACAGGCCGAACAGTTGCTGGCGGAAATCACAAAAGTCGAACAGGACATGCCCGCCGGTGCCGATGCGCACGAATTGGATTTGACCGGTCGCGTGATCGCGCGAATCCAGCGTGAACATGTCAATGTTCCATCGTTTGCCTTCAAGGCTACCCAGACTGCGACCGACGAAAATCAACGAATCGGTTATCTGGACGAAATCAAGCGCACATTTGAACGCACGGCGGATGACGCAAAGATCGTCGCTGAGCACTATCAGACACTGATGGCTCATAATTTTTTGAGCTCCGTAGCGACCGATCTGGACGCGATGCTGCGACAGCAGAAACTGGTCGTCAGCAGTCCGACACAATCGTGGGATCGTTTGCTTCGCCAGGAGACAGTGTCCATCAATCAGATCAAGGTTCTGGAGCGTCTGCTGCGGGATGAGCGCAAACGACTGCCCAACTATCTGGAGGGACATGTCAAAAATCTGCTCAACTGGTCGGAATCGCAGCGCGAACGACTGCAAGACTCGATGGAGTCCGAAGAAAAGCTGCCTCAACTGCAGAACGTCGCGAAGGATTTTTACAATCAACTTCTGAATCAACAGCGATATGACGTCATCGACGGTGGCCTGCCGGGGCGCATCGTCAATGCATGGCGCGACCTGGATAGTCGCGCTGGCAGCCTTTACGTGCCGATCGAACAAATCGCACGGGCAGCGCAGCAGGAAAACCAGTTGACCGCTCAGGCGGCGGGTTCATCAGATTCAGTGGAAAGCAGAAAACTGCTTGATCAGGCTGAACGATTTGTCGCTGAGGTTGATCTGAAACTTTACCGCAGTCTCGATCAACTTCGCAGCCGACGCGAATTGACGCAGACTCGCAAAGACGGCGATACACAATACGGATCGGATGCCGGGTTGACGCATCGAGCCACGACCTCACTGCTGAATCAGCATCGCGAAGTGCCGCCGCAGGAATCCACAATCCCCGCCAACCTGCTGGAGATTGCTCCGGCCTATCGCATTCTGGAAGCCGGCCATGAACTGATCACCGCGCGTGACACGCTGAACGTGCTGATCAATATGGAGCGGTGGGAATCGCAGAACTTGCAGTCCCGCATCGATCATCCCCGGCAGTGGGATCTGGTTCAACGCGGTTTTGAACTGGCCAGCCAGCGTCTGCGTGAAGCAGGGGTGAAGAATGAAATTGTCGGTCCACTTGATCAGCTCCGCTGGAGTACACCGGCGCGTGATGCGGGTCGCAAGATTACTGAACGACGCTGGAAGCGTGAGGCCATGATCGGAGCTGGCCACGAGGTGGTGGAAATTCGCGACGAACTTGCGAAAGTCCTGACAGACCTGAAGCCCGTGATGGACGAAGCCCGCGCTGTGATCGCGAAGTATTCGCCAACAATTCCGCAGATGGCGCAGCAGGCCGCCGAACAACTTCGCAAGATGGAAGAAGCGACAACGGAGACTGCAGATGCCGTCGAGGAATCAGAAAAGGGGTCTGACCCTCTCCAACAAAGCGACACTGTCAATGCAACGGAACTGCCTCCAAAGGGTCTGACCCCTTTTCAGATTCCGCAGCAACTGGCCGCACTTGAACAGCAGCAGGAGTCCATCAATCAGCAGATCGAAGACCTGATGGAAGCTCTTGTAGAAGACGCCAACGCTCAAAACGTGCTTGAAGAATCGCAGCGCGAACGCGCTCGTGATGCTGACGACAGCATTGCCATGATTCAGGAACCAGCCACGCAAATGAATCGCGCGATGGAGAAAGCGCAGGAGAGTCCATCCAACGAACAGCAGGCAAAGGATCTGGCGCAGGCCGCTGAGCAGCAGGAAAAAACGGCACAAGCTCTGGAACTGGTCGCCGAACATTTCGGCAAACTCGAAGAAGGCCAGGACGTTGCGGAAACCCGCGCGGAACTGCGACAGGCCGAGCGTGACATGGGGATCGCTCGTCAGATGGATCAGCAGTATGAGGACTCCGAGCAGCTGGCGCAGATGGCCAATCAGGATGCGCAGCAGTTGATGGCGGAACTCGAAGCAGAACTGAAGCAGAATCCCGCCATGCAGCAGGCGCTGTCCGAGATCTCGCAGAACACACTGCAGGAAGCTCGCAACGCTCTTGAAGATGCGGCGCAGAATGAACAAACCCTGCAGCAGAACAACGAACGGTCGGATGAAGACTTCCAGGCGAAGAAGCGTGAGTTGGCAGAAGATTTGCGAGAAATGGCGACGGAGGCATCGCAGCTTTCCGGACAATTGGTCGCTCAGGCAAATCAGTCGTCCGCTCAGGGCAAGACGCCGGAAGCCCAGCAGAAGTTTGCAGAGGCTCAGCAAAAGTTGAACGAAGCGGCTGCGAAAGCGAACACAGCACGCGAAGAACAGTTGCTGGAAGATCTGGCGCAGACCGCCCAGGAAACCAAAGCGGCGCTTGCCGAGGCAACGGAGACGTTGAAGCAGGCTGAGCAACAGACCGAGACTGGAAAGAATGCTGAGGTTCACGCCGACAACAACGCGCGCGAAGCACAGAAGAAGGATTCCGAGAATCGTCGCAACCAGTTTCAGGAACAACAGAAACGGATGGCTCAGGATCAGCAAAAGCGTGCTGAAGATATTCGTCGTCGAAATGAACAGCAGGCCCAGAATGCTGAGAAAGAACTGAACAATTCCAACGATCGTGTGCAGCAGGCTCAAAACCAGCTCAACAACAAACCCGATGATGCAGGACTCAAGCGTAACCTGGCTCAGCAACAGAATCGACAAACGGCAAGTCAAAACAAAGTTGCAGCCGCAAAAGAGAGTCTTCAGAGAGCCGAGCAGCGGGTTCAGCAGGAAAACAAACACGTTGAAGAAGCGAACAACATGCCGAAACCCGCACTGGATGCCCCCAACCCCGCGACTCAGCTCGCTGATCAATATGCGGAGCAAGCAATCAAGACGGCTGCGGAACTGAATCAACGAGCCGAACAATTGGCTGCAGCGGCTGAATTCGGAAGCGAACTCAACCCACAGAAAAATCAGCTGGCCGCTGCGGAACAACAGCAACACGAAGTCACTCAGGACGTTGCCGACACCGCTGAAGATGTGGCCCGTGCGGCGCGTCATGAACGGCGACTGGAAAATACGAACGCCGCTGAACCATTGCAGGCTGCGGCAAATGCCATTCAACAGGTGGCGCAAAACGAAGCGACGAATGCGGAGCAGCAATTGAATTCGGCAACCGCCGAAGCAGAGCAGGGCGAAGCGAATGCACTGGCGAATCCTCAGGGTAATCAGCCACAGCCAAACGCACAGACTCTGCAGGCGCAGCAGGGCCTGGAGACGGCGGAGAATGCAATCTCTCAACAAGCCGATCAGATCGATGCCGTGCTTGAACCACTGCTGGCCGCAGCGGAAGCCGCCGCCAATCAGGAAGCGGGACAAGCGGGTGAACCGGCGAATGGACAAACTCCATCCGGTCAGCCGACACCACCAGCAGGTCAGCAGAATGGCGAACCCGGACAGAATCCACCAGCAAACGGAGAACCCGCAAGTGGCCAACCTGCAAGCGGCGAACCAGCGAACGGGGAACCGGCATCCGGTCAGCCCGCGTCAGGTCAGCCGTCTCCACCTTCGTTCACGCCGGAGCAAATGGCGCGCGGTCAGCAGTTGGCGCGAACACTCGACGAACTCGACCGCCAGCAGGCGGCAGCCGCGGCGAATGCCGCGCAGCCGGGGCAACCAGCGCCGCCAAGTCCACCGAGTCCTTCGCGTCTCGACAGCCTGGCACAGGCCGCTCAGGCACAACAAGCCGCCCAGGCCGCCGCGAGAACACAGGCTCAGCAGGCCGCTGCGATGGCGATGAGCGAAGGCGGACAGGAATCGTCCGATTCATCTTCAAACCCACCCGGCGTTGCCGAATTCGGTGTGCTTACGGTCAATCGCGACGAAGCCGCCGTATGGGGCAAACTCCGCAACAAGTCCGCCGAAGACCTTACTAAAGGCCGCTCCGAAGCCGTCTCAGAAGAATACCGCAAGAGTGTGGAAACGTATTTCCGCGTCCTGGCAGAACGTGCGAAAAAGAAGTAGGCATAGTCGTCGTTCGCTCCGCGAACGAAACGTGGCTCCTGATG
>JBBQSE010000390.1:0-8540 GCA_038214195.1 Planctomycetales bacterium
TTCGATCTGCATGGCCGCCTGTTTCCGGCTAAACGCCGAAATCAGACTCCGTTCGACCGCTCGCTACAATTCCTTTTACGACCCTCCCACTGACTTCGTGCAATCAGTACTCAAAAGGCTGTTTTAAAAGATACTAGGGGGCTGACCTTGAGTGAAATAGGATGAACCAGACGACAGTTGATTTTTTCCCCCTCACCCTAGCCCTCTCCCCCCCGTGGAAAACGTGTCAAGTTGGAAAATCAATTGCGGGGGAGAGGGGACATTCGCAGGAAAATCCACGGCATCATTCATGACCGCGTGAAGTATTGAGAAACTGAAATAGAAACCAGCGTGAATTGACGCTCCTGGACGACAGCAACTTGAACAACGGCGTTTGGGGTGTGTTTTTTCACTTTCGTATCCAGAATGAAACCCAGGGAAAATGGGGCACACGTCACCACGCGGCTTAATTCTTGCTCTGCTGTTCAGCGGGATCGCTGCACTTGCCTCGCCAGTGTCAGCGAGCGAACCACCCGCTGCGGTCGGTCGTGCGCTTGCCGCTGTTTTTGGTGAAGATCATCTTCAGGACGCGGCATTTTTCCTCCGAGAACGCGCCGCGGCGATGTCGCCAGAGGACCGTCTGGAATTTCTGGCCAACTGGGTGTTGCCCGGTCCGAGCCACGTCACGTTTCGACTGCCGATGAGTTTTACTCAGGCAGGCCCGGTGAATCGCGGCGCTGGTGGCCTGGAGTCGGCGGACTTGAGCGGCGACACTTCAACTCGCGTCAATGCTGGCGGTGAACTGATTTCTCCCGCCCTCGACCTTGTCAGCACTGCGGCACAACTCGGCGTCTTGTCAGAGCTGAAAGAACGCATTGAAAAATCCCCTGCTGACAATTCACTTGCGCAACGGTGTCGGTTGACCTTGATTATCCTGTGTAATCTTGCCGACGGTGACATCACCGCAGCGGAAGAACACTTCGCCCAAATGCATGCGAGCGTATTGACTCTGAATCGCAGCCAGTTGCGGCCTCGTTGCCCGGAAACCCTGGCGATTTACGTTGCCACTCAGAATCCACAAACCCGTGGCATCGCTCAGGAACTATTGACCCATCTGCTGGATTCCTGGGTTTGGGCTCAGCGAACCGGGAGTCTGGAGGCCTGGGATCGTCAGATGTCGGCTCTTGGTGGATGGTCTTTCAAAGATCCCCCAACTCCAACCACGGCCGCAGAACTGACCGGTGTTCAGACCAACTGGATTCCGGTCAGCCGGATGACGGCGCAGTCAAGGGGTTCAGGTTTTCCTGAGGCGCGGTGGAAAATTTCCCAGGGCCGAGTCAGAAACCTTGCCAGCCACGATGAAGATTATCTGTATTATCGCATTCCGCTGCGTGGCGACTTTCAGGTGGAATGTGAGGTGACTCTTGATGGTTGGCAGCAAAGTCACCTGTCTGTGGCCGGGCTCTGGGTGGCTCCAGTCTGGGGACTCGCGTCGTATCAATCCGGGATCTTCAGACAGCACCGTGCTTTGACCAGCATTGATCCGCCGCTGACTAAGTTGCACGAATGGATTCGGGTCCGAATGGTCGTGCGGGATGGCTCGATGACGACGTATTTCAATGGTCGTCCGGTTCACGTTGAACCGCTCGCGGCGGACCACGAACCATGGATTGCCATACGCAGTCCGTGGTATCTGCACGGAGCGGTCAAAGATCTTCGAATCACCGGGCAACCAACGATCCCCGAGGAACTTCATCTCTGCACGCTGCCTGAGCTGACGGGCTGGTTTTCGTACTACAATACGTACATCGAAAACGACTGGCGGCACTCCCGGATTGACTCGGACGACCTGATCACAGGTGTCAAACACACTGACAATGCCGGAACCGCGCAGGAAAGCCTGCTGCAGTACAATCGTCCGATGCTCGAAGACGGGACCATCGTGTACGATTTCTTCTACGACGAAGGCAGAGTCCACGTTCATCCGTCACTTGATCGGCAGGCGTTTCTGCTGGAGCCAGGTGGTGTCAGGATTCATGACATCACCGACGGGGCCTGGGACACAACCGGGACGGATCCGATGAACGTCCACGATGAGCCGGGTTTTCGCAGAGGTCCTGGTCGTCTGCCGCTGATCGCGAACGATTGGAATCGTCTCAAGCTCAATCTGGCCTGTGACACTGTTCAACTGACGCTCAACGATGAACTCGTTTTCGAACGCAATCTTGAACGCACAAACCTGCGGACGTTCGGCCTGTTTCACTATTCGGATCAGACGGAAGCCAAAGTTCGCAATGTGGTGTGGCGAGGGAACTGGCCGAAGTCACTGCCCGCCGAAGAGTTTCAGGAACTGGCGGATCCGGACTCGACCTTTCCGACGCCTGCACTGAAGGACGTGTTTCGCCACGACTTCACAAAGTCCGGAATGCCGAAAATTCTTTTTTCCGCAGGAGGGATTGACGGCGTCCAAAATCAAGTAAGCGTCTCCGTAAATGGCTTGAAGATGCGCAGCGAAAGCATCGACGCATTCAACCACGGCTTTGTCTTTCCGAATCTTCAGGTGCATGGCGACTTCGACATCATTGCTGTGTTTGATCAGTTGGAGACAACGGTGAGTGAAAACGGCGCGGGCGGAATATCGCTGGACATCGTGCTGGCTGACGAGATGCAAACGGACTGTTCTGTGTATCGCGGATTTGTTCGCCGCCCTGGTACGGAAGATCTGCAGACGGCTCATTTGTACATTTCGCAGACGAAAGTCAGCGGGGCGCGCCCGGTCTGGCTTGGCAACATCGCGGAAGAATCACAGTCCGGCCGGTTGCGCCTGCTCCGCCGTGGCCGGACGCTGTACAGCCTGTTCGCTGAGGGTGATTCTTCCCATTTTCGTCTGGTGAGTGCGGAGGAATTTCCCGAAGACGGCGTGATCTCCGGTGGAGTGCGTTTGCATGCCAAAGGGGCAGCCAGTGAAACACAAGTGGTGTGGAAGAATATCGAAATTCATGCGGCGGAACTCAGCGGCCCGGCGATGGATGATCATTAAATCTGACACCGGGTACGCGGCAGTGTATGCGGAAGTCTGGGAACCACTGCCGACAGGAGGATTCAACTTCCGGCAGATCGCATCTTTCGAAACAGACTCTGTTTCAGGCTTTCGATTCATTCGGCGGGAAAGGAACTTACATTCCTGGTGTAGTCTGACGAACTCGGGCATGACCGCATTATTGCAAAGGAGACAGTGACCGAAGTTCCAATTCATCCGCAAGACATCTTATTCCATGCTCACGCCGGCGGAAACGGACGGGAAACGAAAGTCCTGTCCAAACTGATTGATATTCGCGCGGAGAAGGTAAGCCCGAGTTTGGCACGTTAGCGGAGGAATCACATCCACAGCGACGTCAAAACTAAGACCCGGCCACTTTGATATTCGCCTGCCAACTTCCTTTGGTGGCGTTGGAGAGTCCCATGAGAATCTCCTTCTGTTTCAGTCTCCTGATCCTGATTACCGCAACACGTTTGGAGTCATCGACATCGACGGTGTATACTTAACGCGGTCAAAATGGACGACTTCTGTTTGCCGTTCGTGTCACAATCGAAATCTTCGCTCGAAATAGTCTCGGGAGCACACTGCAGCGATGAGTACTGTGCGCCAACTCCAGCTGATCTCTGTTGCCGATTATCTCAGCGGCGAGCAACACGCCTTACACAAGCATGAGTATGTGGAGGGCAACGTCTACGCGATGGTCGGCTCGACGAATGCCCACAATCGCATCGCGACCAATGGTACTGGTTTATTGGGCCAGCAGCTTCGTGGCAAGCGGTGTCAGGTTTTCAATTCGGACACAAAGATTCGCGTGCGACAGACTCGGGGGACCCGCTTTTATTACCCGGATCTGTCCGTTGTGTGTCGAGTCAATCCGGCGAGTGACACGTTCCAGGATGAACCGGTCGTAATCGTCGAGGTCATTTCCGAATCGACTCGACGAACCGACGAGTACGAGAAAGGTGAGTCGTATCTGTCGATCAATTCGCTGCGGGTGTACGTTCGCGTCGAACAATCTTCGGCGACGGCAATCGTTGACCGTCGAGTGGACAGCGGATTCGTTCGGGAAGTGTATGTGGGCCAGGATGCCGTGATTCCATTGCCGGAAATCGAGTGCGAATTGCTGATGGCTGATCTTTACGAAAACGTTGAGTTTCCGCGTTTGGGCGCGGACGACTTGTTTGACCCGACGCCATCGTAACGGATATCGTCAATTTGCATCCCCGTTGAGTCGGGTGAAGCTGTGCCCGGTGTAGACTGAGGCTTTGAATCCTCGTTCCGGGGCTCCAGCCCTGGAACGCAATGCACAGGAGGCTGCAGCCTCCTCTATTCGCCGTGGAGGCAGGAGCCTCCAGGGCAGCGTGTTCCGAGGCGGGAGCCTCGGAACAAGGTTTCTGCCTTGCGACTTGCCTGCCAGCCTTTCATAATTCCGCTCCCTCCCAAATTCTCCCGCAATCATCGATCCAGAAATCCCCATGAAACTCCTCCGGTTCGGCCCTATTGTGGCCTGCGTTCTACTTTCTTCTCTATCCCTGCACGCTGCCGAACCGACCGGCAACTACCGTCGCGGCAAAGCCGTGTTTGCTCAGCGCGGGTGTGCGGCGTGTCATGCGGTGGATGGTAAGGCCGTGTCGCTGGGGCCGGATTTGTCGAAGCCGGAAGTCGAGGGCGGGAAACCGCTGACTCGGGAGCAGTTGCTCGAAGCTATCAACGAACCGAGCAAAAAGGTTCGCAAAGGGTATGAAGCGTTCTCGGTCGTGCTGGCTACGGGAAAAGTTGAGACGGGACGAATCACCAAACAGGATGATGACAGTATCACGCTCGTGACGGCCACTCAGGCTGCGGAACTCAAAACCGCCGTCATTCCACGCGATGAGATTGACGACATTGTTGAACAAAAAGTTTCCGTCATGCCCAAAGAACTGCTCAAGGGTATGCGGGAGTCGCAGGTCAATGACCTGATCGCTTACCTGGAAACGGTGACGGATCCAACTTTCGTCGAACCGTCGGCACCGACTCTGCCAGCCAAGATGGAAGGCGTCACTCGCGAGCCCGAGGAAGCGGATTCCACATTTTATTCGCCCGAAGAATCCATGAAGCGGATTTATCTGGCTCCGGGATACAGACTGGAGCTCGTCGCTGCGGAACCGATGATTGAAGAACCTGTGCTGTGCGTGTGGGACGGCGATTCAAAAATGTACGTCGCCGAAATGCTCACCTACATGCAGGACGCGGATGGCAAGGACGAAGATCTCCCGAAGTCTCGCGTCTCGATGTTGGAAGACACGGACGGCGATGGCGTCATGGACAAGGTCTCTCGCTTTGTCGAAAACATGGTCTTGCCGCGCATGATTCTGCCGCTGGATGATCGCATCATTATCAACGAAACCTACACCGACGATTACTACGCTTATCGCGACACAGATGGCGACGGCGTTGCCGACGAAAAGACGCTGCTGTACGGCGGCGGCAATGCCGGAGGCAACCTGGAACATCAAAACAGCGCACTGATGTGGGGGACTGATAACTGGATGTATACGGCTCGCACCGGCTGGAAGCGGCATCGCTTTGTCGGTGGCGAATGGACGTCCGAAAACATTTACGGCGACAATGGCCAGTGGGGTCTTGCGATGGATGATATCGGTCGAATGTTTCTGTCGGCGGCGGGTGGCGAAAAGCCAGCGTACGGTTTTCAGCAGATGCCGCATTACGGCAAGCTGGAACTCCCCGACGATCGTGAACCCAAATTCGACACTGTGTATCCGGTCGTCAAAATGGTCGATGTGCAGGGCGGCATGGGGCGAGTCGATTCAGAACGCGGTGCCCTGAATCACTTCACGGGTTGCGCCGGCCAATCGATCTATCGTGGCGATCAGATGCCGGAAGATTTCCACGGCGACTACATCGTCCCCGAACCGGTCGGACGTTTGGTTCGTCGAGCCAAAGTCAGTGTCATGGACGGCAAATATGTACTCAGCAATGCATACGACGACTCGGAATTCATCGCATCCACCGACAAGAATTTTCGACCGCTGTGGTCGACCACCGGGCCGGACGGATGTTTGTATATCGTCGATATGTACCGAGGCATTATTCAGGAAGGCAACTGGACTCAAAAGGGCTCGTACCTTCGCGAAGTCATCGACCGCGAAGGACTCGATAAAAACATCGGACGCGGTCGCATCTACCGAGTTGTCCACGAATCGACAAAACGTGAGCCTGCTCCGAAAATGCTGCAGCAATCGACAGCGGAACTGGTTCAACAACTGTCGCATCCCAATGGCTGGCGACGCGATACGGCCCAGAAGCTGATTGTCCTGCGCGGCGACATGGCCGTTGTTCCGCAACTGGAAGAACTCGCGGCAACTGGCGAATCGGCACTTGGCCGCATGCATGCTCTGTGGACACTCGACGGCCTGAAAGCCACCACGCGGGACATCATTGTTAAAGCCATAGGTGATGCCGATTCGAAAGTCAGTCTCACAGCCATGCGAATCAGTGAACCACTGCTGGCGGAAGATCCGGCGCTGGTTCAGAGAATTGGCGATGCGGGCTACGACAGCAACGACATGCTGGTGGTTGTGCAGGCGATCAATTCACTGCGATTCGGGAAGACGCCCGAAGCCAAAAAACGCATCAGCGACATTGCCAGCGTCTATCCCGGCAGTGACATCGTTATGGCGTCTTCGCAGGCCAGTCTCAACTACCGTGAAGGTGGCGGCGGGCCGTCGTTTGCGAACTTCGACAAAAACATGCTGGCAAAAATGCAGAACGGTTATCAGGCTTACACGATGATCTGTATTCGTTGCCACGGTCCGGACGGCATGGGCGCGGTGGCCAGCGATGGTTTGCAACTCGCTCCGCCGCTGGTGAATTCGCGCCGCTTGCTGGGACCGCCTCAGGTGGCCGCCAGCATCCTTATGCACGGACTCACCGGACCAGTCGATGGCAAAAAATATCCCGGCGTGATGGAATCCATGAAACGCCAGGATGACGAATGGATTGCGTCGGCGCTGACGTTTGTGCGAAACAGTTTTGGCAATTCCGCTCCCGTGGTACACGCCAGCGATGTCGCCGCCGTTCGCAACGCCACAGCGGATCGGACACTGCCTTACACGATCGAAGACTTCGCTGCCTACCAGGCCGTTCTGCCGGAAGAATTGCAGAGCTGGACATTCAGCAGTTCCTCGACGACGGACGCTCGAAATGCGGTGGACGGCAAACTCGACACGCGCTGGGATACGCGCGGCAACCAGACGCCCGGACAATGGTTTCAGATCGACATGGGCGATCGGTATGAACTGACGGGGCTGACTCTGGACTCCGCGGGCAGCGACAACGACTATCCGCGCGGCTATGAAGTGCGAGTCAGCGATGACGGCGAATCCTGGTCGGAACCCGTCGCAAGTGGCAAAGGAGCCGAGGCCGTGACCTCCATTCCGCTCATGCCAGGCACATCCGCGAAGCACGTGCGTATCGTGCAGACGGACTCAAAGGACGGAACTTACTGGTCGATCCATGAACTCAGCGTCTTCGGTCGGAAGCTCGACGCGGAACATCCGCCGACGATGCTCCCCGAGATCGTCGGCACTAAGGATTCGCCGAATGAAGAAGCGCTGCTGCACGGTCGCGACCTGTACATACAGGACTGTTTCCGCTGCCACGGTCGCACGGGTGCAGGACGAGTCGATTCCAATCTGAAACCACTCGGAGCCCGGATCAACGAAGGATCGAATGGCGTGCGGAATCTCGAAGCGTTCATTCGCATCGCGCTGCGAGGACTCACCGACGGCGACGCAACGTGTCCCGGATTGATCGCCAATGAAACTCTAAACGCCGCCGACACCGCCGCCTTGCTGAGCTACATTCGCAACGCCTTTCACGATGGCTTGCCGGACATTACGATAGCACAGGTGAAAGACGTCTTGGCTCAATTGCCAGTCGAGCACCAGCCATTCACTCGCGAGTCCCTGATCGACTTTCTGCCGATCTCCAGCGACGTCATGAAGACGTGGAAACTAACGGCGTCGCATGGCGAGAAAGACATCGACAAAGCCGTCGACGGCAATCCAAATTCGCGCTGGACCAGTGGAAAGAGCATGAATCCGGGCATGTGGTTCGCGTTCGACATGAGACAGAATTACAAGCTGAACACGATCGTCCTCGATTCCACAAAATCGTCCGGCGACTACCCGCGCGGCTACGCAGTCTTTGTTTCCGCCGATGGTGAGAACTGGGGCGATCCGATCCTGACCGGCGCAGGAACAACCGCCGTGACTGAACTACAGCTTCCCGCTGATACAGTCGCACAGCATGTCCGCATCGAACAGACCGGCGAGAATGGACTGTTCTGGTCCATCCACGAGTTGCAGGTGTTTGGACAGGCGGCTGAGTAAGCTCATGGGCCGAAAAATTGCAAAACTGTTTCTTGTCATCGGCATTCTGCTGATCCCCATCGGCCCGTGTGTACATGTAGCAAATGAAGAATTCGGCGGCTCACCAGGGCCGATTCAAGTCTCAC
>JBBQSE010000391.1:0-8540 GCA_038214195.1 Planctomycetales bacterium
TCACAATTCCCGTACAACCCAAGCCCCCTAGTATCCGGCCTCCGGCCACCTTCTCCCCCGATTTCGGAGGAGAAGGGACTTAGGTCAAACTACCCCTCGTACGACTCCTGGCGCAGCATGAGGCAGCGTTGTTCAACCCACGCGGAGAACTCCCGCACGCTGGCCATGTGTTCTTCGATTTCGTCAAGCGGAACCGGAGAATCGTGGATTGATTTCATGCGGCGGGCAAGCAGTTGCCAGTCGCGCGAGCCCTGAACTGGAAGCGTAAGATCTTTGGCGTTGCCACGCACCATCCTCAGGCAGTCGATCAATTCCCGCAGAAAAACGTAGGCGGTTTCGACAGCTTCGCGGTGATTCGAGTCAATCAGATTCAGCTCCGCCGCTTCACTCAGCGACCGCAGTGTGTTGGGATGGCGCAACGTGATGAAGTCGTGTCCAAAAGTCAGTTGCAGTGCCTGAACGGCATACTCGCAATCAACAATGCCGCCGTCGCTCAGTTTGACATTGATCGAACCACCTCGGACCAATTGGCGGACCTGTCGTTCCCGCATCGCGCGCATCGCAGAAAAATCGAACGTTCCGGCGGAGTAAATTGCCCGATGACAGGCTGCCATCACCGCCGCTCCGAATGCTCGATCCCCGGCGACACACCGAAACTTGACGAGTGCCTGGCGTTCATAAGGCCATGCGGGACCGTCCGATGCGTAGTACCTTTCGAAATCCTGCAGCGAGATGCCGCTGGCCCCGGCTTGCCCGAAGGGTCGCATACGGAGATCGACATGAAAGATTCCATCCTGAGGTGCCACAATTCCCGCAGCCACCGCGTTCACCAGATGGTCGAAGAAAACGGCGTTGGAGACTGGAGCCGGGCCCGTCGTGCGTCCCGTGTCGGAAAAGACCAGCATCAATTCGATATCAGACGCAAATCCCATTTCGATGCCGCCAAATTTGCCCAGTCCGGCGACAGCCCAGCGGCATTCCGTGGAGTGATCTTCCGACTGTGGAATACCAAACTCCGGAACCAATTGCCGCCATGCCAGATCCAGCGCCTTGCCAACGACAAGCTCGGCCAATTCGGTCAGTTCCTCTGCGAACCCTCCGAATCGGCGACAATGTCCAAGAACATGACGCATATCAATTCGAAATAAGTGACGATCCTTGAACTCATTCAGAGCTGCCCAGGCATGCTTTGTATCGGGCCGATTGTCACATGCCAGGTTGAGTTGCAAAGCCAGCGACGACCGGCTTTCCCGGATGGCAAGTTCTTCGGCATTTGCGAGCAACGGAAACAACTGCTGATGTCGAGACTGCAGAAACGATTCCCAAAGGTACTGGCTGATGCCCAGGACTCGGGCAACGGCAAGAAGCACATTCGGACGTCGCAGTGACTGTATGTTGTCCGACCAGGCGACGGCGGGCTGAAGTCTCGCGACCAGTTCCCGAAACCTTGAAAGGGCATGATGAGGATCGTTCGTCGAGGGCAACCAGTGTGTAAACTGTTTGATCAGCGTCGTTGCCAGCTGCAGTTCCTGTTTCCGTTCTTCGCTGTCAATCGGCCGGCCGTTTCTTTCACGAACGTACAGCACGTCGCGCACCTGGCTGCCTTCCGCGTCAATAATCGCCCGCAGTACGCGGAACCGACTGAGCGATAGTGCGCTGGCCAGTTCGTACATGAATCCCCAGGAGTCTGCCCCAGTGATGTTTACCTGAGTCAGCACGGAATCCGGCAGCCGGAACATTTCCACATCGACTTCTGCGGATGTCAAATTAGAATCGGTCGGTTGCGGAACAGCGTCACAGAATCGCGAAAGCAACTCCGCACGCACGTCGTCAATATTTCCGCTGCGGGTTAACTTGGCCAATCGAGAAATTTCTTCCTGCAACGTTGAAGCGACACTCGCGGCAAATGTCGTCGTGTCTTCTGCCGCCTGAGTTGCGGAATCCAGACGCACTTCGAAGCAGGCCAGATATCGTCCAGCCACGCACCGGTCTCCATAGCCGTTCACGCCTTCACCGGTGAGCGCGTCGCCGCGACAAATATCAAGGTGATGAATCGACAGCAGGCCGCAAATGACCGACAGCCAGCCGGAGAAATCGCTTCCGCACACAAGCAGATCCCAGTGACCAGAACCTGCTGGATGCGGCTGCAGTTCAACAATCGCGTCAGCCCCCTGATCAACCGACGCGAAGATTGATGCCAGTCGCTGTCGTCGTTTTATCTGATTCTGTTCCGTCGCCATCAACGGCGATTCACCGGCGTCCCCTGGATGTTTATCACCGTCCAGTTGAGTCGATACGGCGGACGAAGCGGACGACTGCAGACATTCATCGAAGATCATGCGCACCGCCTGACGATGCTCGTTGAAACGACGCATCAGCGTGTCGGCGTCAGGATAGTCCAGGCGGTTCGCCAGCCAGCCCAACTGTTGCGGATCGGTCGGCAATTCATGAGTCTGCTGATTGTGCAGCAGCTGCATCGAATGTTCGACCGTCCGCAGAAACACGTAGCCCGCGCGCAACTGACGATACCAGGCTGCACTAATCAGTCCAAATTCCGCGAGTCGGACCAATGAATCCAGCGTGTTGAAATTTAGGAGGCGTGGTTCCTGCTTTCCATGAATCAATTGGAGACTCTGGACGAGAAACTCGACGTCGCGAATCGAACCCACGCCGAGCTTGACTTCAGAATTCAGCTTGCCACGCTGCCGCAAACGGAATTCAATGCGTTCTTTCATCTGCTGAATGCTGTTGCGAACCTCCACAGCTGAGTCGGTGAACAGGAGTGGCTGAATGACCCTCAGGAACTCTTTCCCCACAACGCCATCACCGGCCACGACTCTTGCCTTTAGCATCGCCTGCTTTTCCCACGTCGCTGCATCCTGCGTCAGATAGTCGGCATAGGCAGCCACAGTATTGACCAGGGGCCCGGCTTCGCCCCATGGTCGGAGTCGCAGGTCAACACGATACAGGAAACCTGGTGGAAGATCTTCCGCCAGACCGTCAATCATCAGGCGGGCGACACGTTGAATCACGGGCGAGTCGCGATCACAAATTAGAATCAGGTCAATGTCGGAACTGTAGTTGAGTTCTTCGCCGCCGTGTTTGCCCAGACTGATCACCGACAGCGGCAGGTCGGTCACCCGCACTTCATCTAACGCCAGATCCAGACAGCATTGAACCATCGCATCCGCCAAAAGTGACAGCTGCAGCGTGACGAATCTCAGATCCAGCAGGCCAAACGCATCACACATTCCGATTCGCAGCAATTCGCGTCGTTGAAATCGCCGCAGGTCCGACAGCTTTGCGGCGCGCTGGCGATGAGTCCCGAAAGATTCCTTCGCTTCCTGATCAAACTGATCGCGGGCCTTCATTTCAGAAGTACGACCGTGCAGGGTAAGCGCAGTGAGATACGACGGATCTGCCAGCAGAATCTGCGTGAGAAACGGACTGCTACAGGCCAGCCGCGCGAGAATTCCCAGAGCCCGCGGCGTCGCATCGAAGAGTCCAAAGACGTCAAATTGTTCGATCGCGTTTCGCACGTACTGTTCGACGACGCTGAGCACTTCGTCCCGGAGTGGCGCTTCCAGACAAACTCGTTGCAAATTCCAGTACCATGGCGGTCCATCGGGATCATCGGTGTTGGATTTGCTGTGGGTGATTGAATACGTTTTCCACTGGCCAACAATTGCCATCAAGCTGCGCACACCAGCTTTTGGATCGGAAAATCCCGCAGCGATCATTTGACTCACATTTGCGGCGAAGTCCTCATCAATCAGTTTGTAGAAACCCGGCAGCATGGATTTTGTTTTACCTCTATGTCAGCTCACTGCCCCTGAATTTCGCTGATTCGCAGTTTGACTTTAAAAAACGCATCGAGAAGTTTTGCTGGCGGTTGAGCCTGATGGACGAACAGTGAAATTCGATCGGATGTAAACTGCATTTGGCCGGCAATTCCCTGAATCGTGACCGCACACCACGTCGTCTGCCGATCATAGTCAAGACTGATCCGCGCGTCCGCTTCTTCTTCAATCTGATCAATCATTGCGGGTACGTCAATCGACGCCGGTGGCATCAATTCCACGGTGTCAAAGGTGGTGCCGAACACGGACTTCACCTCGTCGGAATCGAGCTTGTCAAGCTGGCGAAACTCGGACAGTTGCCTCCGCCACAGGACAGCTGCGGCATCACTCGGATCGTGCAGTACAGACACCTGATAGTCGAACCACGGCGTGGAAATTTGCGCGGTACCCGACGATGGATCGGTCACGGAAATCTCCACACGGCGAAATTTCAACAGCCGACGAAACTCGTCAAATCGATCGTCCAGATCCTGCCGCAAATCCTGCTCGGCTATTCGACCGATGAAAGCCTGCGTGTGATCCGAAACCTCTGCGGGAATCTGATGCCCCTTGCGAAACCCCTTCAGATCTTTGATACGCCCGGACTGCTGCCGGACGAGGCTGATCGTTGAGAGTAGTCCGGCTTCCCAGCGACTCGTCATGCGACACCAAAATAATCTCGGATAAACTGACGGCGATCTTCGCTCTGGACATACTGCACCAGGGCGTAAAGCTTCTTCTGATCCCGCAGCAGTTTGGCCGCCCGCGACTCCTGATTCAACAGCGGTTCCGGCAATGGGCCGCGAACTTCCAGATTGCTCAGATCAATTTCGTCCTCAATCACGCCATACCGTTGCAGCAGCCCCAGCACGGTTTCCACCCGCCGATCGTGCCGCTGCCGATCGCACAGCCGTTCTCGCAGCCAGTCGATCCCAAACGCCCGGATCTGTTCCGCGCTGTGGGTGAGCAAATGAAACGTCCGCTCGCAAAATTCCGCGTCCGGATTCGTCCAGCGGATAAATTCCATCCGTGTGTTCAGATCCCGCTGGTCATACAACAGGACGCATTCAGACGGCCGCCCGTCACGACCAGCGCGACCAATTTCCTGATAGTACGATTCCATCGAACCGGGAATGTCGGCATGAACGACAAAACGAATGTCGTCCTTGTCGACTCCCATGCCGAAGGCGTTGGTTGCCAGCACAAGGCGGGACCGGCCGCGCATGAAGTCGTCCTGAATGCAGCGGCGGTCGTGTCGTTCCAGGTCGCCGTGATAACAAACGTGTTCGATGCCTTCGGCCTGCAGTCGTTCGCTAAATTCGATCAGCGTCCGAATCAACGTGAAATACACAATCCCGCTGCCGGTGGAATCCGGGGTCAGCCAGCGTTCGAAGACGGCCTGCATCGATTCCTGCTTTTCATCCGCATCCCAGATTTCTTCCACACGCAGATCGAGATTCGGACGATCAATGCCCTCGTGGAACTGCTTCATCGCGTCGCCGCTCAGGCCCAGCTGGACCACGATATCCAGTTGAACTTCCGGTGTTGCCGTCGCGGTAAGTGCCATCGTGACGGGATTGCCGACGATCGCCCGGAACTCGGCGACGCGTGTGTAGTCCGGACGAAAGTCGTGGCCCCATTCGCTGATGCAATGAGCCTCATCAACCGCCAGCAGACGTATGTCCCGCTGAGCGATCACGTCCAGAAACTCGGGCTTTCGAAATCGTTCCGGAGTCACATACAGCAGGCAATAGTCGCCTCGCGCGATCGCCTTGTAGCGGGTTTCCCGTTCGCGCTTGCTCAGCGACGAATTGATGAACGTCGCGGCCACACCGGCGGCCTGCAGAGAATCCACCTGGTCCTTCATCAACGCGATGAGTGGTGACAGTACCAGCGTCAATGGGCGGCGTTTGCCGGACCGGTCCTGAGCCAGCATCATCGCCGGAATCTGATAACAGATCGACTTTCCGCTGCCCGTGGGCATAATCACCAGCGCGTGCTGGCCAGCCAGGACGTGTGCAATGATTTCGGCCTGCGGGTAGCGAAACTGATCGTAGCCAAAGTGGCGTTTGAGAAATTGTTCGGCAGTCGTCATGAAGTCTACTTCGGCTGCGGCTCAACCGGAGATTTCACCAACACGGTCAGTGATTTATCAGGGGCCAGCGTAAAGATCGTGCGAATGTGTGGATCGGCGATCAGCAGATTTTCGCCGCTGCGGCAAAGTCCAACAGGCCGGTCGAGTGGTTCGCCGGAGACAAATTTTTCAGGCTTGCCATCTGCTGCGATTTTCCAGACACAATGTTCGTAGTTGTCCGTGACAAAAAATGTGCCATCGTCCATGCGAACTATATTGTGCGGATTGTTGAATGGATGATCCTTGATCCACGGCTCGATGACGCCCGCGGGAGTAACCTTCTGAATTTGCCCCTGTTTGCTCGAAGACGAAAGCACCCACAAATTGCCGTCCGGATCAAAGACCAGACCATGGGGCGAATTGATCACGGAGAATTCGATCGGTTTTTCCGAGCCTTCGGACGGCATCTTCCAGACTCGCTGCAGTTCAAGATCCGCCGTATAGATCGAGCCGTCCGCTGCGACGGCAATCGCCACCGGGATCCCAATCCAGCCTTTCGTGAGCGGCTGCGGCTGCCCCGTTTCATCAAAGCGATAAACCTCCCGCGTGGCCGAATCTCCGGCAAGCAGTTTGCCCTGATGATCGATCGCCAGACAGCGGACGGCGTTCAGCGGCGTCCGAAACGTCTTCGATCCCTGAAAGTAGATCGACTTCTGGCCGTTCTCGACCTTCCAGACCCCCGGCAGATTTCGATCCGCCACGTAGATGATTCCATCAGCGCCAGCGGTCACAGCCAGGGGATAAACAAATTCAGTCGCCGGTGCAGCGGGAGTCTGTACGGGAGTCTTCGCAGCCTCCTGAGCAATGACTGCGCTTCCACAAACGGCTCCCAGCACGAGGCTGCACGCTGCTAAACTGTAAAATTTCACGAGTCTTCTCACAGCAATCTTCCACACAGGAAACAATAAATATTCTGGCCCATCATACCGTATTTTGCGAGCCCGTCATCCGCCGCACAAACTTGTCGCACGAGTTCACTCAAGTTACGCCAAACAAGACCGATTTGTGGGAAGTTTGCCCTTTCGCTGCAAGTACCAGCCACTTAGGCAAGCGGCAAAAAACGATTTACCAACAGAAGCCCGGCGTCCCCAGGAAGCCGGGCTTCTTTGCGGGTATCGCTCCATCTGCCGCTCGCCTTATTCCGGCTTGAGGCGCAGGATTCGATTGTGGCTCGTGTCGAGGATGTAGAGTGCGTCTTTTTCCCAGCACACGCCGTGTGGATTCAACAGCTGGAGTTTCTCTTCTCCGAACCCCCGGCCCAGGATTGTGGTGACAGTTCCTGACCGTGGATCGAATTTTCGAATGGCCCTGTTGGCGTCATCGGCGATGTAGACGTTGTCCTGATCATCGACGCAGAGATGTTTGGGCGATCCAAATTCGGATTCCAGGGCAGGCCCATCGCGGAAGCCCTGCTTGCCGGACCCGGCCACCGTGTGGATGGTGCCGTCCGGCTTCACAACTCGAATTGCGTTTCCACCGCGTTCGAGGATATAAACGTTGCCTGCAGAGTCGGCGGCGACCGCTCGAGGATCGACCAGCGGTGCTTCAATCGCTTTTGCTCCGTCGGCAGGAATCCCCTTCGCGCCATTTCCGGCAATCGTAGTCACGATGCCGGTCGCCAAATTGATGGCCCGGATTCGGCGGTTGTTGAGGTCCGCGACGTGCAGCACTTCAGAACTGTGATTTAGCGTAACGCACATGATAAAGTTGAACGTGGCGTCTGTCGCAGTCTCTCCGTCGCCGCTGAATCCGGGCTGGCCGGTCCCGGCCATGGTGGTGACGATCCCGGTTTTTGCGTCCACAAGCCGTACACAGTGGTTCCAGCTGTCCGCGATATAAAGATCGCCATTGGGTGCCACCGCGCAGTTGTGCATGCCGTTGTAAGTCGCCGCAGCAAATGGTCCGCCATCGCCCTGGTAGGACTTTGATCCGTCACCGGAGACATGCGACAAAGTGCCCGACGGATCGAGTCGATGGACTCGCCCACCTTCGAGTTCCACGATGAACATCTGGCCTTCCTGATTGAAGTCGATGCCAAACGGACGCAGCAGCGGACTGGAGGCTGGATCCCAGTCGCCACCGTCTTCCTTAAGTACACCACCGACGACGACTTCAACGTTGTCAAAGTCGGACGCGATAGCGGTCTGCGACAACGGACCTGCCAATAAGAAGAATAACAGGCTGGAATACAGTGATAGACACCGAGACATGTGGAACGCTTTCTGTTCTGGAATGGTTCGTAAAAAAAAACGAGTCGCATCGTCGATGACTTAAACGGGGCCGCCTTCGTGGGACGATGGAAACTCGGTTCTGCGCGAAATGAAGTGCGCGTTCGGGCTCGTGCCACAAACGAGTTGTATTTGATGGATGCTTTGATTGAGCCTGAAAGGCTCGCACAAATCAGCCTGGGGCAAGAGAATCCGCAGATGCGGATGAACGCCGCCCCAGGTTCACGTACCATCCGAACACGAACCCTGAGGGACGTCGATTGTTTTAGTAAATTTTTTGCGATGGTGTTGGAATCTTGTAGAATGTCGTGGGAAAGAATTTTGATCACGCTGTTCACG
>JBBQSE010000392.1:0-8473 GCA_038214195.1 Planctomycetales bacterium
CATCCCACACCCACCACCCACGTCCTCACACGCCACCCGGGCAACACGCGGCGCTCCCACCCACCCGCCAGCTTCATCGCACCAGGCGTAAAGCTCGCGTCGCATTATGCCATGGACTCCATTGATCACATTCTTGGTGCATTTCTGATGGCGTCGAACGCCGGCTTCGACGACGCCGTCCATGATGACCGAATCCGCAAGGTCATTGAATGGCTCGCAAAAATCTCCACGCCCCCGGATCGAAGGACCGGCGGCTTCCGCCATTTTCCTCCTGTCGGAAACACCTATTGGGGTGAGTCATCCGGCATGTTTGGAATCGTGGCTGGGCTTTGGAAAGACCGTGACCCCGAATTCGCCGCGAACATGCAATGGATGTGTGAAGCGCACGGTTCGCCCGACATCGGCCTGCTTGGAAGCTTTGGAACATTTTCCGGTTACAAGACACAGTTGAAGGCGAATGGAGTTGTTCCCGTGGCACCCGCATACGGCAGCGAATGGTTTCGCAACACGGGTGTCGTGTTGCGGAACACGTTTGCGTCGGATCGCGAGACGTATCTGCATCTCATCGCCGGATCGCAGCATGACCACTACGACTTCGATTCCGGCAGCATCGTGCTCTGGGGAAAAGGACGTGTGCTGGCGGACGATTTCGGATACATCGGGCGACATCCCGCCCAGTGGCACAGCCTGCTTACCTCGTCCGCGATTGCCAATGACGGCGTTATGCAGATAGAGAGCTTTGCACCAAACAAGGCGTTCGACTACGTGCTCGGCAAAAAGGGCGTCTGGCAGCGGCAAATCGCATTTGTGAAGGATGCCGATCCCCTCGGCCCGTCGGCTTTCCTGATTCGCGATTCGCATGATGCGGAGACCGACGCGACATGGAGACTGTGGCTGACGACGGCAGGGATCACTATCCACGACCGCGGCGCGACGGCGGTGGGTGAGGATGACGTTGACCTGGACATTTTCGTTTTCGATCCCGCCAGTCTGAGTCTCAAAACAGAATCAACTGAGCAGAAAGGACTTGGCAGACGCGACGGAAAAGAGGGACCGATCGAAATCCGGCAGACAGCGCTCGTTGCCACACTTCGCGGACGCACTGGCATGGCGACTCTAATCGTCCCGCGACTTAAAACGGATACAGTGCCAACGGTAACCTGGTTTGCGAACGGCGAGGGCGTCAAGCTGGATACACCATCTGGCACGGACTATTTGTTCCTGGCGACGCCGCACCGCGAGGACGAAAAATTTGTGGTGCCCAACAATGGACTCCAAACCGCTGGTCACAATGTCGCGTTTCAGTGTACTTCGGGGGCAGTTCAGCTCCGAAACAAAAGAGTCATATTAACCCTTGGCACGCCAGGCCGAATCCAATTCGGCGAACACATTCTTTCGGACACAAAACCCGCAGCGCGTACGGATGCTCGCTGAGGGGCAATTCCGGCGTTTCGTCGAATCGGGAGTTTCGGCTTGAAGTTGCCCTGAATTCTTGTTACGACGCGATCAGTGGAATATCTCAATCGAGGTTGCTGGAGGCGTCACATGGACACATTCGGATCGCGGGACAACGCTTTGCCTCGTACGCCACTAAACAACGCGTCGCCCATTCAGACTGCTGGAATAGATCGGCTGTTCGGCCCGTCGATTGCTCCGCTGATGCGAACAGGGCGACGACGGTGGATGCTGCAAACCGGACTGGCCGGGGTCGCAGGATTGTCGTTGCCCGCAGTCCTTCAGGCTCGGGCTGAGGCGGCGGAACAGGTCGCTCGCGGATCGGCTCGGTCGGTGATTCAGATCTGGCTCTCGGGCGGTCCGAGTCAGGTTGACATGTGGGACATGAAGCCCGAAATGCCGCCGGAAATTCGCGGTCCGTTTCGGCCAATTTCCACCAGCGTTCCGGGGATTCAGATTTGTGAGCATCTGCCACTGCAAGCGGCCATGATGGATAAGTTTGCCATCATTCGTTCGATGGATGCCGGAGCGAGTAATCATACACCGATCACTTTTCAGGCAGCAAATCCGAAGGCTCAGAGAACTGAGATCGGACGTCAGGGCGGAGGATATCCGTCGATGGGATCGGTGGCGGCGAAGTTTCGCGGCACCAATCGGCCGGGCATGCCTCCATTTGTCGCCCTGGCAAACAGTATGGTGGCGGACGTCTACGGCGCAGGAGATCTGGGACAACAGTACGAACCACTTGATGGCGTCAACGTCAACGGAAAGTTTTCACTGCCCACCGGAGTTGAAGTTCCACGCCTGCAGGATCGCGAGCAACTGCGAACTCAGCTGGATCTGTTTCGCCGACAACTTGATACGTCACCGGGCTTCCAGCAACAGGACCGCTACACTCAGGAAGCCTTCGAACTTGTTCTCGGCGGTTCCGCGCAAAAGGCGTTCAATCTCGACGAGGAATCGGACGATGTTCGAAACCGTTACGGTCGTGATTCCCTGGGACAGAAAGCACTGCTTGCGCGACGGCTCGTTGAGGCCGGTGTCACGTTTGTCACATTGAGCGACGCATGGGGACACTGGGACCACCACGGCGACGAAGTTCGCTGGGGCGGCATTGTCAAAGGTCTGACCCCGATGTTGCCGGTGCTCGACCGAGGACTCACGGCACTCATCGGCGATCTTGATGAACGCGGCCTCCTCGATTCGACGCTGGTCATCGTGATCGGCGAATTCGGACGCAGCCCGGTGATGACCAGCACGGCGGGTCGAGGCCACTGGCCGGGAGTCATGTCATTCCTGATGGCGGGCGGAGGCATCCGGGGTGGCCAGGTCATTGGTGCGACCGACCGACAAGGCGGCGCGATTCAGGAACGACCGCTCGGACCAGGCGACCTGGCAGCGACCGTGTTCCATCATCTCGGGATCGATCCCGCATTACACTGGACCAATCCCGCTGGTCGCCCGGTTCCATTGGTGGAATCCGGCCAGCCGATTGCTGAACTGGTTTGACAACGCTGACCACATGATCAAAACCGCGTTTGGTTTGACGATGTGGTGGTAGCCACTGAATACATCGGTCCATTGTTCTCAGCGCCAGAGTCGTTCGATTGTTTCAAGTTCTGATGAACGCCCCGATCCTGCTGGCCAGGCTGGTTTGTTGAACTTCCACTTTCAGTCGTTTGAGTTCAGCATGGTGTTCATTCACGGTGCCCGTCCGTGGCGGGTGCCATCCACCAGCGCCGAAGTGTGACCAAGCGTTTTGCAATTCGTCGTCGTGTGGTATTCGGATGAGATTCAGGCCCGGAGGGCCGATACAACCTCGGCCGGTGGCGGGAGCCACCGGAGAGTCAATGAGAGTGAACGCCAAGGCCCTGCGGGCCGACACAACTCTCGCTCGCCTTGGTCTGGACTGCCTGTGTCGGCCCGCTGGGCCTTTCTATCAATTGAACATATTCCGGGGCCTGACGGCCCCGGCAAAGGTTCTGTCGGCCCGCCGGGCCTGAAATGCAAAGAGAAAACGACGGCGGCCCTTCTCTCAATTCCAGAATCCACCCGCGACAGAGCACGTCATACTCACTGGACACACGGTTACCGTTGGCTTCGATTGTCACTAGATTCTGGCTGGTCATGTTGTAGACGGTCGTCCTGCATTTGCCGAGCGGATTAATGCTCGCCACGACCCGTCTGACAGCCTCGTACACCGATGTTGCGCGATTGCCAAGCGGGTGCTTGCTTCCGACCGTTTGGCCGACTCCGCTGTAAATCGGCGTTCAATCACCGCCATATTCTTCTACTCTTTTGCCATTCATTTGCATATTCTTCAAAGCTTGGCAGTACCGAACCGTCGTACGCTGGATCAAGGACTTTAAGGTCGTAGCCCGATGCTTTGAAAGCTTCCCATTTGTCCATACCAAACTTTTGTTCGCGAGATCCATCAAGACTTGCACCTCCCGTAGGATTTATTGCTTTACAGACGGTCATGATGAATGTCGGTTCGTCAATCAATGTCAGGACTTTCTCCCCGTTCGAACTCAACACTACATTTTGAGTCATTGTGAGTTCATATCGGCCTCCAAAACAACTAACGGTCTGCCACTCGTGTTTATCTGACCCAGTTCCGCCATACATGATGATGATGTGTTCGGTTTTTGGAAACTGTTTCTCGATCTCCAAAGCGGACTTGATGGCTACCCGACCAGAGCGAATTGCGCTGCGGTAGGACGTCAAATCGCCGCTATTGTATGCGGGATACCCACAGCCAAAGATCAAGCAAGTAACCAGTGTTACGCACAGGATGTTTTTCATGATGATGAAACGACTGTTGAGTGCGGTATTCGGATGCGATTCAGGCCCGGAGGGCCGATACAACCTCTGCCGGTGGCGCGAGCCACCGGAGAAGTCAATGTGAGTGAACTCCCAGGCCCTGCGGGCCGACACAACTCCCGCTCGCCTTGGTCTGGACTGCCTGTGTCGGCCCGCCGGGCCTGAAATGCAAAGAGAAAACGATGCGGTCCGGTCTCACAATTCCAAAACCCACCCTCACAGCAGACGGTCGCGCTGCCGCTGCGTTGATTCGACTTGTCCGAAGCGAATCATTTTTCTTCTTGCCAGGTTTCGGCTCCTGCGGCTCGTTGTAGTGATAATACAGTGATTTGCGCCAGTCCGCAGGTGTCTCGCCTATGCACAGTGGCAAAAGGCTGCGGCCCTGCATTTCTGCGTCCGGCTTCAGGCCAGCCACATCCAGAAACGTCTCCGCAAAATCGATCAGTGACACGATGTGATTATCCACGGACCCCGGCTTAATCTTCCCCGGCCAGCGGGCAAGCAGCGGTGATCGCAGGGATTCTTCGAAGATCCAGCGCTTGTCGAACCAGCCATGTTCACCCAGATAAAAGCCCTGATCGGATGAGAAGGCCACCAGCGTGTCCTCTGTCAATTTTTCTTCGTCCAGAAAATCAAGTATCCGTCCGACGTTTTCATCAACCGCCTTCACGCAGCCAAGATAGTCGCGCATGTATCGCTGATATCGCCAGCGGACAAGATCGCGACCGGTCAGGTTCGCTTCGCGAAACGCTTCGTTGCGAGGTTCATAGTACGCGTTCCATTCCTTCAGCTGCTCCTCGGTTAGATTTGGAGCTGGCTTGAACTTGGCATCGAGATCGGTGAATGTACGAAATCGTGATCACAGATCGCGAGGCTGCGGCCCGTGCAATCATCGAACAATGTCTCTGGTTCGGCAAATTCCCTGTCGCCGTTCCATCCAAGATGCCGCAACGCGGGCGACCACTCGCGATGCGGAGCCTTGTGCTGACTCATCAGCAGAAAGGGTTTGGACTTGTCGCGATTCTTTAGCCAGTCCAGTGAGAGGTCGGTGACGATTCCGTGGTGTAACCTTCGTGTTTCGTCTTGCTGTCTTTCGTGATCATCGGCGGGATGTAGTGCAGTCCCTGGCCAGGCAGGATGTGCCAGTAGTCGAAGCCGGTCGGATCGGTCACCACATGCCACTTACCGCTCATCGCCGTCGAATAACCGGATTACTGCATCAGCTTCGGAAACGTCACGTGACTGCTGTCGAACTTGCAGTTGCTTTTGTTATAGAATCCGTTCATGTGCGAATACTTGCCTGTCAGAATCGTCGCGTGGCAGGGACCGCAGATGGAATTTGTGACCAGGCAGCGGCATGAACTTCATGCCTTCGCTGGCGATGCGATCAATATTCGGCGTTTCCAGCAGATGACGATTGTCGCTGTCGCAACTGTGCGCCTGAGAAGTCAAATCGTCGCAGAAAATGAACAGGATGTTCGGTCGAGCCGCATCCTGAGCGATCCCTGGGGAGGGGGCAACAGCCCGGCGAGGAGTACCACTGCGGGAACAAGAACGTGTAGTCTCAAGGCAGGTATTCCTTTCCGAAAGAGTCCACACACACTAGCGAGTTTCGGGGGAATTCGCAGGTGAGCGGAGCATTTGATGCGGTGTCGTGGCCGTTTGATGAATGTTCGACAGATTGCAAGTTGCGGGAAAATTCCGATCGTAACGCTGCGAGCAGACGCATCTTTAGGATTGATTGCCAGCATCCGCGCTGAGTCGTTTGGCCCGAGGCGTAATTGTGGGTATCATCCCCGGCATGAGCGGTTCGTCTGAGCCGCGACGTTTTTATTCCGCTCGATTTTCGGCGGCACCTCTTTTCGGGCATTGAATTCGTCGCTATGGACGAACTCCAACACGAATGCGGCGTCGCAGCCGTTTATCACCTCGAAACCGGCATCGTCAGTCCGCTCATTCCGAAGCGCGACCAAACCTTCCCTGCGAAGGACGGGCAATTTGCCGACATGCCGGAAGAACCGGAACTCTTTGAAGATGCGATCGCGCGCACTTCACGCATGATTCCCGGCATGCTGCTTGACATGCAGAATCGTGGTCAATTGGCGGCGGGATTCACCACGTACAGGCCAAACCGGCCGCAGTTGATCCAGACGCACAAGGACGTCGGCGGAGTGGCTGAAGTTTTCAGGATGAATCATGAAGAACCGTACAAGACATTGATGGCGCAACACGCTGGTCATGCGGCGATTGGACATGTTCGATACGCCACATGCGGAACCGATCATCCAAGCTACGCTCAGCCTTTCGAACGGCAGCACATCGCTCGTTCAAAATGGTTCAGCTTCGCTTTCAACGGGCAACTCGCCAATTACCGCGATCTGTGCAGGGACATCCTGCAAAACAAGGATTTCCACTTAACGCGGGAAACCGACACGGAAGTTCTGCACCATCTCATTTCGCATGAGATGTCACTGAATGCGGCGATCACGCCGGTTGAACTGCTCCACAAACTCTCAAAGATCCTGGACGGCTCCTGGAACATCGTGTTTCTCAACGCACGCGGCCAGATGTTTGTGTCGCGGGATCCGCTGGGCATGAGACCACTTTGCTATGCACTCGAAGGGTCACTTTTCGCTGCCGCCAGCGAAAGCGTCGCATTGACGCACCTGGGATTTTCCGAAGAGAGCGTCCACAATGTTCCGCCGGGACACGTCGTGATCGTGGATGGCGATTCGGTAATCGTCAAGAAGTATGCCGAAAGCCCGAAGAAGGCACATTGCTTCTTCGAATGGATCTACTTCGCCAACGCCGGAAGTACGTTCGACGATGCCGGAGTTTATCTGTCTCGCAAACGACTTGGCGAAGAACTGGCCGCTCGAGAACCGATCACCATCGACGATGACGTCATTGTCGTTCCGGTTCCGGATACCGCCAAGGCCGCCGCCGACGCGATGGCGTTTAAGCTGGGTGTTCCGTCTCTGGAAGGGTTGATTCGCAATCGCTACATGGGGCGAACCTTTATCGAAGGAAACAACCGCGCTGACAAGGTCCGGATGAAGTACACGCCGCTACCGGAGGTCATGGAAGGCAAGCGCGTGCTGCTCGTGGATGATTCGATTGTGCGAGCCACAACTTTACGAGAGTTACTCATGCTGCTCAAGACGCGGGGCCGGGCGAAGGAAATTCACGTGCGAATCGCGTGTCCTCCGATTATTGCTCCCTGTTTCTACGGCATTGACATGTCGACCGTGAAAGAACTTTTTGCACCGCAGTTCATGGCGGGCACCGTGCTGACAGCAGAGGAAGAACAGGCGATGGCGGATGCCATTGGTGCGACAAGCCTGCGGTATCTACCCGTGGAGGCACTATCGGCCTGCGTCGGTTTACCGGAATCATCACTCTGCATGGCATGCGTCAATACGGTGTATCCGACTCCAGCCGGAGAATTGATGTACGACAGAGCCCTCGAAAAGGCGAAGCGAGATAACCTGGTGCTGCAGGCAGGCTGCGTTCCTCTCTGCGTACCGGAACAGACCGAGCGGGTATATATCTAGAATGCTGTAGCCGGACTCGTGAGAGTTCGGACTCGTGCATATTCCCCGAAGCCCCGACAGAGGCGACAGAAATCTGCAAATTGCTGCGGTCGCCTCTGCCGGGGCTACGGAATCCAATTGATTCCAGTCCGTGGATTGACGCCCAATGGTCCTCGATTTTCCATAGTAGACCTCACTCTCCGAGTGATGCAGGCCACAAAACGCAGCGTTTGCATTCGTCACTCAGACGCTGTGAGTTTTTTGCTGGTGGCGTTTTCTGATTCGTCATCGCTCTCTTCACGATGCCTCTCCACTTGCGCGGCGGCTTCAGCGTAACATTCTTCCAGCGTTTTTCTGCGGCGAATCGAACCGCCGCCGGAACTGGCTCGCACGCGCATGCCGTCCTAAGTCACCGTTTCCAGAGTCACAATTTTCTGATGTATGAGCGTGGCGATGGTGTTGGTCAGCAGTCGGTCGAGGAACTTACCGTGGGCCGCGCGAAAGTCACTGAACAGATGATAAGGCGAGCGGCAGAATCATGTCTACCACAAAGATGTCGCCATACCGAAGGAATCCGACTTGGGACAAGTCGGACTACAACGTAGGCAGATCTGTCCCAGATCTGCATCCTTCAGCATGATCGATGGCAAATGGTTGTCTGG
>JBBQSE010000393.1:0-8471 GCA_038214195.1 Planctomycetales bacterium
CACCATCGCAACCCAGGTACGTGGTTGAGGGACGGGCCATTTACAGCTCTGCGCGAAATGAAGTGGGCGGTGACTTTGGTGCAGCAAATTTGCCGGCACTGATCGAAGAAGTCGGTGCTGCGATTGAGCCTGAAAGGCTCGCGCATATCAGCCTAGGGCAAGTGAACCCGCGAATGCGGATGAACGCCGCCACAGGTTGATGTGTCTATCGGGAATTTTTCCCATTCACGATTGCTCCTCCTTCAAATAATGGGCAACGACATTCGCTGTGATCCGCGAGACACCATCGTCTACGAGAAGACTCGGTACCCAGGTGATTGATCCTACCGAGAATACTGCCCCTCCGCTGGGTGTTTCGTAACAGACAAGTTCGGCACCGCCGTCGTCGCAGTTTGTGCCCTTGGCAAGCAGTTCGGTGCCCGGTGGAGAGTGCGGGCTGCGTTTATCTGTCTCATGTCCAGACGCGCCGCCCGGGATTCGTTCGTGCAAACTGTTTTTTCCAAACAGATCACCGTTGCTCAGGCCAGTGCCCGCAAAAGCCCAATGATCGGCGTTCAGTACTTTGTATGGTGCGGCCGTCATGATTCCAGAATCCGTACAAACGACCCCCAGCAGATTCGCTTCGGATTCCAGCGTGCGTGCCATGCGACTGTCGCAGTAAAAGTCCGGGTTCTTTGGATCAGGCATCCCCAGTTCTCCGCCGTTCGCCGGAGCAAGATACGTCTTGAAACGAAGTGCATCTTCGCCGAGAAATTCGACCTCGCAGTTCAAACCGTTTCCACCGAGATAGATCAGTTTTCCGCCGCGCTGCCAGACCCACTCCTTGACACGCTGATACATTTCGCGGGACCAGTATTCGGGATGCACGCTGATCATCAGGATGGTGTACTGATCCAGATCCAGCTCGCCATTGTGGAGATGCAATTCTGAATAATAGTCGTATTGCAGACCCTCTCGTTCGAGCCAGCCCAGAAGACGCCACTCGGCCGGGGCCATGCCGCATGGCAATCGACCGGTGATCGGATCGGTCACTTCTTCGTCCTCTCGAACGACATTTCCCGGTTCCGGTCGCTCGAATGACAACGGCAGATATTCCTCGTCCTGAAATCCCCAGGCATTGAATGTTCCTGCTCCTGTGTAGCGAATGAGATCCTGTCGAGCATTCACAGTGGGCGTGTCCGGCAGGCGATCTGCATTGACGTAGTTACTGCGGCCACCAAAGTTGTTATAGGCCAGCCAGGTATTGGTTGAGGCAAGGACGGCGATCTGCGACTGAGGCTTTGCTGGCGCGACAATCCATGGAAACGAAAAGAACGTTCCGGTCTGCTCACTTTTCGCATGCAGGTAATACAGCCCAGATCGTTCGGGGCCAACAACGTACTGCGTGTGATGCGGACTATTGCCGTAACCCACTTTGTTCCAGCCGACACCGGTCTGAGTGAAATCTTCGTCCGGAAGAATCTGCATGACCGCGCGCGGGCCGTGTTCGTCAAACCAGCCCAGCAGTTTTACGAATTCCCGCTGCAACCCGTATCGCCAGAGACTCAAGCGATACGGTTCTGTCGAGTGGACTCGAAACTCAGAACGCTCTCCCGATTTTACAGCTCGCGGCCAGACATATCCCAGCAGGCCATCGGCCAGCAGGCGAAATTGATACGGGCGATCTGCAGCAACCGTCATCCGTGAATGCTTTGATCCATATCCCTGTTTGACCAGAGTCACTTCATACTCACCCGGATCCAGGTCAGCTACGACCGCACCTCGCGGCGTCGAACGAACAATGGCACGCATCTCCTGTTCGAACCGAAATTCGATGAGGACGTCGGCCAATGCCACGTAGTTTTCGTCACTCACATAACCGATCAACATCTCAATATCCTTTGAGCCAGCATTTCAACAGATTCAAACTTTATGACGGCAAAGAATTGGAACGGGAGCAAAACGAGCGACGGTCTCAATTCAATGAGACCAGCCCCCATACTGCTCGGCCCTCTTGTCGCTCTATTCTGAGTTGGCTATTGACGATTGGGGATATAGATGCGGCCATGTCGGATTATCAAAACGAGTGTAATCTGAAATCATCGCGCAGTGGTATCGAGTCCGTCCTGAACCGGAGTTTTTGCGAGATCGAGGTTGTGGAGCGATGGACCGGTCGCTGAATACTTGAATGAGTCGCCCATTTGTTCGACAATCTTCACATGACAAAATTTCCAGATGCACGAGTACTCCGTGGAATTGCCGATTGATGTCCGAACGTCCCATTCTTCATCACTACCAGGACCCCGTCGATTTGATTTGGCTTCGAGCTGCCGCAGACCTGGGGCTGACGATTCAGCGTTCGGCTGAGGCGTACGCTTGCTACGATGGGAAAGGGACCCTGACGATTTCTGTTGGCGACGATTTTGATGCCGACGACTCGCTGGCCCAGATGATTTTTCATGAGATCTGCCACTGGCTGGTGTCGGGGATCGGTGCGAAGGACCTGCCCGACTGGGGACTTTCCAATACCAGCAATCGCGATTTGATCTACGAATACGCCTGCCATCGATTGCAGGCAGCTCTCTCGGCCCCGTTCGGCCTGCGTGCGTTTATGGCCGTCACCACAAGCTGGCGACGATATTGGGACGCGCTGCCGGAGGATCCTCTGAAAGACGGTGACGATCCGGCGATCGCGATTGCGCAAGCCGGGTTTCAGCTGGCTCAGACGCAACCTTTTGATGCCGTTCTGACGCGCAGTCTGTCCGCCACGGCAGTGATTGCTGATGCTGTGCGTAGTGTCGTTCAGCCGACTTCGCTTTGGAGCGTGACGCGATCCCGGCACCGCCTGGGCTCGCTGTTGTCGGACTCTGAGGCTTTGCGCTGCGGGTCATGTGCCTGGGCCGTTTCCGGAAAGTCTGGCTTGCGTTGTCGTCAGCACAAGCCACCGGGTAAAATTGCGCCCTCCGTGAATTCCGATGAACAGGCGTGCGAACGTTGGGAACAGAACTTGACCGATGAGGACTGTGGTAGTTGCGGCGCGTGCTGTCGTCAGGGCTTCGATCTGGTGCCGGTCTCTGCACGTGACCCGTTTAGAAAGTTGCACCCGGAACTCGTGCAACTACAAAGCGGCCAGTATATCGTTCCGCGTCCCGGCGGCACTTGTGTTGCGTTGGATGGGGATGGCGCGGCGGCGACACCGTATCGTTGTCGCCACTATGCCACTCGTCCAAAGAACTGCGAGGACTTTGAGGTTGCCGGAGATGCCTGCCTCCTCGCCCGCCGTCGCGTCGGGCTCAGTCGGTAGGGTGCGTCTTCATCGCACGCATTCCGGAAACTCGGCTGAGCAGGGAATTCTCTCCGGATGGCGAATCCACTGCAGTTCAGGCTGGCTTAATCACATGAATTCTCTGCAGCCGGAGCCTGAAATGACGGCAATAATGCGAAAATCTACGCAGTATCTGCGCGGCTTCCCGGTAAGAACACTTGTTCAGTCCGCCGGTGGGGCTTTCCCGAATCCTGCCGAACGACTCCCTCAGGAGGCTACTCATTACGCCCAGTGTTGCAATACTCGCTGTCGGCTGCAAACTCGACCACTGACCACCAACCACCTCGGAGTCCCGGCATGATTTCAGCGACGCTTCAATCGTATGTTCAACGACACTTTCGCAATCGGAAACAGGGACGGAGGCGCAACATAAACAAGGGGGGGGCATGTGGCCTGTTTGGAGCGACTTGAAGAGCGAGTCCTGCTTACCGCCAACAACGACATCAATGTCGCGGACCAGGTCGCGTTATCCACAACCGCCGCGCTTGCCGCACAGCAATCGTTCGCGGCGGCATTGAACGCCGGACAAACAGCTCACTCGGGACTGCAGTCCACTTTCTCCAGCGCCACGGCGGCGTCTCAGACGGCACTCAACGCATCGATCCAGACCACCACCGCCACACTGCAATCGGCGATCACCGGTGTGGATTCCAGCTTCAACACCAGCATGGCGCAGGTGACTGACACCGTCGCCACCAGCGACGCCGCGAACGAGCAGTCACTGACATCGGGAGCCGCGCAACTTTCCAGCACGTTCGACTCTGCGATGTCATCCGCCAACGCAGCGATGAACACAGCAATTGCGACCGCCACAACGGCGCATGACAGTTCCCTCGCCACGATCACAACCACGCTTAACGCGGCCATCGCCGGACACACGGCGACCTTTGATGCCGCTGTGACGGCCACATCTGCGGCGTTTGACGCTGGCATAGCCGCCGCTGGATCGGTGTATGACAGCGCCGTCCAGTCTGCTTCCGCGGGATTCACCTCCGCTGAAGACGCCGCCTGGACTGGTTACCTCGCTGGCACAGATTCCAGTGCCACAGGCTCCACCGGAATTTACAACGCCGCCATCGCCGGCGCTGAAAGTTTGCGTGACACGGCGATCGCGTCAAACCCTTCGTCCGAATTCGATGCTGCGGCGCTGGCGGGCGACGTCGCCGTGCAAAGTGCGACATCGACTGCGGACGCCGCCTTCGATGCCGCTGCTGCCGCCGCCAACGCAACCTACGATGCCAATGTGACGGCGTTCAACGCCACGCATGACGCGAATGCCGCCAGTGCTCAGGCAACGTACACGCAGACCATCAGCGCAGCGAACAGCGCTCGCACTGGGTCTCAGACCGCCGCGAATAACGCCTATTCTGCTGCCGCCCAGGCCGCATCGACAGTGTACAACGCCAGCATGGTGGGTCTGCAGGCGACATACAATGCTGCGGAGCAATCCGCGAGTGTGACGTACAATGCCGCAGCTCAGGCCGCAAATTCAGCGTACTACGCAGCGATGCTCGGTGCCCAATCAACCTATGACGGGGCCGTCGCTGCGGCGGAATCCGCATTCAACGTCAGTACCGGTCCAATTACGTTGGCGCACGCCGCCACGATTGCTTCGCTGCTGGCGACGTACCTTCACGCACTTGCCTCGGAGAACGCAACGTACATGGTGACGATCGCGGGCTATCGAGCCATCGCGGAAATTGCCAAAGCGGGGGCAAAGCAAACTTTCGACAAGGCCGCCAATGCCGCTTCAGCGATCCAGTCGAAGGCCATCGCCGCCGCCACTGCAGCAAATGCCGGAATGAGCGTGTGGGCCGCTTATGCCAATGCCACCGCTGCCGCCGCGAAAACCGCCGCCGATGCCGAAGCGGACGCAGCGGAAGCCTTCACGCTGGCTGCGGTCAACCAATTCCTCTCCGCCACAGCCGACGACGCAGCAGCCGCCAACACTGCCGCGAAGGCCATTGCCGCCGATCAGACGACGGCGGCCCACGGAGCTGTTGCCGCCGATCAGACACGTGCGGTCGCCTCCACCAACGCCGCCAAAACAAAGGCTGACGCCAGCATCGATGCGGCTCAGACAGCGGCGGACGGGACGGTGGATCTGGTCTACACGTACACGGTGGCCTCAATCGGCGTCCGCGTGATCGCCACGACTGCCGCCACGGGATTCGCGCTGCTGCGTGAGAACAACGGCATCACTGCCGTCAGTACAGCCCAGCGGGAAGCGATCAACGCGGGCTACACAAAAGCCATCGACGACCTTGCGGACGATCTTACCGGTAAAAACGCCAACGAAGCCCTTGACGACCCCATCGCCGTCGCCGCCGCCCAACAATCCGCCAAAGAAGGCGTCCGCGCCGCATGGCAAAACGTCAACAACCTCCAGGGTAGAGCTGCGGAAACGTTTGCCGGAAGTGGCCCCGGCGGTTGGGGGATGACAGTTGCGTGGTTTATGGGTGGTGTCGATTCCGGGTTCGAAATCGCCTGGGGCGGATTAGTCGGTATCGGACATGGCTTTGCGATGATTGGAAACACGCTCACGCTGCATCAAATCGACAGCCTTGACAGCTACGTCGATGGTGTCATCGAGGAAAACGGGGGCGGTTGGTCGCTTTATGGCGCAGCCAATGCGTCTGCGCACGTCGGAGTTGCTGCTGCGGCACTTGCTGGCGCGCTCTACGTCCTTCCAACAATTGCTGCCTGGCAAACAACTCTGACACTTCCGACGATTGGTTTTGGTGGGTCTTTCTCAATTTGTAATGGAGTCATTGGGATCGGTGGCGCATCCATTGGCACAATGGTAGTCCCAATCACCGGGACCCACGTTTTGATAGGTGGGGCGTATATCGGTGCTGGCGCGACTCTGGTCTACATGGCTGGAAGAATTCCTGCGGCGGAACAGCAAGTAAGGCAAATAGCTAGACAAATTCAGTCGGACCTGGGACGCGAAGCTCGCCAGTTGTTTCATGACCTAAAGCAACCTGGCATGGGCGACAGAACCATCGAAGAGATTCTTGCGGATGTCAGATATGTATATGAGCAATGGGGAGGAACTATACCACAATGGATACAGAACATGTTCCGGTGATTCCACAAGACGTCCTCGCGCAGACGAAGGAGATTTTTGGGATGCCATGTTGTACGCAACGAGTTTGTTCCGATGGCGCATTGAAACTCGGCTTTGGCGATTGCATGAAAAAGTTGATCAGGGGGCGTGAAATCCTCAGTGGTCGATGGAATCTTGTTACTTACACTTGCGCTTGGAGGGTTGTTAGGGATGGCCGTGTCGTATGTGGCAGTCAGGACCTAGATAATTCTCCGGAGCAATTGCAACGTACGTTGAGTCAGATTCATCAGATTCCCTTTGTGTCAATGTGTCATTTGTCTTCTTTGGACGTTCGAATTCAGCTTGCGATGAATGTGAGCGTCGATATCCTTTGTACGATGAGCGACGACGACGATGCGCTTCAGTTCTTTCTCCCAAATCATTTGGTTGCAACTTTTTCGCAAAAGTGCAAGTGGCGTCTTGGTGCCTCAGATAGGCCTTGGCCTGAAACGGTGAACTAAGAGCAGAGCGCAAAAAGGTGTCAACGCGAAAAAGGCGGCGGGGGCGGTCGAAAATGGGGGCGGTCGAAAAATGGGGCATTCTACTTTAAGGATTCGGCACAACGGCCAGTTTTTTAGTATCCAGATGCCGCCGGAGACTTTATGGCGACGGCAGCATTGACGCGGCTCAGACAGCGGCAGACGGCACGGTGGATCTGGTTTACACATTCACGGTGGCATCGATCGGAGTCCGCTTCATCGCCACAACCGCCGCCACCGGATTCGCATTGCTGCGCGAGAACAACGGCATCTCCTCCGTGAGTTCCGCCCGACGCGATGCAATCAACGCGGGCTACACAAAAGCCATCGACGACCTCGCCGCCGATCTCGCCGGTCACAACGCCAACGAAGCCCTCGACGACCCCATCGCCGTCGCCGCCGCCCAAAAATCCGCCAAAGAAGGCGTCCGCGCCGCATGGCAAAATGTCAACAACCTCCAGGGTAGAGCGGCGGAGACGTTTGCCGGAATGGGACCCGGCGGCTGGGGGATGACAATCGCTGGAATGACTGGATGGTTCGATGGCAGCTGGTTTGACTGGAGCGCATTCGGCAGCTCAATCGGAAGCAGTATTGGATCGATTGGCGATAGTTTTGCTGGGATGTACTACACAATTATCGGCGACGATTTCAGTGCGCAACAGTCTTTTCATGATGCATATGTCAATGGTCCATTGGGACAAACCACAGATTCTTCAGGGTTTTACTACTGGGGTACAAGGGGTTCACTTGGCGTCGCCGTAATTGCGGTGAGCGCTGCTGGCGGCGTTGGGGCCTATGAGTTCGTGACTGGAAGTCAGTTTCTTGTTGAGAGTAGCGGGATTTGGAACATTATTCGAGGCCGGATCGGTAGCGGCGGACTCGTTCAAATTCGCCCTGTAGGTGGGCGTCCTTTGGTTCGACTTGATTATCATGCGTTTGAGGAAGGCGGACGACGACTGCTGCACATGGACTTCACCAAGATAAAACATTTTCCATGGAAGCAAGTTGCGCGATGGTTCAATTAGATGTTCACGACGAGGACGTCATCTCCTTGTTGGACAATCAATTTCGTGATTACTCGATTTTGGCAAAAGGAATTGAACACCGTGTTGCGGACCGCATAGTTGTTGTCCCGTTTTTTGCGCCCAATTGGACGATTCCAACACCAGGCAATGAGATCTTCGGTGACACCAGGCCTCAGTTTGTGATCTGGTTGCTGGAAGTACGTTCCGTGGATGCACTTTCGATCAGCTATTCGGAATCGACTGCACTAACAGAGTTTGACCTTGGTTCTGCGCGAGTGCTTGCCCCGTTTCGGATTCTGATTGAAGCCCATTATATTCTGACCATTTTTATCGAATGCTCAGAGTTCAACATACGGCTTTACAAAACGAAATTGGGTTCGTGAATCAGAAAAAGGGAAAGCATCAAAGGAAAGCATCAAAGGGGTCAGCGACGGTCTTGAAAAGAGTCAACAGTAGATTCGAAAAAAGATTTTCGAATTCGATTTGTTATGAATTTTGGCGGTGGGATTCGACAGGGATGTAGGATTTTTTGAGGCATGGGTTTCAGTGTTCGA
>JBBQSE010000394.1:0-8469 GCA_038214195.1 Planctomycetales bacterium
TTTGCGGCAGTCGGCCTCACCAATGAAGCCGACAATGATAAACATACCGATCTTGAAACCTTAGTCCGGCCGTACTTATTTCATCCAGAGTGGGACGAAACGATTCGACTGGTAACGGCCCGCATTACACCGCCGCGAGCAGAGCGGCTTGTTCGTCTGATGCTGGATGATCCGGACCCTTCCGGACGTTTTCTGCATCGCGGCCCTCTGTTGGCGATGCGATGTTTGCTGGACGGATCCACAATTGCCAACCGACACGTTGTGGATCAACTATTTCATTCGATGGATCGTCTGGGGGCATCACGGTGGTTGGGTATCACGTTGAGATGCCTCAATATGTTGCGTCAGTTTGAGGGCTCTCGATATGCCGCTCATGCCAGTGAGGCCGTCAATCGGATTCTTAGTCTCGCAATGAAGGAACTTTCATCTGACGATGTTGAACAGCTTGAAAATGCGAAATTTGACGATCCGGAAATTGACATGGAGCGGCTGTCTGCTGAATTCGATAAGCCGTCTGCGATTGTAAAGGCACTGCTTGCTGACGGTTCCGATGAGGTTATCTACATTCCTAATTTCAAGTTGTTGAAAGATGACTTTCCTACCTGGCAGAAGGATGCAACACGCCGGTTACTCGATGCCAATACTCCCAATGAAGTCAAGCACTCACTCATTGTGCAGATGGCAATGCAAAGTAACGTGCGGACGAATTGCTTTCCCGTACTGGCAAGAGTAATCGCAGAAGAGCCAGACGAGGAACTGAAAGTGCTGACTATCTCATTGATCGGACGATTCGCCCAGGGAAACGAGAAAGCAGTGGAGTTGCTCACGGGCCTGCTTGCTGATTCGCAGCCGGAATCAATACGAGGCGAAGCGGCGTGGGCTCTCGGGAGCGTAGCTGACAGCGACGAAGATATTCGAAAGAGGCTGCAAAATCTGTTGTGCGATGCACATGAATCATCCGAGGTACGTCGAAACGCCGCATTCGCACTCACTGATGTCGCTGCAGGGGATCCCGATCTTGCTGATACGATTTTGCAGTTGGCTCGTCAGGATCAGGCGAAGTCCGTTCGTATCAGCTCACTTCACGCCCTCAGAAAGTGCATTCGACCGTATCCGCATGTGCGTGAAGCTTTTTTGGACTGGGCAAACGGAGAGGGAACAGAGGCACGTGTGACCTGCCAAATCCTGGCTCGCTCGCTTGCCGAAGGGGAAATCGCCTGGGATCATTCCATCAGCCGGATGGTGGAAGATGTGTTGCGACGCATTGGCTCAGACGATGGGCTCGGAGAACCATGTCCGCACGTGTTGTCAGCATTGACGGCCCTGGTTGAAGCGCGTGAGTCCCGAGGTGGAATCAATCTGCAGGAAACATTGGCAAGTACATTTGCATCGATTGCACACAAGCTTCAATACTGTTTCGTCTTCGGCTCAATTGCACGAAACGAGCAATCAGTAGACAGCGATATCGACGTGATGATGATTGGAGACGTTACGATGGATCTTGTGAGTCCCGTGCTCAAGAATGCCGAGCGAATCCTGGGCCGCCAGATCAATCCCACGATCTATACCGAATCGCGTTTTCGACACAAGGTGCAGGAAGGAAACCACTTTGTGACGACTGTTGTCCGAGAGCCTAAACTACCAATTTGCTGGGCAGGAACTTTAATGACCGAGAAGGATCTTAATAATGAGCTTAGAGCAATGGCGCAGGAACGGCTGGTTAATTAGCAACGACACAACCGAAGCAGAGATAGCTCAGCTTATTGCAGTTGTTGATCGCGAACTGTCCGACGCTGCCACTCAGGGCATTAGTGTCGATGGCAAATTCATGCATGCATACGACGCGGGGCTCATCCTGTGCATGATACCACTCAGGGCACGTGGATATAGAGTTACCAAAGGCAGCGGACATCATAAACGAGCTATCGAATCGCTTCCGCTGACGATTGGTCTGGATCTGCGTAATGTCTCAGACCAGATTGAGATTGCCTCACGCAAACGAGGTCAGGCCATGTACGACCACATAGACGTCGTTGAAGAGAAGGATGCCGACGTGCTGATTCAAACGGCAAAGAGCCTGCGTGCCACGGTCTTGCAGTTTCTCCAACAGAACTATCCGCAACTCCTGCCGACACGACATTGAAAATTTGCCGTCTTTGTCTCAATGGATCAATTCCGTGCATTGCTACGTGCATGCCATCCTGTCGGAAAACGGGTTCATCGACGAATTGTGTGCGCGAGTTCGCTGGAAATCAGATTTTGCTGTTTGTTGGTCTTTGTAGTGCTTCTTGTGATTTACTGCAAAGCGGTTCGAGAGGATGATGGTTGATTGTGAGCCGGAGGAAAGGGGACAATCGAAGTACGCTAATCGCAAGCTGCCGCTGTCCAACTAACGACGGTTTCGTGAGCCACAGAAATTGAGTTGCTGAACATCCTTTCGATCGTCTGACATGACAAGCATCTTTGACTCCTCCGCATTGGCGGCCTTGCGGAAAGAACTGGGGCTGGACCCAATCCTGATTCGAGGACTCCGCAATCGACTGCTCAAACAGTTTCTGCCGGATTCGGTGGCGCTCGGTGAGTTTCCCGAGGCTCAGCGGCTGGCGTTGCACTGTCTCGAACTGGAACGTCGCTGCGATTCTGAAGTGGATGGTGCCACAGCCTCCACAGTGTGGATCCGGAGATTCGCCGAGCGCTCATGCCGCTGGCCGTTAGGTATTCGCTCCCGGAACTGAAGCGAGTTATTGCGGAAGTGAATCGACTGCAGAATAGCCCCCTGATGATCGAGTATCTGATGCTGAAGAATCGGAACGATTCGGTGCAACAGGCTCAGGAACTGGCAGCGTGGGTGACAGGATTGAACGTCCACATCAACCTGATTCCCTTCAACCCGATTGCGGACGCACCACACCTTGCAGGCAGCTCACGAGACGTGATTGAAGCCTTTTCCGATGCGCTCAAACAGGCTGGCTTAAAAGTCACGATTCGCCATTCGCTGGGAGCCGACATCGCCGCCGCCTGCGGACAACTGGTCAGAGCCGAGAACCGCCAGCGTCAGGTCTCTTTGTTTTCGATAAACAAAGCGATCTGACTATTTTTGCCTGTTGTGGCCGGCCTGTTGTGGCCGGTTTCCCGACTCTGTTGTGGCCGGTCTCCCGACTCTGTTGTGGCCGGTCTCCAGACCGAGCCACCCGGCCGACCGCAGGTCTCCCCCCTTGGCTGCGTGGCGTTGACAGCGGGAGACCTTCGGTCGCGACTTGTGCGGGGTCAGGAGACCCGCGCACAACGTGTGGACCCGCGCACAACGTGTGGGCTCGCACACAACGTGTGGAGTCAAGAAACCCGCACACAACGAGGACACACGTGTGCATGACGGATCTCAGTTGGAAGAAGCGCTACCGACTGGACCGGTTGCGGTCGGTCCAGTCGGGGGCACGACGACGGGCTGCAGGCTATATCCGTCGTCGGAGCGTCTAGTTTGGGGACTCGGGGTGGTCGAGTCTTCGAGATTTGCCAGCGGTGAACGTCGTGCAGCGGGCCCTGAATAGGGAATCAGCATCAGATTGCCGGGTGTCGAGCTGGAAACCGGTCGGACCGGTATGGCACTGGCACTCGCACTCGAATTCGTGGCTGATTTGTCTCTGCCCGGTATCAGTTCGATCTTGGAAGCACCTGTGCCGCCAGCACCGGAAGCTGCGGGATTTGAATCAACAACAGCGAGGGTCGCTGCTTCATTGGGCGGATCAAGGAACAACAACTGTGGAGACTGAATCATGGCGCGATCTGCCGCTGGCATCGCCGCATGGCTCATCTTTCCGTTGCGATTGACGTTTCGCGGTTTTCGAGCGACCTCGGTCAGTTCCATTTTTCGCTGCGGCAATACGCCTTCCAACTGCTGAGCGACCTGCACGACCCACTCGGGCTCATCGCGAACGGCACGCGACATCATGCTGCCGTACAACGAGACTTCGAACAAGTTGCGGTCCATGAGTGCATTCGTCACGGGCGTCAGCACTTTGGCGATCGCCGACACGCCACTGGATGGAAATCTCACAAAGACATCGGCCTTCTGAGTGACGACGTGAGTGCCTTCAACATTCGGTGTGTAGACCGACCGAAACCAGATCAGCGCGGACGCTTCCATTGGTCGCGGCAGCAGTGGGTTGTGGTAACTGCCCGCGCAGACAAACACCATCTGGTTTTCGTCCTGATACAAAATATCGGCGATGCCTTCCGATCCATCAAGACACTTCGCCTCATATTCCGCCGGCCCGGTCTGCCACATTTCGAACCGTGAGATTCCCATCACGCGCCACGTGCTGACAGCCACATCGGGATGCTTGAGCAAGTAACGATAAATGGGCTCGTCAATCGTGTACTGGAGCGATGGCAGACGGCGAAACTGGCTGCGTTCTTTGATAATCAACTGAGCCCGCTGGCGATTTTCCTGCGTCATTAGGTTGAGCGGAATGGCCGAGCGTGCCTGATTTTCTGAACTGTCTGAAGAATCACCGTCCGCCTGAATCCGGATTCCGGCTTTTTCAGCAAGCTCTCTCAACTGGTCGGCGGAACAGTTTGTGGCGGAAGTGCAAAATACCGAAGCCACTATGCCCAGGGCGAGCATCCTGGTGATCGAGGTGAACCCCGGAACATTCCGGAGGTTCGCAATGATCATGGAAATGCTCCCGATGGCATAGTGTGACCGCTGGCTCGGGCAACAAATTGTCAGCGTTTCAGACGCTGCTTGCGCAGTGCTGCTTGTCCGGAATGGCATGATCCCCCCAATCGCCTCATACCTGCTTAGCTGGCGACAATCCAATTCGCCGCCCCCGGCAGCGATGCGTGCTGCGGACGAAAATGATTGCGCCACTTGAATGCCGTATTGTGCGACTGTGTACCCGGCCCCCCGGAATCCTGTGTCGCACAAACCCCTGTAGCAATACTTTCGGAATAGGCAGCGGTTTCGATTGAGGGCATTTGTTAAGGAAAAACGATTGCAACGATCTTTCCATCGACAAACTGCTCGCCTGTGCGCTGGCGAGTTGCGATGGTTGATCCAAGCAGTAGATTCCGCCGAATCTTAGCGGCAGCCGTTACGCGAACACGGTCCGTGCATGCACCAGCGTGTGGCATCCAGTCTCTCGCAGTACACTCTGTCCAGTTTGAAACGAAAGTCGTTGATGTCCGTCAGGTCATCCAGATGATCGTTCACACGATTGGTGCAGCGGAAGCAATGACATCCGGAGAGTGCAGAGAGACAGGCACAGGCCAACAGCAGAAAAACGAGGGCTCGCATGAGATTCCTTTCCGGGCAAACCGGCAGCCTTCCATCCTATGCAGGACGTCAGGCTGCCTGCTTTGCGAGATCGAATGCAGGCCGTCCGATTCTTCAGCCTCTGCCGACTCTGACAAAGAGTTCCATTCTTCCGAGTTCGGACTCGCGTCAAATCCGGATCATTCGGAATAACTGGAACCGTCGAATCAGGCTTCTTCGAGTTCAACGTTCCAGTACGCTTCGCTCACGAACTTGGACCAGCTTTCAATCCGCACGCCATGAGGCGCATAAAGCGGATTCCAGAGCGGACGGGTTGGCGTGTTGCGGAGTGGCATTCCCGCCTGAGCCGGCGTGCGATTGGCCTTTCGAGTATTGCACTCAATGCAGGCCAGAACACAATTCACCCAGCTGGAAAGCCCGCCGCGTGAGCGTGGCACAATGTGGTCGATCGTCAGCTCCTCGCTGCCGGGCTTGCAACCGCAATACTGGCACATAAAACAGTCCCGCTTGAACACATTGCGTCGGCTGAAAGCGACGATCTTGACGGGAAGCCGATCGTAGCGCGTAAGCGTGATGACTTCCGGAACCTTTAGCGTCAACCACTGGGTCCGAATGACGGGATCGCCATCGGCCGGGCGAATCTTTGCCCAGTCTTCCCAGGCATAGATCTGGAAGCTCGACGGATCCACAATCCGAGCCGATTCATTCCACACTTTAATCAGCGAACGCGCGACGGTTGATACGGCAACAGGCTGCCAGTTTCGATTCAATACCAAAGTCGGTCGTTCCAGTACAGAACTGGTCATCGCAGTCTCCTGCCGTTTCCGAGCCTGATCCAATAAGAATTCTAACGGTTGCCGATCCATCAGCGCGAAGGCTCAGCCACGCCAAGGAAGCATACGCACTCCAGGGGGGTGCTTGCCAATAACATCACACATTTTTCACATCTGCCTGCTCAGCACCGCTGTCAAACAGCGGATTATACTGAGTTCCGGCAGCTTTTCCTGCAATCCCCGCACGTGCCTCGCCATGAAAAATCTACCAGCAGGCTGATCCTTCGAGTTTGGCGGAAGACGGGATCCATTTGAGCTGATCGCTGTCCGGGCACACATAAAGACGTCGCCGCCAGCCAGCTGTCAGCGGTTGTCCCACCAGCAGTCCTGAGCCGTGTCGAGGCTGATTCCATGTGCCGATCGCACAGGTTTCCACAAACTCGGACAGTGCGTGAACCATTCCGTGAAATTCCGCGTTGGACCATGAAGCGGACCGTAATTCCGCAAGGATTGTCGTCCATTTCCGACCAATCCGACTCGTCAGAAAACGAGGAATCACAAACCCACCCGCTACGACGGCCCGTCGATCGAGAGCGTTCCTGTCCAATCCCACGCGATCATTTCGCGGCGTTTGCCGCGACTGCCCACAACGGGGACGCGCTGGCCTATCCGCTGGATCCTCGGCAATGGCTGACATGGAAAATGACGGTGTCATGGGCTTAACGATCTGAATGACGTGACGATCCGAATCCAGTGGCACAATGCCTGCTTCTAAAACTGTTCGGTCTGTCTCCTGATGACACGCAAACTCACTGAGGGTTCAATCAGTCAGATCCAATCAACGGAAATGCCTGCAGCAAAATCGCAGTCTTCACTGTTTGAGACGGCCCTGGAAAGTCGTCTCCACTCAGGCGATCTGAAGTCGTTTCGCAGCACGTCTGCTTTTCTGGATCGTTTTACGTGTACTGAGGTCCTCCATTTTTTCCCCTTTGATATAGTTCCGAAATCAAGTACGTCAGCCTTTCCAGGCTGACTCGGCCTTCTCCATGTCTGGCTGGAAAGCCTGACGTACGTTTCGGGACCGTATTTCGGGGCTGTTCTTTGGCTGAGGCACATCGATGCCAGTCCGGAGTTTATTTATGCCAGCGATGGTGCAAGTCCAATGTGCCGTTTGTTCGCGAACATTTCAGGTTCCCGTTGACTGGGCCGGAAAAAAAGCGAAGTGCAAGTGTGGCGAAAAGATAGTAATTCCGCAGGTAGTGCGTCGCCAAACCAGTCAGGCAATCTCACCGCCACACCGCCCGACAATGAGCACCTCAACACGGCCCTCGCGCATCGAGGTGATGGCGGCATTGCCCGTGAGCATCGTTCCGGTCAGGACTTCACTCGGCTATCTGATTGCACTTGGGCTCGTCGCCGGAATCATGGTGCTTCTTCCAATCGTGTATGTTGCGTTGATTGGTCTCACCGCTTATGGAGTTTACTGGCACTTTGCTTACAGCGAATGGCTGAGCGGCTTGCTGGATCAGGCTCAGGGCAAGGGAAAGATCTTCGTACTCCTTTTATACGCCGCCCCGGGGATTATCGGCGGCGTCCTGGTCGTGTTCATGCTCAAGCCATTTTTCCGAAGTCGCAGCCGTCGCAGCGTACCGAATTCCGTCGAACGCAGCCAGGAGCCCTTACTGTTTGAATACATCGACCGACTCTGTGACGTAATGCGGTCACCGCGTCCGATCCGAATTGATATTGATCAGGAGGTCAATGCTTCGGCAGGCTTCGCAACTGGCTGGTCCGTGTTCACAAATCGGCTCGTGCTGACAATCGGTCTTCCGCTCGCCGAGGGGCTGACGCTTCCGCAATTCACCAGTGTGATTGCTCACGAATTCGGCCACTTCTCTCAGTTCTGGGCGATGCGATTCTACTTTATCATCGAATCGATCAATCATTGGTTCCGGCGCGTCTCTGTGGAACGCGATGCACTGGACCGAAAGCTGTCGAAAGCTTCCAGTGAGTTGCCGTCTCAGCTTAGCTGGGTGCTGCTGCTTGCCGAACTGATGGTCTGGTGCGTCCGAAAAATCCTTACCGGCTTTCGTTATCTGGGTTTGTTTGTCAGTCGCAGTCTCTCACGTCACATGGAATTTGACGCCGATCAATATGCGGCTCGAGTGTCCGGCATACCTTCCACGGTTGCGGCATTCGAACGAATCGGACTGTTGTCAGTCGCGGAAACGATTGCGAAACGCTCGTCGTCGCAGTTTCTGCGTGAAGGCCGCGCGCTGGATAATTTTCCAATGTTTGTAGCCTATCAGGCGGATGTGCTGCCAACGGAGCAGACCGCCACACTCATCGAAGCACTGCACAGCCGCCCCGCCGAATGGACAAGTACGCATCCGAGTACGGCCGAGCGCATACGGCGTATCA
>JBBQSE010000395.1:0-8464 GCA_038214195.1 Planctomycetales bacterium
ACCCCTGCGTTTCTGTCGCAGCTCTTGTCGCCCTTGAAACGACAACTTCGATCAATCTGTCTCCGAGGATGTTCTTCCCGATCATCCCATTCGCACTGCTGGCAATCTCTGACATCATCGCTCGCCTCAATTGGTCCACATGGTCTTGCCGCGTACTTGTTGCCGGGGCAACTCTGTGGATTGTTGGAGTTGTCGGCGGTCAGTTTCGTGTCGCCGCTGAAGTTCAGGCATACGTGCATCGATTTGGACTCGTGAACCAAATCGTCGATCAGCAATTTGAAACAATGGCTGGCTCGACAACCGCCCGCGAACTGCTTGTTGGGACCACGATTCTGTCGGATGAATCACACATGCTCGCAGAGGTGTTGCAGCAAGGCACGATTGGGCTGACGTCAACAACCTACACCTCGCGAATCTGGACGGACGATGAAGTCATCCGCCTGATCCGCAAGTACCGCATCAACCGCGTTGTCGTCTTCCCTGATGTACAGCCGAAAGATGCGAATCAATTTTTTGAATCGCTGCTGTCTCAGGGCGAAGAATCCGCCAATACTCGTCGCTGGCTTGCGCCGATTGTCATTTCTCCACGAATCCGAATTTACGCAGTACGCGACGCCGTGCTGCTAACTCAACAGAATTGAAAGTCTTGAACAATGTCTGCCTACCGCATGCTGTGTGTCTTTGGAACTCGTCCGGAAGCCATCAAAATGGCTCCCGTTGTCCTCGCCGCACAGCGCGATCGCAGAGTCAAATCCATCGTTTGCTCGACAGGGCAGCATCGGGAAATGCTCGATCAGGTCGTTCGATATTTCGGCATCCGCGTCGATCGGGATCTGAATCTGATGCAGCCCAACCAGACATTGTCGGATCTGACGGCCCGCTGTCTGCAGATGCTGTCCGCCACAATTGCAGAAACAAAACCGGACTGCGTCGTTGGACAGGGCGATACGACCACCGCGTTGTGTGCCAGCATCGCCGCATTCTATGCAAGGATCCCATTCGTCCATGTGGAAGCTGGCCTGAGAACCGACAGCATCGATTCGCCGTTTCCCGAAGAATTCAACCGCCGCGTGTGTTCGCTGACCACGGCACTGCACTGCGCGCCGACTGAGGCCGCTCGTCAGAACCTGCTGCGAGAGGGCTATGCGACCGACGATGTTGTCGTGACTGGAAACACAGTTCTTGACGCTCTGCAACTGGCTGTCACACAGGAACGATTGAACTCAGGGATGTGGATCGAAAAATATCCTGATATTGCCGGTCGTCCGATGGTTCTAATCACGGCCCATCGTCGCGAAAACCACGGCGACGGAATACGCAATCTTTGCACTGCAATTGGACGGCTCGCCGATATGTTTCCTCAGGTGCAATTTGTCTACCCGGTCCATCTGAATCCCAAAATCCGTGGTCCGGTGTTTGAGATTCTGTCCGGCCGCAAGAACGTGCATCTGATTCCTCCCGCCGACTACCCTGAATTTATCTGGCTGATGGATCAGGCGACGCTGATTCTGAGCGACTCCGGCGGCGTTCAGGAAGAAGCTCCCTCGCTCCGGAAACCCGTTCTGGTGACTCGCAATTCAACCGAGCGGCCTGAAGCAATGGACGCCGGAGCCACCAAACTCATCGGCACCGATCCCGACCGCGTTGTTCGCGAAGTCCGTGAACTGCTGACGAACCACGAGGCTTACGCAGCCATGCAGATTGACTCAAATCCATACGGCGACGGCCGCGCCGCCGAACGGATCGTCGAACTCGTGCTGAATCGATTTGGGTCGGCTGAAGTCAGCCCTGAACGCTCGGTTCTGATGAAGTAGTGCCCTGGATCAAGCCTTAGCATCGCTCGGGAAAATATGTCCGATATCGAGTGAGCGGCAAGGCGCTAGCCGCCGGTATTTGGCAGTGTAAGTTACCGGCGGCTAGCGCCTTGCCGCTCACTTATTGTTCGAGCGATCATTGCGTTCACTTCGGCCCGAACCACGAAATCAACGCAGGCAAAATCACGAGGTCACCTATTAAAGCGCAGCCAATCGTGATTGCCCCCATCGTGGCGAAGATGTGGTGGTCGCGGGAATCGCTAAAGGCGACTGTCGAAAAGCCAGCCACCAGCACGACCGTTGTCATCACCAGCGAAACGCCAACACCTGTGAAAGCGCGGCGAATTGCCGTTTCGCGGTCGTCGGTCTTATGTCGCTCGTCATCGTAACGCGACAGAAAATGAATCGTGTCGTCCACGGCAATTCCGAGGCACACGGTAAAGGCGCAGACACTCACCAGTTCCAGATTGTACCCGGCGAACACCAGCCAGGTTCCGGTGACAGCCAGAGGAAAAACATTGGGGAATATCGAGATCAAACCAATTCGCAAAGAACGATAGGCAAGCCCCAGGATGATAAAAATGATCACTGACGCCGTCCCCAGACTTGTCGCGAGATCGACCACGATCTGATACAGATTCTTCCAGCGCCAGATCGCATCACCTTCCAGAGCCAATTTGAATTCAGGATGGCGCGAAGCAATCTGCAGCAGTCCTGCTTCCAGTCGTGTAAACACTGGTCCGAACTTCGCAATCCCCAGGTCCTGGACGCGAAAAGTCACGGTGGCCGAGCGACGTTCGGGCGTGAAGAAGGCACGCTTAAGTTGCGGAGGCAGCAACTCCAGCATCATCATCCGATCGTCGCTGTCGCCTTCACCGGGCAACGATTCCACCAGATTCCTAATCGACAGGGGATAGCCAATCAGCGGCTCCGTGTGCAGCAAATCATCGACCTCCGACACGACCTGCAGAATTTCGCCGGAATCATCACCTATGACGCTGGTCCACGAGACATCCACGCGAGCAATCTCCAGCCCGCCCAGAACCTGATCCATGTGATTCAGCGCCTGATAGGCTTCGCTGTGTTCCGGCAGCGAGTTGGCTCGGCGTTCGTCCGGACGCAGCGTGAGGGATACAGCAAAGCACACAAGGGTTAATCCAATGCCGATCAGACTTACTGTCCGAGGATACTTCAGAACGAATTCCACAAGTTCGCCGATCCGGGTCAGATTGCGATCGATCAAACTCTTGTCATGTCCGAGGTGTATGTTCTTCCCGATCCACGTCGAGCACACGAGCGGGATGATGGTAATGACGGCGACGAACATCAGAGTCACGCCGATGACGCTGCACCAGCCGAATTCCTGAACCCAGATGTTGTGAGCAAGCGCCAGCGATCCCAGTCCGATGGCGGTTGTCAGTGATGTGAGCATGCAGGCGAATCCAACCTGCTGCAACGCGGTCCGCGCCGCGACACGTTCCGGGAGCCCGCTGGCCCGGAGTTTGCGCAGCTGCACCATCAAATGCACGCCATCGGTCAGCCCCACGAGACTGACAAGCACAGGCAGGATCACGTCGTTAAATGGGTTGTCCTGCAGGTTGAAAAACTGCAGAAACCCCAGTGTCCAGAAGACGCCCACGATGGGTGCCAATGACACAATCAGCACAGCTCGGATCCCACGAAACAAAATAGTCGCCATCACAAAAATTACGCTGTACCCGATTACCTGGTATTTCACCTGATTTGCTTCGTGAGCTTCCATCGCCGTGATGTACGCCGGCAAACGACCGGTCACCTGGAAACTCAGCGGCACCGCCGGGAAATCGGCGGCCGCTTTTTCGGCGGCGGTGCGAAGTTCGATCGTGCATTGCTCGTTGGAACGAATGAAATCGAAATCAAACGACACAAGCAGCAACTGCGTCTTCCCGTCCTCCGAAAGCAACTGACCGCCAACCAGCGGATGCTTCATCGCTTTATCCTGAGTGGCGGCAAAACGCTCTGCTGACGCTTCGGACCGGGGAAACAGGGGTTCCGGTAGCCCAAAGATATTCAGAATCGGAACCCGATCCATCCATAAGATCGAGCGAACGTAGTCGAGCTGCTCCAGTTGCTCAACCACATGCCGCATCGCCTTCGCACCATCAGGCGTAAAGAATTCCGGCGACTGAACGACAAGCACGGCGTCGGAATCTGACAAACTCACGGGATCCACGTTCGGCACTTCCCGCCATTCTTCCTGAGCTTTGTTTACCTCGGCAACGACTTTTGGAGTCTGCTGCCTGGCAAAAATCTGCCGCACCACATGCGGCCGCGTATGCCCAACAACTGCCAGCACGCTGATCAGAACGACCGCAAAAAACGTGATCCCGCGATGATCCACGGTCCACGCCATGAAACGGTCAAATACAGATTTCATAAAAATGTACCCAGATCCCTCGTCCCAATTCTTCGTAGCTACAAGTCTCATGACTTCTGCTACTACTCTGCGATCCGACTCTCCGCCAACTGCCGCACTTCGTCTTTCGTCGCAATGTTGTCCCCGTTGCGATCGAAGCGATAAAACGAACCACGCATCGCAAGCGGCGCTTCAGCTTTGGCAACGACCCCGTCGCCGTTCGAATCTACCTGGGCAAAGAAGTCATCAACAAACTTCCTGATCCTCGCCTCACGTTCTGGTGATGAGTCGGGAACCTGTACAACCACTGGTGCCTCTGCCGATTTTGGACGATCCAACGGCTCAGCCACTTCCAAAAAGACAACCGCCATTTCCTCCCAGGTCTGATCGCCCCAGGTCACCCACTGCGACGGATCCGGGTTGAACGGGTTGCCGGAAGAATTATCAAACGTCGCCTTGAATCGAAGTTGCTCGATGCCCTCCAGTTCCAGCGGCTTTGCAAAGACGTACGAATGCTGCCAGTTGAAGTCGTAGTTCGGCACTTGCAGCAATGTCTCAGAGCTCCCGTCGCGATCCGAGAACAATCGAAACTCTTTGCCACGCACATGCATGTGGGGAGCGACACCCAACACGCGCCCGTTTTTCGGTAGACCGCGAATCTTGCCCGAGACCTCGTGATTCGCGGCGTTCGGAGGGATCTCAAACTCCTGATCGATTCCAATCAGAGTGATCACTTCGCTAGTCACATCGTCCCGATCACCAAAGGTGATTCCGACCTTCGTCGTGTCTTCCTGAACAGAACCGTTTACGGTGTAGTGCATTTGAAACACCAGGCGCGAGCCCGCTGGAATTCTCCTTGCGTGGCCCGGAGGCATTTCCACGAGACGCTGGCCCGGAACGTATGCCGTCAGCCAGCCGATGCCTCGAAACTCTGAACCATCCGGCGGACGAATAAACACAATGGCGTGATGCACGACAGAACGATTTCCGGGAATAATTTGAGCTCCCGTCACCCACTTGTCTTCGGTAAACTTCGGATCGACGACGAAGTACTGGTATTCGACCGTGCCTTCCGCCGGCACGACGTACGGTTGGTCTCGCATTTCGACGATCAGATCCGGCTCGCGTCTCAATTGCCATCCATTGCTGTATTCAATGGGTTCCGGCAAATCAGCGAGGTCGCCTTCCGGAGTTCCCGCCGCGATCCAGTCACGCAGTATTTGTTTATCCGCCTCCGGCATGAAACGCGCGTTTGAAAAGTTGCCATGATTCGGATCCGCATGCCACGGCGGCATCCGCCCGTTGTCAATGACTTCCATCGACGTGTCCGCCCATCCGACCGCGTCCTCGTACGCCTCAAGCGAAAACGGACCGATCTCGCCCTTGCGGTGACATTCGACACAATGTCGCTGAAAGACGCGACTGACTTCTTTGCAGTAAGTCACATTGCCAGTCCCAGCCACATTGTGAGCCGTTGACGGATCCCGCTTGAACTTGCCTATCTTGCAGCCGACGACTTCGGTCTTTGGCACCGCGACGCGTTTTCCGCTCAGCGTCTCCTCAATCGCAATGCGGAGATCCTGCCGAGTGGGCGCGCTCCGCGTGATTCCCGGATCGTACTGATCGTCGATCCTTCCCTGATATGTGACGGACAGATTCTTGTCCAGCACGAAAACTTCCGGAGTCCGTGTCGCCCCAAACTGATCGGCCACCACATTGCCTTCGTCTCGCACCAGCGGATACGAAAGTTGATGGCGTTGCAGGTACTGGCGAAGATCCTGGACTGTGTCCTGCCGATTGCTGTCGATGCCGATGAACTGCACGCCGCGTTCCCGGAAGTCATCCGCCATCTGCGACAATCGCACACTGTACAACTGCACGAGCGGACATTCGGTCCCAACAAAGCAGACGACCGTCACCATCTTTTCGCCGGATTTGATTTCAACAAAACCCTCGTCGAGTGTCTTCAGTCGAAAGGCCAGCGAGGCATTTGAAGATGTGACATCCGCCGCTTCGTCAGAACGGCAGGGTCTGGCCAGCAAGACGCAAAACAGCAATAGAGCCCACAGGAATTTAGCTTGCATCGTGATCTCATTAGACAACATTCACAATCCGCGTTTTTCATTTAGGCGAGCGGCAGATGGTAACATACCGGTTTAGAAGCCCGGCTTCTTGGAGAAGCCGGGCTTCTGTTGGTCATTTGTTTTCTGCCGTTCGCCTTAGAATTCGATTTCCACCGGATTCTAGCCGCAGTGACGCCAGTTTCCCAATTTGCTTCGCTCAACCCAAAGTCAGGAACCGTTCCGCGAATCCGCCCGAATGATAACGCTCAATCGCAAGACGAACCGGGCGTTTTTTCCGCTCAGTCTGTACCAGGTCGCATTTGCATCCTAGAATCGGGCCGGGATTTGCGATGGCTTTCCCATTGGTGATCTGTACTTTCGGCAATTTGCTGTCGATCGCTCCAAAAATTGCGATTGGCGTAAGTAAGGATGAGAATTCATGCGAAACGGATATTGGATTGTGTCACTGGCGATCGCCATGTTTGGAATCGTCGGTTGCGACGACACCAATTACCAGGACTACAAGAAGGCCCCGCTGAGTGAAGGCCATGACCACGATCATGACCATGACCATGGTCATGCTGGCAAACACGGCGGCCATGTGCTCGAATTGGATGATGCGCACGGTCATCACGCCGAACTCGTTTTCGATGCAGCCACCCGCGATATCACGGTTTATTTCTACGGTGCGGAAGTCGGCGCAGCACATGCGGCGTCCGACGTCACTCTGGAACTGCATGAAGGTGATGCGCACAAGCCAGTCGCGTCCAAGCCTATGCCGCTGGATGGTGAAACTGCGGAAACCGCGTCCCGCTGGGTGTTCGCAGGGACGGATGTTCCTGCAGCGATCAAAAGTGAGGAGCAACTCGACGGCGATCTGAGCGCCACGATGGATGGAAAGCAATTTGTGGCAGAATTGGAACCACACAGCCACGAGCATGGCGATGCTCACGATGACCATGACCACGCAGAACACGGTGAAGCCGGACATAAGGACGCGGAGAAATCGGAAACTGAGCCCAAAGCCGAGTAGGATGGACATCCCTGTCCGTCCCGAGCCAGACTCATTACCCGGCCTTCAGGAGCCTTTTTGGCGCAGGATTGCCATCATGTCCGTGAAAACCGTCATGCCGATTGCAGTCCTGTGTGTCGCAGTCGTCGCGGCTGCCTCCGCAATCCTGCTCCCAAAGCCATCCGCCGAAGCTTCCGCCCCGCCGGTTAGACGGGCGACGCTCGTTAAGGCGTATCCCCACGATCGCACGGCCTTCTGTCAGGGACTCGCGGTCCACAATGGACAACTGCTTGAAGGCACCGGTCAGTATCAAAAGTCACGGCTGCGACTTGTCGAAATCGAATCCGGCAAGTCTGTCAGTGACCAAAAAAACTCCGACGATGTCTTTGGTGAGGGCGTCACGACCTGGAAAGATCAAATTTTCCAGCTCACATGGAGAAACGGCTATCTGCTCGTCTACGACGCCAGGACTCTTCAGCAAACGGGCTACGTCCGGTACAGCGCCATCGATTCAAAACTGGCCGAAGGCTGGGGCCTCACCCATGATGGCCACTCTTTGATCCTCAGCGACGGCAGTGCCGACCTGCGCTTCATCAATCCCGAAACATTCAAACTGGAAAAGAAGCTCCGGGTCAAATCTGGCTACAAAGCGCTGACCAAATTGAATGAACTGGAATTTGTCAACGGACAGATCCTGGCGAACGTCTGGTACGAAGACCGCATCGCCTGCATCGATCCGGAATCCGGTCAGGTCACCGAATGGATCGACCTGTCTCACTTACGGCCGCGCGAAGTCAGGAACGATCGCGAAGCCGTCCTCAACGGCATCGCCTGGGACGAAAAAGCCGATCGACTGTTCGTCACCGGCAAAAACTGGCCCACCCTGTTCGAGATTAAACTCGAATAGGTCCATGATAAACAATTCGCCTGCCTCCTCCCTTTCCCCATTCAGGAAAAGCGGATGTCTCTCTCGCCTGCCGATTTCCTGAGTCGCTGGTTTGAGCACGTTCCACCGCGAGCCCTGCGAATGATTCGCCGCAGCGAGGAGTACTCTGGCCATTTCTCGCATGGGCTGCACTCGGCCCGGTGGCGATCATGTCATGCTGGATGTTTATCCCCTATGCAATGCCAAGTCTTCGGAATACACAGCCGTTCCTGCGGGGTGACATCGCAATATACT
>JBBQSE010000396.1:0-8448 GCA_038214195.1 Planctomycetales bacterium
CGTTAAAGTCTGTCGAGTCAGCACAACGCGGTGCGGTCGAGCTGCAAAACTCAGCGCGGCCAAAACGCAACGCGCGTGCGAACAATGCCGTGAACCGGAGTTGCGGTTGACGGTTTCTCAAATTCACAATCATTTGGCCGCAACTCCGGTTACGGCGGTCGTTCGGCCCGCACACGAATCACTACCGAAACCTACGGCGCAGTTGCCGCAGTGTGGCTCACACAACTAAACGAGGACAAGGCCATGAATTCAATCCAATCAGAGGATGGGAGCGCACCAAACGAGAGCAAGGTGAAGGAGGCTTGCGGCTTGTTCAAGCTGTGATGGCTGTGCTCGCTACGTGTATAGGGCTGGTTGCTTTTTCGAGCGTAGCCGGCAACCCCCGCTTCGAGACGTACCATAGGCAGGATGTGACCTGGTTGATCATCGCCGGAGCGAATTTCGGCGTCGCTTTAAGCTTGCTGATCAATTTCATCAAATGGCCTGGCCCTCGTCCGGTCGCCAAGAAAGACATGGGGACATTTTAGTACAGCGGGCCGAACAAAGATCGGGATAGGGACCCGGATTGCTCCGAGGCCCCTCCCACACCACCTGACATGCGGGTCCGCACCGGGCGGTTCATTTCCCTGCCGTGCGCTACTGCCAGATTGTGAATAGACTCACCAGTCCCTGTACCGCGAGATATTCGAGGGACAGTGCTTCATGCACTGGATGACTGGATGACATCACCCACGGACCTTTTGCTGCTGATACCATGAGTTACCACGCCTCACATCTATGCTGATCGCCACGTCAGCGTTTTCGTTTCCCCATTCCACTCGTGCATTTGATCCGTCGTGTGCGTCGTGAGTGTGACACCTTCTGACGATAGTCGAGCAGTTGTCCAACCGGTCGTCGATGTCTTCGGATCGGCAACGTATGACGTGGCCGGTGTGTTCAGGATGTGAATCCCCTCGTGTTCTGCGTAGCCGCGATCATGGATGTGGCCGTGAATGTAGGCTTTGACCCACTTGCGCGGCCCGATAACCTTCCAGAGCTCCTGAGAGTCAATCAGACCGCCCGGAAAGTGCAACGGATCTCCGCCCAGTCGGGGATTGTGATGTGTCACAATAATCGCAGGTTTGGTTTGAACAGCCTCCAGGGCCGATGCGAGCCATTTGAGTTGCAGCTCGCCGATGGTTCCCTGAGTCACCATCGTTTTTTGTAGCGAGTCGAGCAGGAAGAAGTTGGCATGCGCTGTTTCGACGATGGCAACATGTCGTGACTCGATCGGTGGATGATCCGGTCGCTGCTCTTTCATCACCTCGTAAAACGCCTCGCGGTTGTCGTGATTGCCGAGCGTTAAATGAGTTTCAACTCCGGCATCCTGGAGCGGTCGAATCAGCTTTGCAAAATGCCGATAGTCACCAGGCTGGCCGTCCGTCAGAGCCAAATCACCGTTGATCAGCACACACGCCGGCTTTGTTGGCCGGTCGATCAATTCCATGACAACCTGACGAAGATGGCTGGGAACCGGCGAATCCTCCGGGTGTTTCTCGCCGATGTGCGTGTCGTTCAGCAGATAGACCAGATCGGTTTCAACACCAGAAGTTTCGGACGCCGTCGCATGGCGTCCACACACCAGAATGCTCGCGCCAACGGCTTGAAGGAAACGACGACGCCCTAAAGCGGTAAGGTGAATCGGCATGATTGATTCCTACAGGGGGACCTGGGATGAGTTCCTGACCCGGCACGCCAGAACAGTCGATGTACATTCGTTTCAGCATTCACTAATGTTAACTGCCAGGCCGCCGAGTGATGTTTCTTTATAGCTCGATGACACACCACAAAACCCAGCAGTGTTCCCGCCACTCCAAACACGGCACCCGATGCGCCCACTGAGATTCCCTGCGGGTTCCATGCGAGGCTGACAATGCTTCCGGCAACTCCCGAAATCATGTAGGCAACGGCAAATCCCATTGAGCCAACGAATCGTTCCGTGAGTCGGCCCAGCCCCCAGAGCACAAACATGTTCATGCCGAGGTGGATGATCCCAGAATGCAGGAACGTGCAGGAGACCATTCGCCACCATTCGCCGTTCAACGTGCGTGGTCCAAAATCGGCTCCCCAGTCGATCAGAGTCTGTGCATTTGGGTTCATGATGTCCACCCCCGACGCAACCATGGCGACAAAGACAGCGACGTTGGCGATCACGGCAAGGATCGTCATCGTGGGTCTTGAGGGCAACATGCTCATTACGCCGACGAATTGCTGCCGCATCTCTGGATCCAGCGGCATCTCATTCCCTTGTGGTTCATCAGTCATTCTGTCTCACTCTTCGGTTTGTGATTGTTCTGCAGGTCAACCGTCAGGTCCGCCACGAATTGCGGCATCCCTTTGTCGGCCAGTACCCGCATCAGCCGTGCGATTGCGTCATCGTAATTTGTGCCGAACCAATGTTTGAATCCTCTGACTTCATTGCGCCAAAGAATCGCCGCCGCCTCTCTCTTGCGCAGCATGTCTGCTGGTCCAGGATCCTGGGAGCACTACAGACTTCGACGATTAAGGCAGACGTGCTTCCAAAGAAAAACTCAAACCGGCCCATGTAGCGTCTCCAGAATGAACTTCACTTTGACTCGCTCATCCCCTTCAACGCATTTTTCAACTTTTCAATCTGTTCATGCCGCTCCTCTTCATTCGCCGGGCGATCAGGGAGCGGTTCGACCGTCTTTTTCTTTGCGTCTGAAGGGGCTTTGGGAATCTTCCGGGACGAAATCCTGGATGTCCCCGTCGGAAGTGTTCTGGATGGGAGTTTCGTTTGAGACTTGGAGAATTTGCTCGATGGAATCTTCCGCTTTGCGGTTGAGGATTTCTTCGCTGGGGTTTTCTTCGGCATGATGTGCTTTCTTGTGGGTAGTGGAATTCGTGGCTATCCCTCAACTATCCTCGTCTCAGCGATCTTGATGTACTTTTTCTCTTGCACTATGCCGATCACCTTCGACGCTCCGAAGTCCAAACCAGCGGCCAGCATTGTCCCTGATCCTGCACCAGTCGTTAAGCATCAAGGAGCGGTTCCGAGTCTTCGCCGGACTTCTCGCACGATCTCGTCAATCTGGTGAAGCCGCAAATGTGGCGGTTCCTTTTCCAGCTTCGCACGCCATCCCATGAGGATACGACTCTTGCCTGCCTCCTTTGGTTCGTGATTCGATTCCTCCACGATTTGCCGGACAATCGTTTCATGCTCCTCAAGAATCATTGTTCGTCCCGTTCTGTTCACGCTGATGCAGTTGCGTCTCACACACAATTCAGTTCTTCGCTGTGAATCCTGAATCATCACTTTGATGGAAAATGATTCTACCATAAGCGTCACTGAGACAACCGTTTCAGCATATCCAGTACACCTTCAACTTCCGGATGCGGCGACACGCAGGCTGCTGATTTCTTGATTTCCGCTTCAGCATTCGCAGGACAGCCAAACCACGAAACACGCTCAGCGATGAACCTGTCTCCCATCGTATCGCCGATTCCTGCTGTTCGTTCAGGATCAATGCCGGTCTCAGCCAGCAAGCGATCAATCGCCGTTCCCTTGTTGACGTGCTGAAGATCACAGTTGATGTAGAGCCACGTCATCGAGACTCGAATCGGCCAGTCACGTTTCTGAAACTCATCGGCGATCGTCGGAAAGATGGAACGAAGGTATTCCGTATCGGGATGGTACAGAGCGACAGAGGCGGATTTTCCCGGCTGCTGAATGACGCCACGTGCCTGATAGAGCGACCTGATGAGCTTGCGGGCTTCATGAACAACCTCAAGATGTTCCTCAGTGATGGCTGGCTCGCACTCAAACGAGTTGTCAGCAGGTCGCCATATCCAGACTCCGTTTTCGCCGATGCAGGGAACAACCGTGTTGTGGATGAGGCGGCATAGACACTCAACAAACCCAATCGGTCTTCCGCTGCACAGTGTGACTACTGGCCGATCACGGTTCTGAATTGCCTGACGATTGTGGTCAGCAATTGCTGAAAGAGCTGGACCGTTGATCGGTGCGTGCGACTCAGGCGACAAGCAGCCGTCAATATCGCAGATGACCAGATCGTACTTGTCTGTTGTTCGAAACAGCATGAAGGGGGCTTCCTAACGGAATCAGTGGTGGGTGAAGCAGTTTTTATGAGCATAAGTCTCATAGATCAAATTCGTGGAAAGAATCTTCCGGTCTTTGCCATGTAATCAAGATATTGCTGGCCGAATTTGTCTATCAGCCTTTGTTCTTCCTTTGGCGTGCGAAAAGCCAGCAACCCAAGTACCAACAGGCTGGCGAGTCCGATCAACCAGTTCGCCGTCAACAGCGTCACCGAACCCATGAGCAAAGCCGCCGTCACATAAAATGGATGTCGCACCCAGCGGTAAGGTCCGTCCATAACTAAAGTCGCTTCGGCTCTTGTGACCACTGTGTCTGTCAGATTCTTGCCGAGGCTGCTGAGAGTCCAGTACATCAGGAATGAGCACAAGATCCCAGTGACAATACCCAACCAGCGAAACCACGCTGGCAACGGAAATGTCGCCCATTCCACGGACGATGGACGAATCACATAGGCGAGCGTGGCAATGAAAAGCCATAGGCCCGACAGACGAAGCACAGCGGCAAACAAGTAACCTTCATCTTTTCGAGAGATCTTTTCGCCGGAAGACGCCGCCTGAAGACGGTGGTAAGCGGTAACAGCCACCGTGAGAACCATCACGACCACAACTGAGATACGAAATGGAATCTCCGAAGTCATTCCTGTTTCGATCTGTGAAATTCAGCCAGCCATTTTGTCAGTTCTTTCAGATCCGCTTCATCCATTCCGGCAACAACCTCCTGACGATGAATGTTATGAACTGCCAGAATATGGTCTTCGTGGAAGAAGATCTCAGTGCCTTGATTCAGACCGTGCAACCGAGCTTCAGCGAGTGGATTGTCCACACTGCCCTGAAAGAAGTCGCCACAGCGTTCTGACAATCTAACCCAGAAATCTTCACCCCAGCCTCTTGATGGAATGTTCTGCTTTGGAAGCGGCAACAGCGATGCCGGGTGGTCATGCCGCAGGATCGGCTTTGTCAGTTCACCGTTGCACAAAGAACATGTGCATTTCGCAGCAGCATCCTCATGGACAGAGAATCTTGGTGAGTCGATCCGCAGTTCAACGAACTGACCGGGGCTGACGTGTCGCTTGATGACATCAGGCGGAATCTGGAAGTTGTCAGGATTCGCAGCGTGCATGGAAACGCCGTTCACCAACTGGTACTCATTGGCGAACTGCTGGTCGTCGAATTGTTGTCGCAGTGTTATCATTCAATCTCTGTAAAATACGGCAAGCCAAATTGTTGGTTCGGCAGGAGTCGTCCACTCGACTCGATGTTTTCTGTGGGCTGGAATGTTCACAAAATCGCCGGGCTTCATTTCCACAATGCTGTCTTCGAATTTGAGTCTCGCTGCTCCTTTCAGGACAATCACCCATTCATGTTCGTCTTGGTCATACCAGAATCTTTCTGGCGAAACATGTCCGTGGGAGACAATCCGTTCAATACGGATATTGGCAGCTATGAGCAGCGTTGTTAGAAGCTCGTCAGGAAGGTTTAAGGAAAGATCAGTGAATAGATTGGCAGTCATCGTTGTTGCCGTTTCCCGATCGTCTGATTGACGAAATCAACAAGGTTTTCGGCGTCATCCGTCCCAACTCTCAGGAGACCCTTTCGAAGTTGCAGGACAACGCAGTCTCGCCCCCACAAGTTCCAGACCCATCCACCACGCAAGCTCATGTGAATGCCCCATCCATCAAGAATCGTGGTGCGTCCAATTTCTGCACTGATGATGTCATCGTATCGGATTGTTCGTCGAAACAGTGGTATCGGACCAAAGCCGATGGACAGCCGGTCTAATTGGTCTTCCACGGTGAGATGATGAAATGAGGCAGCAAGAACCAACATGAGCAAGCCAATCGGCGGGAACAACCACGGGATTGGCGGCTCACTTTTCAAAACCATACCAGTCACGAGAAAAACGATGGCGAGGATATAGATCAGCAGGCAGAGCGGTGCATGTTGAACGTGCTTGTAAGAAGATGCGTTACTCATACGATCTCACACTCTGTCCGTTTCCTTACGAAGTCGTTGTTTTGTGGACTCCGGCAGTTCTCTCCAATCTTGCCCTTTCAGACCCGCCTCAATTGCCCACAGCAGATTCAGACTGGCTTTCGGCTGTCGCAGCTTGACCAGTTGGTATGCGGCAACGGCTCCAATCTGTTCCAGATCCGCAATCGTGGTGATTCCGGCATCACGAAGCCATTGGCTGCTTTTTGGACCAAGGTTTGGAAGAAATTCTATCGGAATCGTCATGTCTTCGCTTTCCTGAAGACGACGATCTTCACCAGAATCTGGGTATCGAGTTTGCTGATCTCATCCAGCATCAATGCCTTTGCTTCGTCCTGATTGAAACCGCCGGAACCGGCTCCAATCAGGGGAAAAGCAATGGATTGAAATCCCTTCTCGTGGGCCAGTTGGATGGCATTCCTGACAGAATCCCGGATGGATCGTTCAGACGCCCTCCAAAGCATATTGATTCCGGCGACGTGGATGATTCCTTTGAATGGCAGTTTGCCAGCAGAAGTCAACACCGCACCGCCACGAGGAATTGCACCGTGTTTTGAAACTTCACGGAAGGGAGCTTTGCCGCCACGTTTCTTGATGGCACCTGAAACGCCTTGAGGCAGCAGCAGCCACCACGGAATGATGTTCCGATTCCAAGAGTTGACGATGACATCAACGTGCTGATCGAGCAGATCGCCTTCGACGATGGTGAGGCAATTCGGAAGGTCGGCAAAGGTATCGGTCATCACATCCCCAGATTTTCTACAACCAGCCACGTCACTTTACGTCTAAGTCCTCACGGGCATACGCTTCAAGGAAACCGCATGATTGGCAACGGAATGTGCCAATGGCGATCGGCTTTTTCCCGCTGGGCAGTTTTAGTCCCCACCAAATCGAAAGTTTCGGGATGCCCTCTATCCAACGGCCAACCGGCAAAATGCTCAATCGGAATGGATTTACCACAGTGCCCTGAACCATCTCGCCGTCGCACTTCGGGCAAGTTAAGGATGTTTGATTCATCTGGAGTACCTTTTGATAAATGCTTTCGTCGGGTAGATATAGAGTATGCCAGTGCGTTTGTGGACACAACGCGATCGCGGACCCGGTCGAAGCATCGAGGAAGCTGGTGCCGAATTTCTGCCGAACCTGGTGAGAACTGAGGAGAAAATGGCCGTCTTGCCCTCGCCGCTCCGAATACGCGTTTGGCGAGTGCTCTCTGTGAATCCAACCGACTCAACTTGCCGACAAGGGACAGGCATTGCCGGGGTTCGCCGGTCCAAACAGGTGGTGCTGTTCGGTGCGTCAGTCGATGTGGCCAGATCACCATGACGCGAGGTTCCTGGACGCGTCGGGCTGGGCGACCGACGCAGCGAAACACTCGAGGACCGGGCTCTCGCGAACAGCTAGCCGTGAGGGAGTCCCGCCCGAGTGTCTTCAAGACATTTCCGGTCCGCACGTGCATTTCTTGGTAAATGACCTAGCGTCAGGAATGTTCAGCGAGTGGTCACAGGCCCCATTTTCACTACTTCGAACTGGCTCCCTTTGACTTTGCGGATGGGCGTAAGTTCGTCGTGAATCCAGCGATCATCGGGTGCTTCGCTGATATACCAGTCACCGCCGTTATCGGCGAGAATCATGCCGTGGGTTTTGAGTCCTTCGAGGATGACTTTGGCGGCACCGGTGAACTTGCTGGTGTCAAAGTTGGATTTCAATCTCACGCGCATCCCCATGGGCGGAAGGTTTTCACCTTTGTGTGGACTGGCGAAGTGCGTGGCCGGTGGCACATAAGCATGGCGGGATTTTTTGACAGTGAATCGCAGCGCGTGCGTGAGCTTCTTCGTGCCGCAGATTTCATCATAGCGAGCCAGACCGGGCATGATGGGCAATCCAGCCGCGTCGGCACTGGTCCAGCCAGCGGGGCGTGGCTTCGGGGCTTTGAGGTCAAAGACGCTGCCGCTGTAGGCATTCCAGGCTTTGCCACCATCGACAGGGAAGGCACGGTAGATTTCGTAGAGCTTCCAGTTGTCCTTATCGAGCACGAGTACATGGCGGTCGCCATCGCTGTGTGGGCCACCTTCAATCCAGGCATCCGGCGGGATGGGATAGGGGCCGGGATCGCTCTCGTCTTTGGCTTCGTTAAAGATGATGGGCACCTTGGGCTGATCACCGCTGACGACGTAATAGGGAATACCACTGGGTGCCCCGTTCCACACGACGCCAAAGTCTTCGTGCAGTCCCTTATCAAATGGTCTCGAGTCCGGTGAGTGTTCCAGTGCTGGTCCCGAATTGGTCGGTTTCAAGGCCGAGGCGTTGGAGCATGCTGACGAACAGATTGCAAAGCGG
>JBBQSE010000397.1:0-8427 GCA_038214195.1 Planctomycetales bacterium
CATTGCCGGAGTGTTTTCATGCCATTGCTGGGCGTCAATATCGACCACGTTGCCACAGTCAGGCAGGCTCGACAGACAAATGAACCTGATCCGATTCACGCCGCTGTTCTCGCGGAAATCGGGGGTGCGGACTCGATTACCGTCCATCTACGCGAGGATCGCCGTCATATCCAGGATCGTGATGTGACGCTGGTGCGGGAGATTTGCCGCGTTCGGATGAATCTGGAAATGGCTGTGTCCGACGAAATCATGAAGATCGCTCTGCGAGTCCTGCCGGATCAAGTCACACTCGTCCCGGAACGCCGGGAAGAAGTGACGACTGAAGGAGGACTCGACGTGATGACTCATTTGAAGCGAATCCAGCAATGCACCAATCAGTTGCAAGGTGCCGGAATTGCAGTGAGTCTGTTTATTACGCCAAATCTGTCACACATCGAAGCCGCAAAAAGCCTCAAGGTGGAGGCCATCGAACTGCACACTGGGGCGTACGCCGACGCGCGAACTCCGAAAGACATCGAGATTGAATTTGATAAATTGCGTGAAGCGGGACAGTTCGCAATATCACAGGGTTTGCAGCTCAATATGGGCCACGGTCTGACGTATCGCAATACTCGGCGGATTGCAGAGATTCAGGGAGTCCATGAACTCAACATCGGTCATTCCATCGTCGCTCATTCCGTACTCGTGGGCTTCGAACGCGCCGTGCGGGAAATGAAGCAGCTAATAACTCTGTAGATAATTCAAATCTAAAATCCAAAATCTCAAATCAAAAATCTCTCATGCCAGGCAATACTTTCGGCCATAGTTTTCGTATCACGACCGCAGGCGAAAGTCACGGACCGGGCAACGTTGTGATCGTCGATGGAGTGCCGCCCGGCATCCCGTTGTCGGTCGATGATTTGCGAACGGATTTGCGGCGACGGCGACCGGGGCAAAGTCCGCTCGTGACGCAACGTCAGGAAGACGATGAACCCGAAATTCTGTCGGGTGTATTTGAGGGCCGGACCACTGGGACCAGTATCGCGATCCTGATTCGCAATGCCGATCAGCGAAGCGGCGACTATTCCGACATCAAAGACAAATACCGTCCCGGCCACGCCGACTACACGTTCGATGCCCGCTATGGTTTTCGCGACTACCGGGGAGGCGGGCGAAGCAGCGCGCGGGAAACCAACGTACGAGTCGCTGCGGGAGCAATTGCCAAGAAACTCATCGCCCAGGAATTTGGTGGTCAGGTGATCGGCTATGTGTCTCAGGTGGGCTCACTTCGCGCCAATATTCCAAATCCGGAACTTGTGACGCTGCAGCAGGTCGAAACGCTGCCAGACGGCTCACCAAATTTTGTCAGGTGCCCGGACTACGAAGCAGCGGCAAAAATGGTGGCACTGATCGATGAAGTCCGGCGAGATACAGATTCGATCGGCGGTATTTCCGAGATTGTCGCAACGAACATTCCGGCGGGCCTGGGAGAGCCTGTCTTCGATAAGCTCAAAGCCGACCTCGCAAAAGCACTCTTTAGTCTGCCAGCGGTCCTGGGTGTCGAATACGGTATCGGTTTTGGCTGTGCCGAATTGCGAGGCAGCCAAAACAACGATATATTCGTGGCGGAACGTTCGGATTCCGGACCCCACATTTCAACCCGCTCAAATCGCCATGGAGGAATGCTCGGAGGAATTAGCTCCGGGATGCCAATTGTCCTCAGAGCGGCGATCAAGCCCACCAGCAGCCTGGCAAAAGAACAGCAAACTGTCACTCGCGATGGGGAACCAACGACGATTCGCACGAAAGGGCGTCACGATCCCTGCCTGCTGCCTCGATTTGTGCCTATGGGAGAGGCCATGGTGGCAATTGTGTTAGCTGATCACTGGCTTCGCTGGAAAGCCATTCATTCGGAACCTCGCTAATTCTCAGATTTCACCTGACTCGCCGAATCTTCCATTTCCTGCCATCCCTTTAATTGCTGCCATCTGACAGAAAACCAACAGATGAATCAGGCATCGGCGTGTTTTTCTGTTCTGTACTGATAAATTGGTAAGCCACGTTCTTCGCTGGTTTGACGGTGAACTTGTCTCATTTCAATTCAGACCGCAAAAGTATTGGAGATTGTTGATGAAGAAAACCTGGATGGGATTGATGATGGGTGGCCTGCTGTTTGCTCAAATCGGCTGCAATGAAGAAACGCCGGTAACACCGACGGAAAAATCCAAAGAAGCTATGAAAGAGGCGGGTGAAAAGGCTGGCGCTGCGATTGATGCAGCGGGTGAAAAGGCTGGCGCTGCGATTGATGCAGCGGGTGAGAAGGCTGGCGCTGCGATTGATGCAGCGGGTGAAAAAGCTGGCGCTGCGATTGATGCAGCGGGCGATAAGGCTGGCGCTGCTGTTGATGGTGCGACGAAAGACGCTGCTCCGTAAGTCGGTGCCGCTGAATACATTCATTACCGCAGTAAGACGCTACGTGTCTTTGAATATATGCCGGGAGTCCTTCCTTCGAAGGACTCCTTTTTTCATGCGCGGCAGAATCTGCCGCAGGGCAGTCCGACCGGAAAACTGGTACATCCGGAATAAACCCTACAGTTTCACAAATTGCCTGACCGATACTTCCGATAAGACCGTCCCGATGCGCAAAGTTTGTTGGCGTTTGCCAGCCGAGTTGTGTGCAAAGGTCGGTGAGCATCAGCGAAGGCAGCGCAGAGCTGCAACTTCTCCAAGGATGGATCAATGCGGATTCGGCATTCACTCAAAGCGTTCATTCCCGTCATTTTGATGCTGGTGAGCGAACGAACTGTCCTGGCTCAGGGTGGACCACCAATGGCTTACGGCGGGATGCCGGTGGTGCAGCAGGCTCCCGGTCCTTATGGGATGCCCATGGCCGGTCCGCCGCAAGCCCCGGCTTCATACGGAATGTACCCGTATCAGTCGCCATTTCAGGGGATGTATGAGCAGACCTATCAGCGGGACGGGACCTGGTTCCAGAAGTCCGTGAATGGTTTTGGGCCGGCCAACAAGCCTCGCGAGTCGTTCGTAAACCTGGACTTTACCAGGACCATCAATCGGAAGATGAGTGGACTGGTTGGCGCGGATGGGGTGCAGACCTACTTCCAGCAGAATGATCCGGCCAGTGATGGCATCACTCCAGGGCTGGACCAGTTCAACTATTTCGACGCAGTCAAAGCATCCATCATTCCGCAGCTGAAGACAAACGGGATTCGATTGTCCGGCGGATTCTGGAACGCGGACGACTCCGGATTCCTGTACAGCGGCGGATTTCAGTTTGACGACACGGTCACTTTCGACGCTCGGGAACGAGCTTTAGCCGGTCGAATGAGCACTGCTGCAGCGCTGAGTTTCCAGCGTGATCCCCGAGGCAGCAATCAGCCATTCAACACGGGAGGTCGTTCGGATATGGATATCCTGAAGAACGACATTCTCGCGCCGGGAGTCGTTTTTGACGCCGCAGACAACGTGAGTTACGGAGCGTATGGAACGACCTTTGACGTTCTCGACCGCACCCTTGTCAATTTGTATGGCATCCCAACGACCAGCGGAAACACTCCAATCGTCTTAAACGGCGAAACAGCTCCGTACGATCTGCAATTCATTCTCAAGCAAAGCATTAATACGGGCGGCGCAAATGCCGCATGGGCGTTCAGTCCGGTTTACGAAAAAGACAACATCAAGGTTCGTCCGATTGTCGGAGGCAGATATTTCCGGGTTGATGAAACATTCAGTTTCTACGGTGAGTCCACGCTGCTCGGATACACTGCGATCGGAGACGCTGATATTCCTGTCAATGCCAAGACGTTCAGCCCAAATGATGGAAGAACGCCAACAACCGTTGTCGCACAAACTTATGTGCTTCCGGCGGGCACCACTGATGGAATCGTCTACTCATACATCAACAGTCAGGTCGTAACCGATCTGGCGGGCCCGGAAATCGGATTCCAATATGAGTTGGGCAGCAAAAAAGGTATTCAGCTTACTGGTTCAACACGTTTGGCGGCGATGTACAACACCGAACGACTCAAGATGAGTGGCGACAATATTGGCAATTTTATGGGAATCGAAGTTGTCCCGGACCCAATCACAGGAAACAGCGTCCTGACACGCATGTACGACACCAGCACTTATCAGGGAAAGTCGCTTAACGCCTTCAGTGACAACGTTACCGGTACGCACATGTCCCCTTTGCTGGAACAATCGCTCAACGCCAACATTCCCATCTTCAGTCGGGTGCCGGTGCTGAGGAACATGTGGCAGCTGGAAGATGCAAAGTTGAGCCTCGGCTGGACCCTGCTGGTGATTGGTCAGGTGGCCGATCCGAATGATTCGATTGTCTACAACTCGAGTCCCATCTCCGGAGAATTCCTGCACTATCAGATCGAGCGAAATACGTTCTATCAGAACACGTTCAACATCGGGGTCAACTGGAACTACTAAGGATCGCTTGAGAAATCACTGTCCGATACGAAGTGAGCGGCAAGGCGCTAGCCGCCGGTAATCGGCAGTGTAAATTGCCGGCGGCTAGCGCCTTGCCGCTCACCTATTGTTCGAGCGATCCTGACTGAGAAGCACGTCATGTGGCAGCCAGTTCTTCGAAGCGAAACAGAATCCAGCGATGAATCAGGCCGCAGACCGTGAGCTCGCCACCGATGATCGCAACAGGCAACATGTATCGCAGGACGATTTCTGTCAAATCAGCACCAAGGCCCCGGAACACGAGGCCAATAACTCCAAACACCATGCCGAAGACAAATGGTGTTAGGAACCAGCAAACAGCAACCGCAATCAACATCGCTCCGTGTCGCAAATAGACTGACAGCAGAGTTCCAATGTGCGCCGTTAGTATGAGCCACCCGAGCACAGCCCAGCACCAGGGTTCCAGCAGCGTCTCAAAGAAATTTTCGAAAAACCACGGCTCCGACATGCCCGTCCAGACAACTCCCAGAGCGAAGCAGAACAGGGGAGCGATCAAACCCGGCAACAGGCCCAAATAGAGTTCACCGATCGTGACCCAGCGTCGGCGTGGCAACATGCAAAGTGAAACCAGCGTCTGCTGGTAAATCTCACGATTCAGCACGTTGCCAAATAGCCGCGCCAGCAGTATCACAAAACTCGCACCGCCAACGATCATCAGTGCAATGCCATAAGCCTCGGCGCTGGCATATTCACCCAGGATGATCGAAATGAGCAGCACCGTCGAAACCGTAAACAGCGGCAGGCCGATGGAGTAAACAAAGATCCACAGCCATCCGCCCACCAGGAACTGCCATGACTTCCAGACAATGGCGGCATCCCAGCAGCGGAGCGACCTCAGGTCGTTCGACTTCGTGGCAAGGCCTCGACTGATATCTTCTGACTCGGATGCTCCCTGAGCAATAGACGCATTGTTAAACAGTCCGAAGACCAGCCAGCTGATCAAGAAGAATCTCTGGCCAATCGCCATATGGAATGTCATTTGATCATGCCGTATGCTCTCACCTCGTTCAAACATAAGGTACTCAGAACACGCATTCCACATCGAGCGTTCAAGCAGGTAGCTACTCGCCTTCTCGAACCGGTCTTGTAGAAGAAAGAAGTCCCGCAGCTGGCAGCCATACGCCATCGCATAAAGCAGCCAGCCGCCAAATTCGAAAACAAGCCAAAGGACGAAAGTCAGGGTGACAGCACGATTACCGCTGCGACACACAGTGCTGCAGAACAGTCCAAGTTGGCTCAGGAAGAATGCGTAGCACATCATCCCCAGGATCAGCGCTAGGATTTGCTCTGGGAGGACGCCTCCTAATGTGATTGACAGGACGAGGAATGGTGTCGAGACCAGAATCAGCAATGCCACGACGACTAGCCTCGGCAGCGATTTTCCTGTCAGGAGTGTGAAGTTGCTAATTCCCGTCATCCGCAGCAGCGGGAGCGTTTCTTCCTCTTTCTCCTCGGTGATCGCAACGGAGAAATACATCACACCCAAAAGTGTCAGGCAGTAATAACAACAATTCGAAATGCTGCTCACAAGGTATAAACCCGACGCGCCGCGTCGAGGTGCTTCGATCACCTGTGAGAAGAACAGAAACAACGTCAACAGCACCAGTGACCCACGTACAACATGGTGCGTCAGCAGTCGTGATTCCTGCCGAATGCTGCGAGTCAGAAAAGCGAGTGTCTGAGCGAACATCAAATGATCCGTCTAACGACGCGAAAGAGGAGGGTATTTGTGATTCATCCCGGAGGGATTTTAGATATTAGCCGGTGGTCGCCGCAGGCGCACCACCGGTTACCAGGAAACGTAACCAAGCATCCTGAAGGGATGCCAGAACCCGTAATTCTGGCATCCCTTCAGGATGCAGGTGTTGATCGCCTTCGAGTCCGGTGGTGGCGCTTCGCTGTCGCTACGCTTACCACCGGCTAATATCTGAAACCGCTCTGCGGTAAAATCACTTTCCCCTGCAACCACAGGCAAAATCCATGACAGTGGTACCCAACTTCCCGGCAAGTAACTTTTTACCTGGTCTTAACCACTTAATTCTGCCAACTGCGTCTGCAATTGGCCACCCTGTTCAGGATTTACCATTCCGATCCAGCCAATCATGCCCGCCAGCCACTCGCGAAAATGCGGATGCTGATCGCGATTCTGAGCTTCCAGTCCGGTCCTCTTCGCGTTGTGCAGAATCGCTCGAACCTGCCGAATTGTCTCGCGTGGAACACTCATTTGATCATTGACCACAACTCCCGTCACAGATTGCCGCTGACTGCGTCGCTGCACGCGAGTCTTGCCGTGGTTCAATTCAAAACCTTCGTCCTCAACAATGTGCCGCATGCGGGCCAGAACGTAGCCGATGGAGGGAGTGACTTCGCCGGAGGTAGACCACGTCAAGTCGTCCGCATAACGCGTGTACTTCCAGCCCAGCTTCGCCGCCATTGACGACATGCGACGGTCCAGCTTTCTGGCAATCTGATTCGAAATCGCCGGACTTGTACACGCTCCCTGAGGCAGCGCGCGCGGTCCAGTGGCGGCATGGTAAATCGTTTCGCCAAGCTGCAGCTTCTGGCGAGGACATTCGGAACACAGCAGCGCCAGAATCGTGGCGACGGCAGGCGAATAGCCGACCTTGCGGAACACCCCTTCGACACGCGGAAATGTAATCGTCGGGAAAAAATCGCTGAGATCCGCATTGATAACAATCGTCGCTCCGACATGCGGCTGAGCGTTCGTGAGTACCGAACGCTGAGCGATAAACCCATGGGCACATTCATCGACCGGCAACAGATTCAGGATCTTCGTCAGGATCCAGTGCTGCGCGGCGGCCAGTTTTTGATGCGGAGCCGACAGACGCCGCATTCCGCCACTCTTCTTCGGAATTTCAAATGTCACATAGTGTGTCCGAGTCGGTGCGTCGCTGTGAAACGCCAGCCAGCGAAGTTGCGGAATAGAGATCTCCATCGCCAGAGCCAGATCAGCGGGGCTGGACAACACCGGCAATCCGCCGCGTTCGAGCAATTCGACGTTCGATCGTCGATCAGCAAGGCCGCGAGACACACCTCGTCCCAGGAATATGATGTCCGTCGCGCGGCGCTGTTTGATCTGTTCGCGACGTTGGGCTCGGCGTTCTTCAGCCGCTGCTTTCTTTTCCTCTTTCCGTCTTTGTCGTTCTTCCCGCGACTCCGTAACAGCACGCTGCCCAGCTGTGGCAGCATAAGCCGTGTCGCTGCTGAATTGAGCCATCTTCTGGCCGACATCGTGGATCTCAACGAGCTCCTGTTCGCTGATCAGTCCCATGCCCACCATGGTGCGGTCGATGACCCGGATTCGCGGCAGATCCTGCGACGGAATGACCGACCTCGAATCCAGGTAAGCCGATTTCCAATTCTCCCCGCTCGTCGCTTTGAGTGCATCATCGACGGTCAGCGGGGCGAACTTGTCCGTATCAAAGCCACTCAGGCTCGTTCTTTGCGCCGGGCCTTTTTCGGCCGATCGCTGTTCGGCCGCTGGCGGCGCAGAACGAGGCGGGGCAGGGGACTGAACACTCATCGGCTGCGAAAGATCACGCTCCGTCAACGAAGATGGTGTATCACGAGCGGCAGGCGCTGCCGGGGCCGCTGGTTTTGACAGACCGAACAGGAATCGAAGGAGTCGCATCAACATCGCGGCAGATCTTCCGAGTGTCCAGGTTGATTGGGCGAAAATTGTGAGCGGCAAGGCGCTAGCCGCCGGTTCTCAAAATGTCGCACAATGCATCACCGGCGGCTAGCGCCTTGCCGCTCATCAAAGCCGCGACAGGAAAATGTAGAAGGGAAAACAAAACTCAAAAAATGGAGGGAGCAGCAACTTCCAACTTCGATCTGCGGACCAGAGGCGTTCCCAAGGGCCAGCAGTTGACTGCAGGCTGGCGAAAGCCTCGTGCTTGCCCTGGTCGCCGGCCTGAAGTCAACTGCTGG
>JBBQSE010000398.1:0-8415 GCA_038214195.1 Planctomycetales bacterium
CATCGAGTCCTTGGTCCCGATCGAAGGCAGACCGCTGGCCACAATGAATGCGTTTCGGACAGCATTGATCGACCCATAGTCCGTATAGCCAAAGATCGGCTGGTCCGATCGGCTGCCACCAGTGAGTTTTCCGTAGAGAAACGTGGTTGGCAATGGCCGCGTCGAAGGTGTTGAAGGGCACACAAACGCTGGCAGCTGCACGGTCGTGATCGAATCGTTGACCGGGGTGTACCAGTTCACATTGAAGTTGTACTGTGCATACATGCCGGACTGCTCGATAAATGGCAGGATCATGACGTTCCATGTCTGCTGGAAAGTTGGCCCCGACAGATTAATCCGGCTGGGCGGAAACATCGTGTAGGTGCTTTCATAATTATGGAGCGCCAGGCCGAGCTGCTTCAAGTTATTTTTGCACTGAGTTCTGCGAGCCGCTTCGCGCGCCTGCTGCACTGCCGGCAGCAGCAAAGATATGAGAATTGCTATGATCGCAATCACGACCAGCAACTCAATGAGAGTGAATCCTCGAACGAGATTCTTCTTCTGGACTGTCATGGAAAACTCCGAGAAATAACCAACATGAGCATCGCTCAAACAATTTGAGGCAGACTGCTATCGCTCAGAAACGAGCGTGAAATAAACGCACGTCAGCCTTTCAGGGCTGACACGGAAACACGACATGTCAGACTGGAAAGCCTGACGTACTTCCGACAGTAGTTTTTGACTCGACGCTAAGAACAAAGAAACGACGCGGAGTGCCCGTTTCTGCTAATCGTTGATGAAACCGGGCTGCGCCTGCGGGCTGTCATCTATTTCAGTCAACTCAAGCACCGGAGGGATTGCGACATCCGGTCGAACCTCCAGTTCCAGACCTGACAAATCCGGGTGTTGATATTTCCTGGGTAACTTCTCCGGCCCGTAGTCCGGTTCGCTGGAACCCGGATTCTCAACATCAGCCCAGGACACCGTAACCTGATACGCGCCTTCCGGGGCACCATCCGCAGGCTTGTACGTCGTCAGTACGAAGCGACCGGCTTCGTCGGTCTGACCATTGGGCGTTACAACACCGAGGGGGGTTTGCCCTCTTGGATGGAGCACTACTTGTGCTCCCGAGACAGGCTTCCCGTCAACCTGCACGATTCCGCTAAATGGATGAAGAGGCATTTGAGGAATATCAGTCGGCTTAGAACCGCAGCCGACGCTGATCAACATTGAAAACACAACCGCAACGCTCACTGCAAGTCGCATATATTTCCCCTCGCAACCCGGAATCAGACACAACAGACAGGCGGGATCTTCCACCCAATTGTTAAGTCCATGTGAACTGGGCGACGGCGATCGGATTATCTCAGACGGGAGAAACGCGATACAGGATCAGGTTCATTTCGCGCAGAACCTATTTTGCGGGAAAAACTGTGTCCGATGAGACACACCAGGCTACGGCAGTTCCATCAGAATCCGAAACGCGCCTTCAGTGGGCGTGTTGAGCGGGCTTAGTTGTCGATAAGCACTGGTGGTTTCTTCAGCGGAGCTGAAAATGTTGCCGCCGCGCATAGGGCCGGTACTGGATGCGTCGTAGTCGTGTCCTTCCTCTGTCAGACAACGTTCGAATTCGTTGCCGTGCATGTCGAACAGTCCCCACGCATTCGGCGTTCGTGTTCGGGTCTGATGCATGTCGAGTTGCGCGTTTTCTCCGTACCAGGCATATTGCAACAGGAACTGTTGATCATCGCCGAAGCACCAGCGTCCCCGGCGACCGCAGCGACAGGCGTACTCCCATTCGATCTCCGTGGGCAGTCGAATGCGTCGATGCGTTTCATCGGACATCCAGTTGCAGAATGAGATCATGTCGGTATAGGCCAAATTGGCCGCCGGGTGTTGTGGAGTGAGGAACTGCGCGCCAGCGTTGTTCCAGTGAAAATCGCGTGACCGCATCCATCGCTTTTGATCGCGTAACGCGGGATCCTGTCCCCAGCCGCCTTCGGGGTCGTGTTCCGCAACCGTCTGGAATTTTTCCGCATTAGTAAACAGTTTGAACTGACCCACCGTGATTTCAGTTTCAGAGAGATAATAACCGGAGTTCACTGCGGACTCGATCCGGTCGTCCCCGAACAGAAAATCACCGGGCGGGATGAAGACAAACGCGACCTCATTTACTGTTACCGTCTCCGGAACACCCAGCCTGGTAGCCCATCCGGCGCGATAGGCCTGGATGTCCGACTCGGACATGTCGGTCAATGTTGCGATTTCCCCGGTCTCTGCATGATTCACAGGCGCGGTGCCAGGACCTGGATTCGGTGGCTTCGATGGGCCAATGAAGAAAAAAGCCGCCACCGCAACTGCGGCGATGCCGGGCATGATCATCCAGGGTAGAAATGAAGTGGACGAACTGGACCGACGTTGCGCTGATATCGTCTCATTCGAATCTTCAGTCGCAAGCTTCGGCATGATTTCGGTCGGTGAATTCACGCCTGCACTGGCATCGGCGAGCACCGGTGTCATTTTTTGAGTCTGCTCGACGGCACCAGACGCTGGTGAAGTCTGTGGTTGAGACCAGTTGCTTTCACCATCGTTCGCCACACTCAAGGGCAATGTCATGTCAGGCAGCTCAGATGACTTTAACGTCTCAATCCGCTGCACCAGTTCCTTCATGGAGGCCATACGATCCGCAGGCTTCTTCGCCATCAACGCACTCAGGAGTTGATCAAGCGACTCCGGGACCTGCGGCGACAACTGGCACAGTGACGGAATGGGCTGCTCGCGATGGGCCAGCAGTCGTTCGATGCCGGTTCCCCTGGCATACGGGGCGCGGCCGGTGATCAGAAAATAAAGCGTGCAGCCCAGACTGTAAACATCCGAACGTTCGTCGGCGAGGCGAGTGTTCTGCGCCTGCTCAGGGGACATGTAATCGACCGTTCCCATGATCATGCCGGTCGTAGTCAGGTCCGACGAATGATCGGGATCGGCGGCTTCGGGCGAATTGACGCGAGCCAATCCCACATCGAGCAGTTTGACATTGCCAGCGTCATCAATCAGCAGGTTGGACGGCTTGATATCGCGGTGGATAACGCCTTCGCGATGAGCATACTCCAGCGCCCGCGCGGCCTGCTGCACGACATCGACAGCAAGCGGCAGAGACAGCGGCCCGTATTCTTTCACCAGGTCGCTCAGATTCTGACCTTCGACGAATTCAGAAACGAGGTAGCTGATCCCGTTCTGTTCGCCGGCATCGTAGGCCGTCACGATATTTGGATGATGGAGTTTCGCTGCAACTTCCACCTCGCGGAGAAATCGTTTCGCCAACAGATCGGCGTGTGCCGTGTCACGTCGCAGCACTTTGATCGCCACGGTCCGTTTCATTCGCCGATGGATGGCTCGAAAGACGGTTCCCATCCCACCGCGACCAACGAAATCCTGCACGATGTAATCACCAAGCGTAAGGGGCTCGTCACTGCCGTCCAGCAGAACCTTTGCCTGAAACGGTGTCAGTTTCTTTCCGGCAACCAGTTGGTCTCCGAGTTCACATGACGAACACTCGGTCGGTGCCTTGTTCGCAGTGGCCGCGATCTCTTCCTCACACAACAGTCGGCTTTGCCGCAATCGACTCAGAAACTCGTCCACAGAGCAGGGCAGGGGGCGCGCGGTGACGGAATCAGGGGTTACAATTGCGAAATTCGCAATCCCTGGTGATGTCTCGCCGCAGGCCCCGGCCTGGTCAACGGCCTTTTGCAGGACAGCACGATCCAGATCCGGCCATCGCGTCAAAAAGACATTCAGATCGATCGTCTCACCGCGAGCTACGCGGCGCTGAATATCGAGTTCGACCAACTGCTGAAGCAGAACAGGGCGGACCACAGATTCAACACCAGCTGCCGCCGCTTCAATCGACGTTGACTGTCCCTGCCGCCACGCGCGCTCGTAGCGATTGCAGATTGCCTGAACCTGCTCGATCTGTTGTTGCGTCAGTAATTTGCGCTGTCCACCGCTCACAGTTGGGAAGTGCCTTCAAAATTGACTTGTCCAGGATGTTGCAGTCCACTGATGTTTTCGCTCAACCGCAAGGCGAACACAACCTATTGTGCAATGTTTTCGTCGGACAGAGGCAATAAATGGCTCAGGCTCAGGATTCAGCCACCGTGGGGCTATTCGCCACGGCACTACGCATCACGCCTCACCACAACAGACTCGCCTTAAGCCGCCAGACACAAACCCAGCCAGACGCCTGCAATCAATTCTCGCCCAATGTACCCACCACGCTCCGAGCTTGTGAAGAAATTGAAGATTCTGGATCGCCTCGCCGTCATCTTATTGCGGGTGACTGTCACGGACGAGGCAACGTGCTACAAGATGTTTAGTGTGCGTAAGCCCAAAGAACGCGAAGAAGTTTCCCGAACGAGTTCGTGAGATCACTCGCCGCAATCGCGGCGTGTCGATGCCCCATCGCTTCAAAAAACTGGTTCTGCGCGAAATGAAGTGCGCGGGTTAGAAATCGGGGATTTCATGGACTCGCGGATGTCATCGGAAAGTGTGGCAAACCACACAGGCCCACGAATTCTTGAAAGCCCACTGAAACACTGCGATTCGGCCCAACGGGCCACAACAGGTCAGCCTGGGGCAACGCCCCAGGTTTTGTCGGCAACAATGCGTTTTGCCCTGAAAGGGCGAGACAAAACAGCATTGTGGAACCCTTTCAGGGTTCGTGTTCGGATGGTACGTGAACCTGGGGCGGCGTTCATCCGCATTCGCGGATTCTCTTGCCCCAGGCTGATTTGTGCGAGCCTTTCAGGCTCATTCACAGCATCCAGCAAATACAGCTCGTTTGTGGTACGAGCCCGACCACGGACTTCATTTCGCGCAGAACCAAAAAACTTCGCCGGATTTTCAGGGCTGGCTTGTCTACTTCTCTCCGGTGCCGATCAAGACGTATTTCGTGGGTCTGGACAACTGGGTTCGTCGTCGCATCCGGTCCTGTTACTGGAAGCAATGGTGTCGCGCCCGCACCCGGATTCAGAATCTACTGAAACTCGGCATCCGCAAAGATGAAGCGGTAACTCATGGTGTTAGCAGCAAAGGCCCGTGGGTGATGTCTTCGAGTCAGGCCGTGCATGAAGCATTGTCGCTCACAGGGCCTGCGACACAGGCCTGACTAAACGCCGTATCGCTGGACAGGGACTGGTGGGCCTATTCACAATTTGGCAGAAGCTCACTGCAAGGAAATGAACCGCCCCGTGTGCACCCGCACGCCGGGTAGTGTGGGAGGCGTCGCGGAGCAATCCGGGTCCCCATCCCGATCCTTGTTTGGCGGGGTTGCGGATCAGTCACCATTCAAGTGCTAGGGCGCTTTCAATTCGTCGACTGACCATCAGGCGGAATCATTTGTATCCGTATCGTTTTCAAATGTTCCGACAAATGTTTCGAATCAAAGTGGACGCCTACTATGCCCGGCAACGGGAAGAACAATTCAAGGAAACCACCACAATTTGAAGAGTGCCACCACTATTAATGCCAAAGACATGATACCGGTGGCCATGCCCACCACGGTCGTGTATTTGCCATTGGGATCCATTGCCCCCGATCGCATTTCGCGGAGATCCGCAACGCCCAATACCGCGGCGACCAAACCCAATGGTAGGCACATGCAGCTAAATAGTCCGAAGGTCACAATTAACCACCCGCGGTGGGGCCTAAACCACGCAGTATGCGAGCCCGACACGAAACTACTATTTGGTGCGAGGGCGTCAGAAGCAAGCCACGGTTGCGAGGCCAATTCAGATTGCGTGGCGGGGGCTGTCATCGGATGCGTTGTTTGAAGTTCACTGAGCAATTGCAGTTCGCTATTGGATGTGCCGCTTAGTTCAGATTCTGCGCGCCTCAACTTAGTTCCACGGCTATATCTCGCAAAGGCTGTAGAAAGCCGTGTGACGCACCACTTTGCCGCAGGATCACAAGGGTTCTTAAGGGGAGTAATGCTTCCAGACTCGTCGTATGGCATTAGAGTTAGGCCGTGTTTCGATTCAAGGGAGACTCTTATGCTTTGCCAAAACGTTTTAATGTTCTGCGGAGGTAAATTACCGAGCGTGTCAGAATTCGAACCGACGGAATCCTGATTCTCAAGCCGTGTTCCCGAACCGATGAATTCCGGCGGTTGCATCAATACAACGCTGGACTCACGACATTGACGTGAAATCTCACCGATCTCCCAAAGCAGTCCTTCGGTCGCGCCGGGAACAATCACGATTCCGGTAGCCCGGTGAATCAACATCGAGGCAAGTACCTTCCATTCTGTATCTGGAACTTGCACGCTGCCCGTTGAAATTCGCATTTCGCGAGTTCCAAGGGCTGCTACCGTTAGATCAAGTTCAAGCGAAAGCAAATGATCGAAACTAATCGACCTGACATGAAACCAATAGCCACTCGAAAAACGATTTTCCGAGTAGTATGGATTAATCAGACCGTTATGTCCATCAAGCCAATGCGGTCGCAGATACAGAATAAATGCCGGTGGCTTTCCAGTCTCATTTCTGAGTGAGTTGATGAGTCGATGCACAGAGCGATTTGCAGCCCAGTGGCCACAGCGATGAGCACCGATTCGCAATAGAGCTGCGGTCCCACATCCAACTGCCAAGACAGGAGCCCATATCAGCATGGACTGCCATAGCGATGCCCCTTGAGTAATCGGAGCGACGATTAATCCACTGAATAATAAAAACACAGTGTATGTCGGCTGCGGATAGCAACGTCATCGGATTCGTCAGCGACACTGAGTACGGATTCGCAAGTCGCATCTGTATTCCCTAAGAGGTGAGAAACTGTACTGTACGATAGCGGGCGTGACGTAGATCCACTCTTATGGACCAACATTAGCGTTGTCCGGGTTGCCGGGAGTTAACGGACTCTATGTGAAACGGTTCTGGGCAGCCTGGTTCAACGCATAGTTGAACATGTTTTCACGGTCGATCTGTCACTCCACCTCTACAATGGCGTTTGAGTGGGGTTAGGGAGGCCGCGAGTAGTTGTGGGCTTGTCGAACGACACCAAAAACGCATGCCGACGGTCGATACACGACCGTGACCGACACGCAGGTATTACACAGCGGGCAACGTTCCCGGTCAAGAGGACAGACCTCAGTTGACGCCACCGACGCGGAAGTTGTCGCCGGGGCTGAATCGGACTCGGCGGCCTATTGTTCTCGCACTCGCTCCCGCGCCAGGCCGGAACTGTTCGAGTACAGGCCGCTGCGGCGAATTATTCTTGGCGCGGGCTTCGCCCGCAACCGAAGTTCGCCACTGCGAATCGCTCTCCATCCGACCCCGCGTCGGTGGGAGCAAGACTGATCAACTACAACAAAAAGACGTCACGACGGACACCCTCCCCCGACCCTGTGTCGGTGGTTGGGCGACTTTTTGCTACTCGTCGCGGCTACACCGACGCAGGGTCGGTGCAGGCCAAAGTGGAGTAAAAGTTTTCTGATGTAGCTCACAAGTCAGTGGTCCACCGACGCAGGGTCGGTGGTGCCAGAATGCCCAAATGCGACACCTCGACGAATTAAAATCTTCTCAGCAATACAAGATTCCAACTGTTTGCTGCGCAGTGCTCGCGGCGGGACGTGCTCGAACTAGCGAGTCAGGAAATCAGCCGGCGACAGAGACATCCGCTTTTCCTGGCCGTCACGGTGATCTTTGTAGCGGAAAACGAACTCGTCGGAACTGGTTGTCGGGTTTCGATGGCCGCCTGCGTGGGGCCACGCGGCTGAATCATTTGACCACGAGGTTTTCCAACATCACTCAGAGTCGATGCACCAAAAACCTTGGCCAACTCGACGGGACACGCGCTGTTTCATTGTGCGAAAGCATCCACCTCAAACACCGTTCGAGTCAGGAATCGGCGGCCACACCAAAGCCGCTCTTGGTCACGCGCAGCTTTCGCAATTAACGTCCGCCGTAACCCCGCAGCGGCCAGAAACCTTTGCTACTTGAATCCGCCCGATCCGCCGCTCGGGTTCACTGCCTTATCTGCGATTTTGCGGGGCGGCATCGTGACGTACTTATGCCCGGATTCTGTCTGCCAGCGCTGAATGTCTGCACAGATGCGATCAAGGTCGTAGTCAAATGCGGCACCAAGTCGATGCCGAATCGCTTTGATTTCTGTGGTCGGATCAGGAATCATCATAGGTCACCAATAGTTGGTCCGGTGATTTCGGCACAGCTTTTCGCAGGTATTACAGAGCGGGCAACGTTCCCGGTCAAGAGGACAGACCTCAGATGACGCTACCGGCGGGGAACTTGTCGCCTGCGTTGAATCGGACTCCGCCGCCAGTTGTTCGCGCACGCGCTCCCGCGCCGGGCCGGAACTGTTCAAGTACAGGTGCTGCGGCGAATCATTCGCAGTGCTCGCGGCGGGACGTGCTCGAACTAGCGA
>JBBQSE010000399.1:0-8415 GCA_038214195.1 Planctomycetales bacterium
ATGTTGTCACTCGCATACGTCGCGGATGAACCGTCCGGAGCCGTGTAGACCCGCATGAAAGAAAAGTCGCCGGTGTGGCGCGGCCATTCCCAGTTATCGACTTCGCCGCCAAAATTTCCCACTGACGCTGGCGGCGCAAACACCAGCCGTACGTCTTTTAGATACGTGTATTGGAACAGGACATACGTTCGTCCGGCAAACATCTCAGCGACTTCGGCGCGCAGTCCGGTGTTTTCCCTCTCGGATGCAAGCTCCAATTCCTTGCGACGTTTTTCGATCGCCTTCGTGCGTTCCAGAAACGACATGCCGTCTTCGACGGCGGCCAGGACGTCTGCGGAAACATCGCGGTAGTTCTCCGTGATCCGAACCTGATAATCCGGTGCCGGAATCTCCTGCTCCCGATTCGCCGCGCTGAAGCCATTGGTTAGCAAATCATTCTGAGGAGTGCTGGCCTTTTGAATCGCGTCAAACGCACAGTGATGATTCGTGATGATCAGGCCGCTGCCGGAAACAAAAGATCCCGTGCAGCCGTTCACACGGCAAATGCCATCGACCAGACTCACCTGATCGGGATTGAACAACTGCTCGGCCGTCAGCTTGATTCCCATTTCGGCCAGATTCAGTTGCGGCAGTGAGCTCATCGGGTACATACCGTCTTCCGCCATCAGAAAGGACAAAAAAACCTGGCTCAGGAGAACGAACGCCAGTGGAAGCGCGCTTCGGCAATGCAACATGTGGTTCCTCTCGTAAAATGAATTTCCGTTTGGACTCTCACTGTATGGTGTGTCGATGTCGCTGCAAATGATGACGCGGAAGCTGTGTTCTATTGGCAAAACATGCAATTCAAGAGCAATGTAGTGTACATATGAATCGTTTCGATTTCAGGTTGGACAGAATCAGAACGTTTCACTGGACATAAAAACTCGATAACCAGACAATTGGACCTTCCAGTGGAAATCCCATCGGGAGCGTCCGCCATGGGCATTGGGCATCATGGCTGCAGTCTGCATCCTTTCTAACAGACGCTCCTTTCCTGTATCCGGCGGTTCTGAATGCTTACTCGTGATGAGATGCTGAGCCATCTAAAGGCTCGGCGGCCAATTGCGGCCCCTTCGATGCTCAAATGCGACTTTGGCAACCTTCACCGCGAAATCGAACTGCTCGATTCCGCTGAAGCAGCCTTGTTGCATCTGGACGTGATGGACGGTCATTTTGTGCCAAACCTGTCCTACGGACCGATGGTGATTGAGCGGATGCGGTCTTTGACTCATACGCCCTTCGACGCCCATTTGATGATCTCGGATCCGGCAAAATACCTTGACGAGTACATAAAGGCGGGCTGCGAAGCGATCACGTTTCATCTGGAAGCCGTCCCCGACCCCGTTTCGCTGCTGCGGGAAATTCGCCGCCGGAATGTTGTCGCCGGTCTGGCGATCAACCCCGGAACTTCGTTTTCCGCTGCGGAACGATTCCTAGGGGAATGTGATTTGTTGCTTGTCATGAGCGTGAACCCCGGTTTTGGTGGTCAAAAGTTTATACCGGATGTGGTTTCGAAGATCCGGGACGCGCGAGCCGTGGCTGGAGATGACTTGATTATTTCCGTGGATGGCGGCATTGCCCGATCCACGATCGCCCAGTGTGCTCAGGCTGGCTGTGACGTTTTTGTTGCTGGCAGCTCCATTTTTGACGAACCTTGCTACTCGACGGCAATTGCCGAACTTCAACAGATTGCGAATGGATCGCACTCAGGAGCTGAGGGATAGATTTTTATGTCAACGGTTGTTTTGATTCGAGCAGGCTGTACGGACTACGATGATCAGCATCGCGTCCTCGGCACTCTGGATATGCCCGTCAATGAGCGTGGGCAGGAGCAGATTCGCGAAATAATTCGCCAGATGCTTGCCGCCAATGTTAAGGTCGAAACCTTGCTCACGTCGCCGGATGATCCGGCCTCTGGCACTGCACATGCCATCGCGGGGTCCTGTCCAGGATTGAAGGTCAAGGAACTGGATGAATTGCGAAACGTCAACCAGGGGCTGTGGCAGGGGTTGCCGGAAGCCGACATTCGCAAGCGTTTCCCTAAACTCTTTCGTGCCGGAAAGGAAGATGCCACCATCATTTGTCCGCCGGAAGGTGAGACGCTTTCAGACGCGTGCCAGCGTTTGCAGCGAGTTCTAAGCAAAGCGATTCGCAAGTACAAAGTGTTTGCGATAGTGGCTCCGGAGCCGCTCGCAACCGTGATCCGCTGCACATTACAACATCGCCGACCAAGTAAAGCAGCCTGTTTGTGTGGCGAAGAGTCCAGTGATCTGATACAGATTATTCACTGTGACGCATTTGAATCCGCAGGATTTGTGGCTGGGGACGACAGTTCGATCTTCGATTCCGTGCAGATTGTCGGCGGCAGGGGGACTGGTCAATGAGCTCAGTTGAGAACACTGAAACATCTGTGACGCCGGCTGTAAAGCGCCCCAAGCGAGGCGTGCCGGAAGGCCTTTGGCTGCGATGCGATGGCTGCAGTGCGACAGTGTTTCGCAAACAGGTGGAGCAGAATCAGAATGTCTGCCCGGAATGCGAACACCATTTTTATGTCCCGACGGACATGCGGATTCGTCAACTGTTGGACCCGGACAGCTTCGAGGAATGGTACGCGGATATGACATCCGGCGATCCGCTGGGGTTTTCGGATCGCAAGAGCTACAAAGAACGCATCATTGACGAGCAGGCAAAGACCGGCATGAAGGATGCCTGCACCGTCGGTCGCGGTTACATGCGTGGCCGTCCTCTTGTGTTCGCGATGACAGATTCCGCGTTTATCATGGGCAGCATGGGTTCCGTCGTCGGCGAAAAACTCACAAGGGCCGTCGAGAAAGCCACCGAGCTGTCATTGCCGCTCATCATTATCAGCGGATCTGGCGGTGGGGCACGCATGCACGAAGGCATCATTTCTCTGATGCAGATGGGGAAAGTCTCCGCCGCGCTGGCTCGTTTGCGCCGTGCGAACGGATTGTTTATTTCCGTAATGACCAATCCAACCATGGGCGGAGTGGCGGCCAGCTTTGCGTCGCTGGGTGACATCATCGTCGCAGAACCACGAGCTCTCGTTGGCTTCGCCGGGCCCCGCGTTGTGCAGGCAACCTGCAAAATCGATCTGCCCGAAGGTTTTCAAACCAGCGAATTTTTACTCAAGCACGGCTTCGTGGATCGGATCGTGCATCGATCCGAAATGCGTTCAGAACTGGCGAGGCTGATTGACTACGGCGGTCGGTAGGGTGTTAGGCGAGCGGCAGAAAACGATTTACCAACAGAAGCCCGGCTTCTCCAAGAAGCCGGGCTTCTTTCCATGTATAGAACCATCTCGCCCCTCGCAGTAGTACGTCACTGGAAAGAACCTATGGTGCGGTATCTTCTTCTGTGCTGGGTCGCTGCAGGTCAGGCATCACTTTACGGGGCCGATACAGTCCTGAAGGTCGATTTCGACCGCGAAGTGCGTCCGATTCTGTCGAATCACTGCTGGGCCTGTCACGGTCCGGATCACGCCACGCGGGAAGCGGGGTTGCGACTGGATCTGCGTGACGCCGCGCTCGCGAAGACCGAAAGCGGCGTGCAGGCGATCGTGCCTGGCGACCTGATGGCGAGCGCGATGGTTGCTCGCATCCAGGCCCATGACGATACTCAGATGCCGCCCGCATCGTTTGAAAAGCCGTTGTCCGCCGTGCAGCGTGAGATCCTGAGTCGTTGGATTGCAGAAGGCGCACCGTACGCGGATCACTGGGCGTTTACTTCTCCACAGCGACCACCACAACCCGTCGTCCAGCGGACAAATTGGTCGCGGAATGAGATCGACAATTTCGTATTGCAGACATTGGAGAACGCTGGACTCTCGCCATCAGCTGAAGCAGACAGAAGCACATGGTTGCGGCGTGTGACGCTGGATCTGACGGGGCTGCCGCCAACTCCTGCCGACAGACACGCGTTTCTCGCGGATCAGTTACCGAACGCTTACGAAACCGTCGTCGATCGATTACTGGATTCTCCTCGCTATGCCGAACGGATGGCCATGCATTGGCTCGACGCCGCGCGGTACGCAGACACGAACGGCTACAACAATGACGAGATGCGGACGCTGTGGCCGTGGCGCGATTGGGTGATCAACGCATTTGCCCGCAATCTGCCGTACGATCAGTTTCTCACCGAACAGCTCGCGGGCGATCTGCTCGCCGATGCGACACTGGATCAAAAAGTCGCGACCGGCTTCAACCGCAATCATGTTCTCACGACGGAAGGGGGCATCATCGAAGAGGAATACAGAGTCGAATACGTCGCCGACCGAGTTCATACGACAGCGTCGGTTTTCATGGCTCTGTCGCTGCAATGTGCCCGCTGCCATGACCACAAGTACGATCCTTTCACACAGCGCGAGTACTATCGTTTCGCAGCGTTCTTCGACAACGTTCCGGACAAGGTCGTCGGGTACAGCCAGGGAAAAATGGCCGAACCATTACTCAAAGTGCCGTCTCCAGTTCAGCAGGCTCAGCGGCAGCAACTTGAGGCTCGTCGCGATGAACTTACAGAACTTGTCAAATCGAGATCTTTGCAGGTTGATGCCGAACGGGCGAAGTGGGAAAAGTCGCTGACGCCGGAGCAAATCGAGCTGGCTGGTCCCGTGGGCCTCGTCGCTCATTTTCCACTGGATGAATCCGAAGGGCCGACGGTTGCCAATTATATTGCCGCTGATCACGCCGGGACCGTGCAGGGAAAATTCACGACAGTTGAAGGCAAGGTCGGCACAGCGATCCACTTCGATGGTTCGACCAATGTCGAAGCTGGCGAGACAGGCGTGTTCGACAGCGATGAGTCGTGTTCGTTCGCGGCATGGATCTATCCGGCCAGCGCTCAACCAAGCACCGTGTTGTCGAAGATGGACGAAGCCGATGCCCACCGAGGCTACGATGTTATCCTCGAAGGCGGAAAAGTTGCCAGTCATTTCAGCCACCACTGGCCCGACCGCGCCTTCAAGGTCGTGACCAAACAGGCCATTGCCCTCAATGCATGGCATCACGTCGTGGTCACTTACGATGGATCCCGGAAAGCAACAGGCGTGAAGATCTTTGTCGATGGCCAGTCGCAGGAGCTGGATGTTGCGACAAACAATACGCTCGACGGAACTCTGCTGACCGACAAACCGTTCCACATCGGTCGTCGAAACGCCTCGGCACCGTTTGTCGGTCGCATTGATGAAGTGCAGGTCTACTCGCTGGTGCTGTCCGCTGACGACGCAGCACGACTCGCAGAGGGTGAATCGCTTCGCGGGCTGAAAGAGATTCTGTCGATTGCACAGCCTGATCGATCGCCTCAACAGACCGAACGCCTCAATGGCTGGTATTTGGCTCACGTTGATCCGGCATCGAAAAACTGGCGGACCGAACTTGCGGAAATCCCCAAAGCTCTGACGGACCTTGAAAACGCCGTTCCGGTGACCATGGTAATGGGAGAAATGTCCCCGCGACGGTCAACGCATATTTTGGTTCGAGGGCAATACGATCAGCCCGGCGAAGAAGTCAAGCCGGGTGTCCCGGATGCCATTACCGGACGTCCAATGGAGTCATCCACACGTCTGGATCTGACGCGTTGGATGACTGATCCACAGCATCCGCTGACAGCTCGAGTCGCCGTCAACCGGTGGTGGGAAATGTTGTTTGGGACGGGACTGGTTGAAACCTCCGAAGACTTTGGCGCGCAGGGCGCATTGCCGAGCCATCCGGAACTGCTCGACTGGCTGGCCACGGAACTGATTCGGCGAAACTGGAACACGCGGGAGATTCTCAAGCTGATGGTGCTTTCAGCAACGTATCGTCAGTCATCCAATGCGACGCCGGAGTTGATTGTACGAGATTACCACAATCGTCTGCTCGCACGTGGCCCTCGAAACCGGCTTCCCGCCGAAGTCGTTCGCGACAACGCTCTTTCGATCAGCGGACTGCTTGTCGATCATGTGGGCGGACCCAGCGTGAAGCCATATCAGCCCGAAGGCCTGTGGGAGGACGTCTCCGTCGAACGCCGCGAGAAGTACGTTCCGGATTTCGGTGACGGACTTTATCGCCGCAGCATGTATACCTTTTGGAAACGCACGTGTCCGCCGCCAGGTATGGCTGCATTTGACGCTCCTGATCGCGAAACCTGCGTCATCCGTCGCGCGCGGACCAATACGCCAATCCAGGCATTAGTGCTGCTGAACGATCCGACATACGTCGAAGCCGCCCGAAAATTCGCGGAACGAGTCCTTGTGCAGGAAGGCTCCGATACTCAACATCTGGAATCAGCCTTCGAGATCGCAGTCTGCCGCCCACCGCAACCCGATGAAACTGCAATTCTGCTTCCGATACTTCAAGCGGCACGGAAACGATTCAACAACGACACCGCCGCAGCGGAGAAGCTGCTTTCGATCGGGCATTTACCTCGGTCGGACAAGTTGGAGGTCGCTGAACTGGCGGCATGGACCACCGTCACCAGTATGATATTGAATCTGGATGAAACCATTTCCAAGCGATGAGCAATGCAGCTGCGACAAGTGTACTACTCTTTCTCGTTCCAGGGCTCCAGCCCTGGAACGCACTGCCCGGAGGCTCCTGCCTCCTGAACAACATGCGGAGGCAGGAGCCTCCACAGTAGTGTGTTCCGAGGCGAGAGCCTCGGAACAAGGATGTGGAAGTTTTTTCCGGGCAAAACAAACTGATTTCGATCAACTGCACTAGGACCACTGGCAATGAATCCATTGATCGAATACCAAAATTCACTCAACCGACGCAGCTTTCTAAGGCGGTCGGCATCTGCCGTTGGCGCTGCTGCTCTGGCGGGGTTGATGGCTCGCGATAGCGTCGCTCAGGACGCAGCAACAACTCAACTCACGCACTTTGCTCCGAAGGCAAAGCGGATCGTGTATCTGTTCCAGTCCGGCGGGCCGTCGCATTTGGAACTGCTGGATTATAAACCCAGGCTGAAGGAACTGCACGGCAGCGAACTCCCGGACTCGATCCGTCAGGGACAGCGTCTGACTGGAATGACGTCCGGCCAGAAAAGTTTCCCGGTGATTGCTCCAAAATTTGGTTTCCAGCAGGCCGGGCAGGCAGGGACATGGATCAGCGAACTGCTGCCTCACACGGCAAAGGTCATGGACGAAGTCTGTCTGATCCGTTCGATGCACACTGAAGCTATCAACCACGATCCTGCGATCACATTCATTCAGACCGGATCACAGCAGCCTGGTCGGCCATCGCTGGGAGCCTGGCTGAGTTACGGGCTCGGGAGTGAAGCGGAAGACTTGCCAGCATTCATTGTGCTAATCTCGCACGGCACTGGCAAAGACGCCAACCAGGGGCTGCTGGAACGACTGTGGGGCAGCGGATTTCTGCCGTCCAGTCATCAGGGAGTCAAACTTCGCAGCACCGGTGATCCCGTCTTGTATCTTTCCGATCCTCCCGGCATCGACCGCGATTTTCGCCGCACAATGCTCGATGGTCTCGCCAAACTGAACGAACGCCAACTCGCGCAATCCGGCGATCCGGAAATCGCCACGCGGATCACGCAGTACGAGATGGCGTTTCGCATGCAGGCGTCGGTGCCGGAGTTGACTGACTTGACGACAGAATCGCCAGCCACGTTTGAACTCTACGGCGACGAAGCCCGCAAGCCCGGTACTTTTGCCGCCAACTGTCTGCTGGCCCGGCGACTGCTTGAAAAAGGCGTCCGCTGTGTGCAGTTGTATCACCGCGGCTGGGACAATCACGGCGGACTGCCGACGAATATCCCCAAGCAGGCGCATGATGTCGATCAGCCGCAGGCAGCGTTGATCTCGGATCTTAAGCAGCGCGGTATGCTGGAAGATACGCTCATTGTCTGGGGCGGAGAATTCGGTCGCACGGTCTATGGCCAGGGCGGACTGCAGGATGATTACGGCCGAGACCATCATGGTCGCTGCTTCTCCGTCTGGCTGGCTGGTGGCGGCATCAAGCCAGGAATGGTTTACGGTGAGACCGACGACTACGGCTACAACATCGTCCGCGACCCGGTCCACATTCACGACCTCAACGCCACAATCCTGCATACACTGGGCTACGACCACAAACGCCTCACCTACCGCTTCCAGGGCCGCGACTATCGCCTGACAGATGTGCATGGCGAAGTGGTTTCGAGTGTTTTGGGATAGCGGTTCCGGGTAAATCGGATTCCTTTTTGATATTGTTCGTGCTCAGCCTGTGATTTCATACACCTCTGACCTTGTGTTGGCGGGGAGGTGTTGGCGTTTAGTTCGCGGAGCGAACGACGACTATATTTATAACTTCCGAAGAAATTTACCATGCCGCGTGTCCTGCACATTCACCATGTCAGGCGTACTTTTGAAACGCCGCAATGACC
>JBBQSE010000400.1:0-8365 GCA_038214195.1 Planctomycetales bacterium
TTGAGGGAGGGCGAGGCTCCTGCCGAGCCGTATGCCCAACGATATCCAATGTTTCTCGCGGCTCAGCAGGAGCTTCGCCCTCCCGATCGAAAGGCATGTTGTCCAAATCGAATACCATTGGGCTAGCGCCTTGCCGCTCACTTACTGGTCGAGCGATCCTTAGACGGGCAAATTCTACTGCACTTCTTTCGCCACTTTCACGATTTGAAGCAATGCGATGGCCTTGTCCAGTCCCCCGACAGAGTTAGCGAACGCGACCGCTTTGCGAATGTCGCTGAGTCCGACGCTGCCGGCGTTCGATTGATCATCAGCGCCTTTTGTTTTGACAGATTTCGGTGGCGGCGTTTCTTCATGGGGTGTTGCGCTAACCGCAGCTTCAGATGCTTCGCTGGCATTTTCTGAGACTTGCTCAGAGAGAGTCGATTTTTCGTTGAGTTTGCGACTGCTGGAATTCTTCTTAGCCATCGATGTACTTGTTTTTCGTAATTGTCAGGTGAAGCAACACGACAATGAGGCAAACTCAATGTCGATCCACAATGTCTGTTAATGTAAGATCAGCAAGGTTGTGGGGTCGCGTTTTATACCAGTTCGTGCAGCGGCTTGTTACCGGGATCGACAAGATATTGAGGGACGCCGGAGAGATCGAAGATGCGGGTGTTCTGAGCGTCGATGCCAGCGCAGTGGTAGAGCGTGGCAAAGACTTCCTGAAATTTGACCGGGCGAAGTTCAGGCTGCTCACCGTAGCGGTTCGTGGAACCGATCGCCTGACCGGTCCGCATGCCGCCTCCGGCCATGACCGCAGTGTTGGCCTGTGGCCAGTGGTCGCGGCTGTTGTTGCCGTTGATCTTTGGCGTTCGACCAAATTCGCCCCACACAACGACAGCGACATCCTTGTCCAGACCACGTTCGTGCAGGTCGGTGACCAACGCCGCCAGGCCCTGATCAAGTCGGGGACATTCTTCGCGGCATTTCGGGAAATTCATTCCGTCGCTGCCATGCCAGTCCCAGCGACTGAAGTTGAGCGAAACGAACCTGGCACCCGCTTCGACAAGCCGTCGTGCCACGCACAGGTTTTCCACCATTGGAGGCGCACCGTCGCGTTGAAATGCTTCGCTGCTTTTTCCATATCTGGCCACAACACGAGGATCTTCTTTAGAAAGGTCAAGGGCATCAACAAGGCGAGATGTCGTCAGGATTCCCATTGCCTGTTCAGCGTAGACATCAAGGCTATTCATTTGCCCGCGATGATCGGCGTCCCGTCGAAAGCGGTCCAGCGACTGCATCAACTGCGTGCGGTCCTGAAGTTTTTCAAGCGTGATGCCGTGCAGTTCCATGTTTTCCGGTTTGCTGCGGGCTTCGCGACCAACCAGGTTAAACGGAGTGTGCGCGACCCCAAGGAATCCACCACCACCAGGTTCGCCCCATGTGCGGTTCCCAGTTTGATACATCAATGCAACATTGGCGGGAACTGCCGGAGTCACCTGGCCCTGCATCTTTGAAACCCACGCGCCTCCGGACGGCCAGCCGCCCGGTGGTTGCCGACTTCCTTTGCGCCGTCCGGTCATACACTGGTAGGCGTCGTGACCGCCGTCGGAGTCTGCAAGCGAGCGAACAAGGACAAACTTGTCCATCATCGCGGCCATGCGAGGGAACATCTCGCTTACAAAAATCCCCGGAACGTTGGTGGCGATCGTGGAAAACTCGCCCCGAACTTCGGCAGGAGCATCCGGTTTTGGATCCCACATATCGATATGCGGCGGCCCGCCAGGCAAATAAATATTGATAATCGCTTTGTGAGATCGTCCTGCGTTCGTTTCTGACTCCGCCCGCAGCGTCTGAGCAAGACTGATCCCGCCCAGTGCCATTCCGCCGATCGTCAGAAAATCGCGGCGGGAGGTGTGATCGCAGAAACTGCCGCGAGAAGAATTTCTTCGCCCAAAAATTGTAAACATGCAGGACACCATGGCGGAAGGAGGGAGGAGGGAGGGACGCATGGGCGACAGAGGCCGGAAAACGGTCTATCGCTTAAAACGTATGTACACAGTTTAACGCCATCGGCTGGGAACAGTCAACAATTGCAGAAAATGCCACAACGAAATGTCAGTAAACTCGATGCAAGATCCGGCAACTCTGTAGCTTTTGCAATCGTTGCACACCAGGCAGTGTGTATTTCGCGGGCAGCCTGTCGAAAGCAATGCGTTCGGGCCGCTCAGCAATTGTCATTCTGAACACAAAATGTGTCAGGTTGAATGCGCCGTTCATCTGGAACGGGTGGCCTCCCGGCAGGCAATGCCGGTCATTCGAAGGCATGAAGTCGCCACCAGCCGGGGCTTTTCAGGAATATTGAGGAATCAGGCAATGATTGTCGATGTCCTGGCACGGAGGATGCCATGAAGGCTGTAATCAGTGTCAGTCCTACAACCGGAACGCGACACAAGGCTTAAACAATGATCGTTCCTGGACCATGCGTTTCAGGACGAGGCCCCACGCGAATGGTTGTAACAACCTGCGACTGAGCACAGTTCAGGTTCGATAATTCAGAGAATTACCCGAACCCTGAAACACATCTGAACATCCTTGCTGACATGCCCACGAAAGGAATTAATCATGTCCATCAGCACTCTGCTGCTCGAACGGCAACTCCTTGAATCCGACGCTGGCCGCGCCGTCTACGATGCGCTGGTCCAGGCAAATATCGATCTTCGATCCGTCTCATTGGATCTGGTAAAAGATATGCTGAACGCGGAGTACCGCCATCGCCATCAAATGGGCTGGCCCAACAGTCGAGGGGCACTTTCCATCACTGTCTGAGTCCTGCGCCGCGCCGCAGGGTACTCACCCGGGATCAGCTGTGTGAGTGATCGGCATCAGGGAAGGATCCGTCCTGGACTTCCCTGATGTAACCGTGAATAGCGTTGGTCGCCTGGTTGCGAAGATCCGCAAACTGTTTCAGAAATTTTGGCTGGAAGCCCGGATTTAATCCCAGCATGTCCGGTCCGACGAGAACCTGGCCGCTGCAGCCATTCCCGGCACCAATTCCGATCGTCGGAATTGACAATGCGTTCGTGATTCGCGTCGCAATATCGTGAGGCACCAACTCCAGCACGATCGCGAACGCTCCGGCATCTTCGGCGGCGCGAGCGTCGTCGAGCAACTGCTGTTCGTCGCGTTGAACTTTCCCCATTCCGCCGAGCTGACGGACGGCCTGAGGACGCATGCCAACATGCGCCATCACCGGAATCTCCGCGCGTCCGATGGCTCGAATGGTCTCCGACTGAATGGCACCGCCTTCCAGTTTCACAGCGTCCGCGCCAGTCTCCTTAATAATCCGACCGGCATTTCGCACGGCTTGCTTTGGGCTGACCTGGTACGACATGAATGGCATATCGACAATCACCAGCGCTCTGCGGACGGCCCGCGCGACAAGTTCGCCGTGATAGATCATTTGCTCCAGTGTCACGGGCAACGTTGTGGATCTTCCCTGAACAACCATCGCAAGACTGTCGCCGACCAGGATGCTGTCAATGCCAGCGTCGTCCAGAATGCCCGCCCAGAGATAGTCGTAGGCCGTCAGCATCGTCAATTTTTGGCCGTTTGAGGCCAGTTCACGGAACACCGGAACCGTGATTTTTCGCGGAGGTTTTTGCATTGGAGGTTTTGCCGCCGAGTGTGACGGCGGAGGTGGCGAAATCAATTTCCCTTTAGGAATTCCCGAAGTTCATTGTCAATGTCGTCATCGTCCAGCACAACTACGGCATCCAGCAGGACTTCGCCAGACGACTCAAGAATTTCCTCAGGAACTTCAGCATCGATTACTTCGATTACTTCGACTTCTGCGGATTCTTCAATGTCCACAGTTTCCGGTTCGGCGTCCGTGTAATCTTTAGCATCGGGCAAACAATCAATATCAGACGACGAATCATCTGACCCACCCAAAATTTCTTCAGGCATGCTTAGCACGTCGAGGTCGTCGGACGACCCTTCCGTCATGGATTCCCAGAGCGTTGATTTTCCGCTGAGCACGGATTCCACCGCGGGATCATCATTGGCCTCAGCGACAGCGTCTGATCCCGTTTGTTGTGCAAGGTGACGACCGAAATCAATTATTTCGAGACGGCTGTCATTGAGTGGGGATTCTGTCGAGAACTTCTCCTGGTCCAGATCGGCCCGCAGCCGAGAGTTAAGACAATCCGACGTATTTTCATTTTCCTCTGCTGCTGCACCGCCATGTTCCAGCGAGTAGTTCATCGGCAGATCGGGAGATCCTGAGCCAGAGCCACTCGTGTGAGTACTTCCGTCGGAATTCACAGGCCGCGCCGGTTTCGAACTGTGCCTTACTTCTGATTGCATCGCGCTGTTGGCGAGCATTCCGACGGCACTGGATGCCGAGTCCTCCGGAGTGACAACTTCCGCCTGAACGTGGATCAGGAATTGAATCGGCCCCAATGCCAGTTCGGTGCCGTCCACCAAATCATGTCTCTTGCCGGATACGATTTGCTTTCCATCGACAAATGTGCCATTGCTGCTGTCAAGATCCGTGACTGATACGGAATCGCGACCGACCCTCAGGAAGCAGTGGCGACGGCTGACCTGTGGCGCTGAAAGGCGCAAATTGCAGTCAGAACCCCGGCCAATCACAATGTCGTGCCGAACGGTGATCCGGCGGACATTCGAGGGCTGATCCTGTAGCTCAAGCACCACTTTCATAGAACCGATTTCCGTTCCACCAAACACACACAGCCTGTCTATGCCTCTGCGGAATACCACAACAACGGTGTTTTCCTTCGCCAATCATGATTGTATTCACGCGCAGCTTTCCATAACTGAGCCTCCGCTGCAAGACAGTGAGCTCGATTTCAGGCATTTGTTGCTATATTCTACACCGCTAAACCCGAACAGCCCTCCCTGCGTCTGCTTTTCAAGGCATCCACTGAAGTCACGGGCCGACGACAGTAGAGCCGGGCAGGTCACCTGCCTATAATCCCCATCCAAACGCTGAAACCTCATTTTACCAAACTGTTTTTCAAGAAACTCAAGATCGTGACCATCGATTGGGACGCCTTTACGAACAACACCCTGACGACTGCCGAAGTTCGGTTGCTCGGTCTTGTCGATCTGCCGTCCGTGCTCGCCCTGCAGAAGCTGATGGTCCATGAGGTTCGATGTCAAAGTCGCACCAATGCGGCAATTCTGATTTGTGAGCATCCGCCAACGGTTACGGTCGGTGAAGGAGCGAGCCTGCTTGAACTGCCAGCTTCGTCGCAGGATCTGGAGTCGCGTCTTATTGCCGTTCATAAAGTCAGGCGTGACGGCCATGCCATTCTGCACCAGCCGGGACAGCTGGCCGCCTACGTTGTGGTGTCTTTACCCGAATGCAGCATGGATGAAGCGGAATACCGGTCTTGTCTGCAGCGGGCTGTGATTGACACTTGCCGAGATGTGCAGGTGGTCGCTTCCGCAGTGCCGAACGATCCAACCGCCGTTCACGGTCGGCACGGTGTCGTGGCCGAACTTGGAATTCATGTCGATGACGGTGTCACCAGTTTTGGCGTCTTTGTGAACGTCGGCGGTCATTTAGATGCCGCTCGCGAAATCGGACGAGGCCTCCTTGGCCAGCGCGTGTCATCTTTGAATGCCGAACGTGTCCGACCGACGCAGATGCCGCAGGTACGTTCCGCTCTGGTTCAGCATTTGTGTACCCATTTGGGCTATCCCGACTATCATTTACACACTGGTCATCCTTTTCTCAAACGCACTCGGACCCTGATCCATGACAAGTCTGCCAATCCTCAATCTGCCGACCAATGACTCGCTGCCGCAATCCACTCCGCAATCCGGTGCTCCTCAGCGACGTTTGCCGCGATGGCTGAAACGCCCGTTGCCGCAGCCGGGAATGGCATACACCAGCGAAGTGATTTCTGACCTGCGTCTTGAAACCGTTTGCGAAAGCGCCAAGTGCCCGAATCGCACCGAGTGCTGGTCACAGAAGACGGCGACGTTCATGATCGGTGGCAACGTCTGCACGCGTCCCTGCGGATTTTGTTCGGTGCCGAAAGGCAAAACCGAACGTCTGGAGATCGATGAACCTGAACGAGTCGCCGAAGCCGCCGCCCGGCTCGGCCTGAGTTACGTTGTGATCACATCTGTGACACGAGATGATTTGCCGGATGGCGGCGCTGAGCACTGGTATCGCACCGTGCTGGCTGTGCGTGAGCGGACCGGGGCTCAGGTGGAAGTCCTCGTGCCCGACTTTCTCGGCAACCGAGCGGCGATCACGCGCGTGATCGAATCTCGTCCGGATGTGTTTAACCACAACACCGAAACAGTGCCGAGACTCTACCATCGCGTTCGTCGAAACGCCGACTACCAGCGGACTCTGGATCTGCTGCGTCAGGTGAAGGATGAATCGCCACAAATGCCCACCAAGAGCGGCCTGATGCTCGGACTGGGCGAAACTCGCGACGAACTAATGGACGTCTTCGCCGACCTCCGCCGTGTCGGCTGCGACATGCTGACGCTCGGGCAATATTTGCAGCCAACTCCCGATCATCTTCCCGTTGATCGGTACGTGCCGCCGGAAGAATTCGACGAAGTCGGTGAACTCGCCCGTAAACTCGGTTTCAGCATGGTCGCCAGCGGACCCTTCGTCCGCAGCAGTTACCACGCTGGAGAAATGGCCGAACAAATGGAACATGCCGCAACGCATCACGAAGACACTCATGCTGCTGGCCGTTGACACATCTGGGGCTCAGGGCTCCCTTGCAATCCTCGACGGCGCGGCTGTCGTCTTCGATCGCACGTTGGTCGAAGGCGGCGTGCGACATGCTCAGTCACTGGTGGCCGAAGTTGATCTGGCGCTCAAGACCTGCGGGCTGAAGCCGCGTGATATTCGCAATGTGGCAGTGAGTATTGGTCCGGGCAGTTTTACAGGTCTGCGCGTCGGACTTGTGTTTGCGAAGACATTCGCCTGGCTGAATGATGCACAACTTATTGCCGTTGATACGCTGCAAGCCATCACTCAGCAGGTGCCCGCCGATATCGAATTTGTGACCGCCATTGTTGATGCCCAACGCAAGGACTATTTTGCGGCGACTTATCGCTGGGACTCAGAACTTGGGCTACGGACCGCGATTGATGAAGTAAAACTGGCGAGCATCGATGACCTGCCGACCGAATTTCCAATCGTCGGTCCTGCTGGCGACAAACTGCGAGCCGCCGCTCCCGATCGATTCGAATTGCTCGACGAATCGCTGTGGCAGCCCAGAGCGATCGATGCCGGCCGCATCGGATTCCACATGGCGCAGTTGGGGCAGTTTTCCGATCCCGACGGTCTGGAGCCCGTCTACATTCGCCTAAGCTACGCCGAAGAGAAGCGTGGCAAGTGAATCATAGTCGTCGTATGGCTTCCTCATCTGGTGTCGCCGCCTTACACTGTTTCTCCCCCTCAACAGTCCAATTTGTCCCACCTTGCTGAGAAGTCTTTATGTTTCGACCTGCCCTGCTGATATGTCTTGTTGTGTTTCCCGGCCTTGCGTTTGCTCAGCAAACCTGGCGACAGGCGGCTGAAGTTCAGCCCGCCCTAGAACAAGGTGTTGAAGTCCCCGCTGATACATCGGCAACGCAGCCGAATCTCAAATCGAAAGTGTCCGACGCGGAATTCTTCGCCGGACCGAATCCGAAATGGGTCTGGGGCGAAGACAACGGCAAAGAGTATACCCTGACCACAGAGTTTGACGTGGCAAGCGTGACGTCGGCAACTCTGAAAGCCTCGTGCGACAACATTGGAACGGTCTTCGTCAACGGAAAACAGGTGGCCACCAGTGACGAATGGCAACAGCCGATGACTGCTGACGTCACCAAATTGCTCGTGCAAGGCAAGAATACAATCACGGCGAAGATCGCCAACCAGGGCGGCGTCGCAGCCTTCGTGCTGAAACTGGCGGTGAAGGACGCTGACGGAAAACTGACATACGTCGCAACCGACGAAACATGGATGGCGACGGCGAAGAATGCGACCGACTCTGCAAAGGTCGCGTTGCGAGCCAACTATGGCGACGGTCCGTGGAACAAAGTGTTCGACGCATCTGATGACAGCGGAGTCCCCAATGACACGTTCGAAGTGCTGCCGGGATTTCAGGTCGAGAAACTCTTCACCGTCCCGAAAGACGAACTGGGCTCGTGGGTCTGCATCGCGTTCTACAAAAAAGGCCGCCTGCTGGCCAGCGATCAGGGCGACAAAGGAATTTGCAGAATTACGCTGCCTGCAATTTCTGGGCGAGGGGGCGGGGGGGGGGGGCCCCCAGCAGGCGACCCCACCCCAACGCCCGGGGGGGGGGGGCGCCCCCCCCCCCCCCCAAACAAACAG
>JBBQSE010000401.1:0-8349 GCA_038214195.1 Planctomycetales bacterium
GTCCCCGTACATGCAGAAGCCGCACGCAGCTTTGGCATCATGCAATTGAACGAAACCGGCAGAGTCGTCGATTTTGTTGAAAAACCGAAAGATGATGCATCGCTGGCTAAAGTAAGAACACCCGCTGAATGGATCGACGGCAAAGGTATTGAGTCGAAAGGCCGGGAATACCTGGCGAGTATGGGGATCTACCTTTGGAATCGAGACCTGCTTGTCGATCTGCTGGAGTCGACGAATCACGATGACTTCGGCCAGCACATCTTTCCGATGGCGATCCGAAACCATCATGTCCAGACACACCTGTTCGATGGCTATTGGGAAGACATCGGCACGATTAAAGCATTTTATGACTGCAATCTGGCTCTGACCGATGCCAACCCACCGTTTCTGTTCGCGGATCGGCGGGCACCGATATTCACGAGGCCGCGATTCCTGCCATCCACCCGCATGGCGTCCTGCTCCGTGCGTGACAGCCTGATTGCGGACGGTTGCTTTATTGGTACGAGCACCATTATTGAAAAGTCCGTGGTCGGGATGAGGACGCATATTGGTAAGAACGTAACGCTGAAAAACTCCGTCCTGATGGGGGCGGATTTCTATCCAACAAACGACGACCACTTGTATTCCGTTGGTGATGCGTCCGCAGTGTGGGGTATTGGCGACGGAGCTTACATCGACGGTGCCTTGCTGGACAAAAACGTCTGCATCGGGCGCAACGCACGGATCGTCGCCAGTGAATCACCTTCACCCAATTGTGATTTTGGCGAAGTCCTGGTCCGCGACGGCGTGGCCTGCGTCCGCAAGAACGCCCGCGTTCCCGACGGCTGGCACTTTCCGAAATAGAACTGAGTTGCACAAAACGGCGCGGCGGTGGGCCATTCATGCTTCAGGCAATTTCCTCGGTGCCACGCAAGGCAAGTGAACAAACTGCTGTCCAAAATTCAGAAATCCGCACTATGAAGCTGCTTTTTATGGGCTCAATCCCGACCTATGATCGCGACGACGTACGCGATGTAATAGAGCAAGAATCGCCGTTCGTGCGGGCCTGCAAAGACATGGGTTATGTAGCGGCAAGTCGCGGACATACTGTCATGGTTGCCGACAATCACGTGAGTTCCGCTGATCTGTATGTGGCCCAGGGGGTGGCGAAGTTTGCGGTAGAAAATCCTGAAAAGAATCTTCAAATTGAGATCAATCGGCCCGAGCGATCACAACTCACTCACGCGGACCTTCCGAAAAACGTTGGCGTAAGACGTTTCTTTCACAGCGCGATGGAGGATTCCAAACATGGCACAGGACTACTCCCAAATTTGGCGGCGTTAGACGCTTGCGACATGATGATAACGATTGGAGGAAAACTTACCGTTAGGCTTATGGGAAACATCGCAGCTGATCGAGACAAAGGCTTCCTTGCTATTCCTGCATTCGGCGGAAGTTCAGCAGAACTCTACGAGCGACTTAAGTACACGTATCGGACCGCACTAAAGGATCGACCGCAGGATCTTGCTGTGATCCATTCAGTTTGGCTACCGGATTCGGCCGAGAAAATAATTGACCTCGCAGAGGCACTCTCAAATCAGGATACCGTGACACAACGCCACTCTTATTTCATTAGCTATACATGGGATGAATCCGCGCTTGCTGATCACGTTGAAGTGCTGTTGCAACGAAACGAGAGATCTGTCAACAGAGACGAATCAATCTTTCAGGCTGGCGTAGACCTTGAGGACGTTGTGAAATCATTGATACAGCAGAGCGATACGTTTGTCGCTCTCTGGAGTGAACGATTCCGGAAAAGCACATGGTGTCCCAATGAACTCGCGTACGCGATGGATCGGCAGGCGAAAGGGCTCAAACCTGAACGTGTAGTTCTCCTTACCATGGATGACACGGAAGTGCCCATTCGTTCCACTGGGAAACTCCGATTGCGTGGCGACGATCGTGAGAAACGCGAGTTGAGCGTGAAGCGACTCATCGAAGAGGAATAGGCCACAGCCGTCCAATCGAACGTGGCGACCGGTAGGATGGACATTCCTGTCCGTCGAAATTCCGAGAGTGTCGGACAGGAATGTCCAACCTACACCCAAAACCAATTCTGCCACATGCCTTAACGGCACTCAAACCGCCATCACCAACGGGACGTTTGAGCAGCAATGGGGACTGGATGCCACCGGCAACTGGAAGCGTTTCAAGCAGGGCAACGATGGCAACGGCTCGTGGGAACTGAATCAAACGCGAGTCGCCAACAAGGTGAATGAAATCACCAACGTCAACAATACCACCGGCACACCACGGGCGACGCCGTCGTATGATTCGGCGGGCAACATGATCGGCATCCCCAACGCAGGCGTGACGACCAGCACCGGATCCACACCGGCCTGGGTGCCGATGACAGAAGCTCAATGGAACACGCTGAACGAGGCTCAATGGTCGGCAATGACCAAAAACACCACCTCCCAGCCGCAGTAACTCTCTGCGAGCTACTACGCCTGGAATCGGCTGGTCCGTTTAGGCGAGCCCCCTGCGTCAGCCGAGGGAGACGAAACCACAGTCGATCCAATTGTGAAAGCAGTATCTTGTCGGATCGATCAAAGAACCATTGAAGGAACTTCTTCTTGAAGGAAACGTATTCGCACGATTCGGGACTGTGTCCGCTAGTGTCTTGTGTGTGACCGCTGTGTGATCGAACAGGGGAAACCGAATTCACTCCCGGCAGGATCGACGCAAAGATCTCAACTTTGTCGTGAATCTTCTGAAATGCTATCGACCGTCGTTGCTCTTCTTCAGGCGTCAAGAATGAGGCGATCGAAGTAGATGCCCTGCCATGTGCTGATTGAGCTTTGGCCGCTCGCAACCTGTTCCACGGTTGAACTAACTCGGAAACGTAGTTGTAGCACCCCTCAAACTTGCGAACCCGGGAACTGAGTTTCCTCGTTGTAGCCAGATGCGCTGTGATGGTCTAAATCGTGGAACAGCCTAAAAACGGAAAACCGTGTTCCGTTATCCACAAGCCCCTGACGAAATTGATTTTCTTCTTCACCAGAGACCTTTAGTCTCGGGGTTTAAATGCAGCCGCCTAGCAGATGAGATTGTATGTATTCATCGGCGTCAAACGATACGTCACCATCTGCGCACAACCAGAGTACTTCCCTGAGGCGTGCAACAACCGTTTCAAGCCCTTGGCGTCGAAACGGATTCAAATCAATCAACCGTGTATCCATACTCATCGTTGCCAGCTTTCTGTTGCCGACATTCTGGGAAAAAAAAGGGAAGGCGTCCAGAAAAACGCTGTTCAGCTGCTAAGCCTATCCCTGTCGTGACTCAATTCTACTTGCTGCGTTTCGACTTTGCAGGCTTCTTTGTGGCTGGTTTCTTTGACCGCTTCGGAAAGAGCCAGGCGTGTACGTGGTTCGCTACGTCAACCAAACGCTGGTCGTCAATGCCCTGGCGATACAGTGCCGCCATTGACTCGTCAAAATGCCCCATGACGTAGTCAACCGCTACGTGGTCTTTGGTATTGTCTGCGACCGTCTCAAACGTCCTGCGAAGCGAATAGAACCCGCGACCGGAACGAGAGACTCCACAGGTTTTGCACAGCTTCGTGAAAGCCTGAGTGATGTTGTCCCGCATGTACGTTTCCCCGTTCGGCTTCACGACTTCCCACCAGATCGGCATTGCGTGCGATGTCAGAAAGCAAAGCGGGGCGTCTTCGTCGTGCTTCGGAATCTTCCTGTCCATCATTGCTGCAATCGTTTCTGGCCAGATCCTGAAACGACGTGGAACACCCGTTTTCTGACGTGCCAGGTCATACCATCCCGACTTCAGATCCAGAAACGTAGTGGACAATCGGCCACAATCGCTGTTTCCCATGCCGCCATTGATCCCGAGCAAAATACAGGCGTGCATCCATCCTGTGGACGCACCAAGTAACGTCTGGATCTCATCGGCGGAGAAGTCGAGTTTGCTACCGCGTTCGGCCTGCTTCTGTTGCTGCTCGCGACGTGCGACCGTGCGACTTGGTTTTTTGAAGTCTGGTCTGAAGTTTGGCATTGCCGGGATCAGTTCAGACTCGGCACCCCATTTGAACACCGTGCGAGCCCGCTGGATCTCGTTCCCGATCTTTGCCGCGCCCCAGGTGTCAGGGAATGCGGCTCGCAAATTCTTGAAATCCACGGCTCGAAGCGATGCTGCCCTGGTGAATTTGCGGAAGTGTTCAACCAGTTTTTTGCATGACTTCAAATTGTCGGTAAAGTGTCGCCACCCGACTTCCTCTGCCGCCACCCGCGACTCTTGCCGCTCAAGGTAAAGGTTGCATAGTTCCGCCACCGATAACTCTGTTGACGACACCCGGACGACACCTGTTTCTCCTGGGATCTCGACCGGCTTGTATCTCATCGACTTGGCAGAGATACTTCGCTAGCGCGGCATCTGGATCAGACCAGACACCGAAGAACCACTGTTTCCCTTTGATCTTCTTTGCCCATTGTCCATTCTGGTGCGCAAAGAGCGGAAATTCTGGATACGGCTTCGTTGGTTTTGTGTCAGATGCTGTTGCCAGGTGTTTGTTCTTTGCGGTTGTCTTCTCCATGAAAACTCCTGCCCAAAAGCGAATAAACACTGGAGTTTTAATCAAGCCCTCGTAGCTCAGCAGGATAGAGCGTCGGTTTCCTAAACCGAAGGTCGTGCGTTCGAATCGCGCCGGGGGTATTTTATCTAAGTCTTTACAAACGCCTGAGTTGGCGTGCCTGCCAGGTAAATACCCGCGGGGGGATTGGGCATTTGACAATTGATCTGGCGGAATATCTCCGGATCTTCCCTTTCAGCACGTGATGCGTTCGTTGCATCTGGAATGAAATCCGGTTGGTCAGCAGTTGGAATCACTGCGGGCTCTGATGGAAGAGTTGCGTTGTGATGTCGGAATGTTGAGTGCTGAGAACGTCGAATTGCGGGTTGAATATGCCGAGTTGCGTCAGCAGGTTAATGGACTGCGGTGCGACGTTGGTTACTCGAAAAGCAGGCATGGCGATGCGGTTGAGTGGAACACGCAGCTACAGGGCGAACTGGATGAGCCGAAGGCCGAAATCGGACAGCTTAAAGTGGAACGCTTCGGTAAGAAGACGGAAAAGCAGTCAGGCAGCGGTCGTACGAATCGGCTCGATGACCCAAAGGAACCGACGGCCCCGGAGAAGAAGCGAAGGCCGCCGCCTGGAACTCCGGCACCGAAGTGTCGAGATTTCTCGCACCTCCCCGCACGCATTCAGAAAACAGTGCGTACAAGGCGATGAGGCAAGTCAAGCCGGGCCAACTTCTGTTCGCGTTCTGCTGCTGAAACCATAAGTTACAAGTTCACGACCATGGTGTGACGTATCGATTCACGGGAGTCGCGGTGACCGTGCGTCTCGAAGTGGATGATCAACTCCCGCCACCCCCTGAATTCCACCGATTCCAGACCCAGACCTAGACATCTACATCGCACCGAAACGCTTTACCGCTCGGCTTGATCATCCGCCAAATCTGATCGGCGTAGTCTTTCCCGTCCAGCATCGCGAACATCAAACCCGGATACGGGCACTTGATAAAGTGTTCCGCCAATTCTTTCCGCGTTCCACTTAATCTCATGTCTGTGCGTGCTGCCAATTCAATCGACGAAAATGCCTGTCGTAAAGCACTCTCTGTATCGCGAACCCATTGAAAGAACTCATCTGGCACACGTTCAATTGCTTTCGCCATGTCATCACCAGACCGCAGCAATTCCCAAATCGCTTTCGGGCTGACGCCAGTCAGTAGTTTATGAAGACGTTTGTATTCGTCGAATTTAATCTTAACCCGCTGGCCTGACTGGAACCGGACAACGAACCCCTCGCGGGTTCCGTCCTGTGTCGCCATGATCTCATCGAACTGGCTGAATCCGTCGTATCGCTTAACGACAGGGAATCCTATATCTGGCAGCGGTCGCTCCATTCCGGTTTTCGTGTCGATGACTGCCAGCAAGATTAAATCCTCTGTCTCGCCGTAGTCCACCACGATTCGATTCTCCGGATAGATGATCTCGAATAGATACGTTGACGACGACTGATCAACATTGATTCCGCTGTACTTTCGTCGGTAGATCGCTGTCGCTCTTTGGGCTTGCTCGCTGGTGAAACTTCCACGCGACGCAATGAACGGCTGACCGTCAACGTGGTACAGAATTCCCAGCGAACCATCCAGTTTTTCAAATACTTCGAATGGTTCGACTGGAACGATTCCATTGAGCTGATCAACACTGAAGAATTTTGGGAATGGACGCGACACCACATTCCACACGTCATCTACGATCAGGCCACGGCAAAGCATCGTTGCTGCATTCCATCGCCAGTCAAACTGCGCCCGCTGGTTGTAGTTCAGGATTCGCAACGGTGCAGACGGATGGGTCTGTTCGTTGATATATCCATCCGCGATCTCACGCTGAATCGATTCAACATCCAGCGAAGGCCGGGGACCAATGTCTTGCAGTTGAGGCTGGTCAGTTTGTTCGTTTCGCGACTGCATGATTTGGTTTCTCCGGGATATTCATAGCCCAACTGAAGACAAGCGTTCGCCAGCGAGCCGGACACAGCCACTGCTCGATGGCCTCAGTCATACTTCCATAGCTTACACTCTTACACTCGATCGTGACACATTCATTCAGGTGTTCAGGTTCCAGCGGTGCAGTTTGAGGTCCTTTCAAAGGGAACGTTTTCCAAGTCCCTTCTCCCCCTGGCAAGCGGGAGAAGGTGGCCGACAGGCCGGATGAGCTGCCCTCAGCTTGTTTCTGGCATCGAGGGCAGCGCCCTTTGGCTCGAACGGCAGGCGTTTTGATGACCAGAAGCGGACGGTGGCTGGGGTCCCTTCGATCACAAAATTCAATGTCATTGGCATTAAGATTCCAGATTCGGCGAACGGAGGAATTATCTTAGAAGCTGTCGCACAGTCTCGTGTTTGTGCGGCATGATCTGGACAAAGACTAACCTACTGACACTTGGCGTCAATGGGTTTGAATCACGGCGAAATTACCGGGCGCATTTGCTTGTGGCACATCAAACTTTCGGGGGCTTCCTTCGCTGCGCCTCGTCCAGCCCCGGCCACCCCGTCCCTGGCACCGGGCATCTCCGCTGAACAGGGATTTGAAGCCGGGCGGAATCACGTCAACTCACAAATCCACACGCCTCGCCGTTGGCGTCAAATCCTTAATTGTTACGCGCCGCGTACGCTATGGAGGCCAAGAATTCGCGTCACGATACCATGAGCCACACGCTTCCCGCCTTCATGACAGTAGAACTCCGAACCAACTTGGATGCGAGTTTGATGCTTGGGCATCATCTTTGAGCTACAAATGCGAAACCTTGCCGTAAGAGGAAGAGCAATCGGCAAAGGCTGGTCAAGAGGCAGTGAATTGCCATCGGTATCAAGAAAGTCTGGATGAATCATGTAGATTCCGCTATTGGCGTCATCTTCGGCGTAACAAAAGTCCCAACGGATCCCGTTAAACGGTGCTGTAATTCGACCGCCCTGTTCTTGGGTAAAAATGACGACCACGGCCTCAAAATCGTCGTGGTCGAACAAGCGTTGATTCATCTCGCGAGCGTCTAAGAAAAGAATTGTCTGAGAAGTTGTCGCACAGACACCTTTTTGTGCGACACGATCTTGACAAAGGTTAACTTTCTGGTGCCTGGAGTCAATGGGTCTGGATCTCGCTGAATTGATTCTGAATGGCAGAACCGATTCTCCATTCGACCTGACTGGACTTGGCGGCTATCATCATGCGTGGTGTAAATTCGACATTGTGATGTTGACAATGCGGATTTGGCACAGAGAGGCTTTGAGTTTATAGTGAGGCAGGTTTGCAACCTGCCTGTTTTTCAAGGAAATGGCAGGTTGCAAACCTGCCCCACCTCAATTCTTTCACAGTTGTGGAGGTTTGACCATGTTGACTCAGGAATTCGGGACGGCTGGACACTTCTGCGATGGAATCTCGCGGCGACGTTCGCTGACAGTTGGTGCCACGCGACTGCTTGGGGGATTGACGCTGCCGGCATTGCTGCAGTTGCAGGCTCAAGCGGCCACGGGCGGGCCGGTGAAGGCGAAGTCCTGCATATTTTTTATGCTCGAAGGTGGACCAAGTCACATCGACATGTGGGATTTGAAACCCGGAGCACCGTCGGAAATTCGCGGTCCCTTCAATCAGATCTCGACGAACGTGACCGGTACTCAAATCAGCGAGATTCTCCCGCACTGCGCGAAGATTGTCGATAAATTCACGATCCTGCGATCACACAGCCACAATGATAACGCTCATCAAACCGGACGGCACTGGCTGCTGACCGGATA
>JBBQSE010000402.1:0-8348 GCA_038214195.1 Planctomycetales bacterium
TTCACGGCAAACATGTCATACGACTTGCGGTAATTCACCGTCTGATGAAAGGCGAACACCTTGGCACAGCCGTACGGACTCTGAGGCTGAAACGGTGTCTTTTCCGTTTGCGGGGTCTCCAGAACTTCACCATACATTTCGCTGGAAGATGCCTGGTACACCTTGACCGTCTTCTTCTTGTTCAGCTGGCGAGCGGCTTCCAGAACGTTGAGCGCGCCGCCACCCGTGGCCTGAAACGTATACACAGGCTGGTCGAAGGACACGCGAACATGGCTTTGAGCGCCCAGGTTGTAGATTTCATCCGGTTCAAGATCGAGGATCAGATTTGTCAGACTTTGGCCGTCCGTCAGATCTCCATAATGCAGGAACAGACGAGCGCCGCTCTGATGAGGATCCTTGTAGATGTGATTGATGCGACCGGTCGTAAACGTACTGGCTCGACGGACAAGACCGTGAACCGTGTAGCCCTTTTCGAGCAGCAATTCGGCAAGATACGAGCCATCTTGGCCAGTGATTCCGGTGATAAAAGCAGCTTTGGACATTGGAAATTCGGGTCTTGAAGAGTTTCGGGAATGCGGAGGAAAGTTATGAGGCGATCGGCAGAAAAAGAACTACCACTGACTGAACCGGACGCTAGCGCGTTTCGGCTGATTTTATCAGCCGCTGGGCGCTAGCCCACGGTTTTCGGTGGTAGGCATTCATCTGCCGCTCACCTTAAACGGACAAGGCACGATGCCCTGAACGATGGTCAAAAACCTTGCTCATTCCGGGTTATCGAGAAGCTCCTGAAACCGAGGAGCAAGTTTTGGCGGTAATTGCGGGACCCATTGGGCATCGATCAGGCCGACGTCAAGCATGTCTCGCAGATGCATTCGATCCTTGTCCCGAAAGACGTTCAACTTCATCCTCACCAAAGCCTCCAGTGACAGCGTCCGATGGGATTCAACAATCACAGACTCATCCACGTCCGGGGCTGGCATAAGGTCCGTTTCACGGACTTTTTCGCAGGCGATCAGAACATGTACAGCGTCACGAGCTTTGGAATCCTGTTGGTCAAGAAACATGTCGATCCCGGCTGAATGGCGATAGACGAATCCCGCCTGCTGCATGACCTGAATCGCCATCGACAAATCGCTGCGCCGCAGCAGAATATCGACATCACGCGTCGTGCGCACGGCCGCTTCATCTTTCTGGGCGACCCAGGCTCGAACGGCATTGCCGCCGATGATCGCATACGGGATTCCGGCCGCTTCCAGCGTTCTTGCGGTCTTTTCGAGTCGCTCCTGAACTTTTTCCACCGCTCGGTTCATCCTTTCCCAAAGTGCAGCGCCTGTTAGATGGAATTCAATCATGGTCATGCGTTGCCAGGAAAATCATGAATTTATGCACCCGCCAACTACGCGGGCTGTTGATTCATATCGAAATATCGTGAGCGGCAAGGCGCTAGCCGCCGGTTTTTCCTGTGTTTTTCAGTTCAATACCGGCGGCTAGCGCCTTGCCGCTCATTAAATCAACAGCTCGGATGCGCAGCGGCAGAATAGATTGTTCAGGCGAATTCGAACAGGCCGCTGAGGAGTGAAGAATTCAAACTGCCGGTTTGGCCCAACAGAGACTGTCTCCGCCTTAGTTGGACAGCGCCACTTTTTCCGAAGTAGTAGCCCGAAGCGTAAGCGAGGGAACGAGTTAGGCACAATCCCTCGCTCACGCTTCGGGCTGCAAAAAAAACTGGGTTTTCGCCAAGAGTGGCGCTGTCCAATTAGGCTTCCTGGAAAACGTCTAGAACGCACGCAGATTTTCCGACTTCAATTCGCGGAGAAAATCCTGATACGCTGATGCAAGGCCATCACGAAGAGAAATACGCGGACTCCAGCCGCTCGAGCGAATGAGACTGATATCGCAGAGCTTTCGAGGTGTACCGTCGGGCTTAGACGGATCGTTCAAAATCTGACCGCGAAATCCGACGATCTCAGCAACAAGTTCCGCCACACCTCGGATCGTGATTTCTTCACCACTGCCGACATTGACCAGATCCGGCGGGTCCGGCAGTTGCAGCAAGTGCAGAATCCCGGCTGCCAGGTCGTCAACATGTAGAAATTCACGCAGCGGAGTTCCGGAGCCCCAGATTGTCACAGAAACGGCGTTGGTTTCTTTTGCCTCATGAAAACGGCGAATCAACGCCGGCAGAACATGACTGTGATCGGGATGATAGTTATCACCAGGTCCATACAGATTTGTTGGCATCGCCGAATGAAACAAGACGCCGTACTGACGTCGATAGAACTCGCAGAGTTTCAGGCCGGCAATCTTGGCGATCGCATAGGCCTCGTTTGTCGGTTCCAGCGGAGATGTCAGAAGACTGCTTTCGGCAATGGGTTGCGGAGCGAGACGCGGATAGATACAGGTACTGCCGAGAAACAAAAACCGGCTTGTCCCGTATTTCCAGGCGGCATGGACAGCATTCGAAGCCATCGCCAGATTCTGATACAGAAACTCGGCCGGGTAGCTGCTGTTGGCCTGAATGCCACCCACTTTCGCAGCGGCGAACACCACAACTTCCGGACGACATTCGGCAAAGAATTCATCGACGCTGGCCTGACAAGTCAGATCCAGATCTGTTCGACTTCTCAGCAACAGATTTGCGAATCCTGCCGCTCGCAACCGCCTGACGACAGCTGCGCCCACCATACCCCGATGGCCAGCGACAAAAAAACGAGTGGCAGACGAATGCACGGTTGAATTCATCCTTGATTCGGTGAACTAAAGAGAAGGCGACGGCGAAAAATTGATTGTCAGGCGCTGCAAAAATTACCTGCCGGGATCACTCTCGAAGAAGCCCGGCTTTTTCGAAAAGCCGGGCTTCGGATACGGTAACTTATCGTTTTGCAACGCTTTAGCATCGAGCGGTTGATTACTGTCGGTTCGTAATCAGCCGCTGGGCGCTAGCCCCCGGTTTTCTCAAGGAACCGGACGCTAGCGCGTTGCGGCTGATAAGACAGTAATTAGCCGCTCGATGCTTACGCGCGAATCATGAGCGGGAATATTAACCGATCACTTTTTGCAGGACGTCGCGAAATCCGGCAACTGAGTGGTCTTTTGTGTACTGAGCGAACGCAAGCTGGCGAGCCTTGTGCCCCATCACTTCCAGTTCTGCGGAATGATCAGCGGCCCACTGTATCCGATCGGCGATCGCCTGCACAGAACCCGGGGCAACAGTCAGGCCCACGTGATGCGTCGTCGCGATCGTGTGCAGCTCAGAACCTACTGGAGCGTTGGTCAGAAATGGTCGGCCCGCCGCCAGAATCCCGTACAGTTTACTGGGCATGAGACATCGGCTAAGTGACGTTGTCAGCGGGACCAAATGCAGGCTTGCCGCAGACAGGCTGTGACAAAGCTCGGACTGCGGCTGATAATCGAAGAACAAAACGTTCTGAAGTGCTTTCGATTGGACAAGTTTCCGAAGAGCCGCCTCCTGAGAACCTCGACCGACAAAAGCAAACACAATGTCAGAGCGGTCCTGCAGCAGTTCTGCGGCCTGTAAGAATTCTTCAAGACGTTGCGTCAACCCAAGATTACCTGAATACATGGCGACAAATCGCGTGCCCAACTGATGCCGTTCACGAAACTGATTGTGCCCCTGGACGGGGAAGATCTGCTCAGTATCCGCCCAATTCGCGACGATCGAGATGCGTTCCTTCGCAACACCTCCCTCAACAAGCAACTGCGCCATGTCCTGGCTGAGTACGACCATCTGATCGCAACGCCGATAGATGTCGAAGAGTGATGACCTTAGCCTGCGGACAGCCCAGTTGTTTCCGACTGTTCCCAATGCGACTGCGACATCCGGATAAATATCCTGCAGGTATCCGATCATTTTGCAGCGGGTTCGCTGCCGCAGACGGTTTGCCGCGAATGCGAGCAGAAACGGATCCGTCTCAAAAACAACAACATCAGGTGCCTGCAGAGTTTTCAATCTTGAACGAGCGGAACGCGCAAACGAGAGGAAGTTCAGTCCTTTGCCAATCAGCGACTTTTTCGGAAACGCGGTGTGCGAGACGCGATGAATTTGAACCCCGTTTCGTTCGGAAGCGGCAATCCAATCCTGTTCGTCGATCTGATCCAGAACCGCATTTGGACGCCCCGCCAGGACGCTGACGTCGTAGTCCTGCGACAATCCCTCGCAAAGTGACGTGAGCAACTGCCCGGTCGCTTCCACGTCAGGCCAGTATGAGCGGTTCAGAAACAGCACACTTCCGCGAGGAGCAGCGCAGACTTCGTCCCCGTGGGTGACACTCGATCGAACAGCATCACCACCAGATCCCGAACCGGGAGAATTCATACCTGCCTGCTAAATTAAGAGGCATTCAAAAAACTTGAATGCGCATCCACAGAAATCCGCCAGCGACTCCATACACGATTCTGTAACGGACTGATTAGGCTGACTCATCTCCACGCGACCCGGGCTCAGAAATTAGCAACTTCTCAGAGCCCGCTGAGACTTCATGCTCGTCTGAATAGTAGTCGTTATTTCCTTTGCCAACGTAGCCGTAGCTCCCGGAATTGTACTTGTAGTCCGCATAACGGTAGCTGCCGTAGCCGTAACCATCGGCCTCATCCACACCGTTAATCACAATCCCCGATACCATCGCCCCAACGTCCCGTAATTGCTCCAGCGTACGGCGTCCCAAGTCGCGCGTGTGACGGCTGAGACGCATGGCCAGTAAAACTCCATCGACTCGAGGCGCGACACTCGTCGGGTCAGTCACTGCCAGAATTGGCGGTGTATCGATTATCACATAATCAAACTTCTCTCGCAGCACCTCAATCAGATGCTCGAATTCCGGTCGTGAAAGCAGTTCGGCCGGATTCTTTGGACGACTCCCGCACGGTAGTACAAAATATGATTCGACCGCAGTCGTTTGAATTGCATCGTCCAGCTCTGCATTGCCTCGCAGGACGTCCACAATGCCCGCCGCGTTATTGACGCCAGTCAATTTGTGGACTTTCGGCCGACGAAAGTCGCTTTCGACAAGAATCGTCCGCTTGCCTGACATCGCCAGCGCGATCGACAAATTCAGGGCCAGCGTGGATTTACCATCGCCAGCCGCCGGACTTGTCACCTGAATCACGCGATGAGTACTCCCCAGAGCACTGAAGCAAACTGCCGTCCGCACGGATCGGTAAGCCTCCGCCACCCGAGATCGAGGCAAGTGGAAACACACGGCAGTCTTATCCATGCCATCGCTAACTTCAGATCCTTTGAGATGGACGGCTTTCATGAACGGAATATGTCCGACAATCGGGATGCCGAATTCCCGGATCACATCCTCGGATTTTCGGAAACTCTTGTCCGCAACTTCCACCACATATCCGAGTGCAAGCCCCGCCAGTGCCCCGAGAAATCCTCCCATTGAGAGCATGCGCGACAGGCTGGGATAGACCAACCCTCCGTGACCAGCAGGCGTGAGGATTTGCGCCTTCACACCTCCCATATCAGCACTCACCTTCGTTTCCGAAACGAGCGACGACGCGTCGTCGAAAAGCTTCGTCAGTCGATCCATTTCATTCTTTCTGGACCGATCTTCGTTTTCATCGTTGCCCAGCGTCCTCGCAAGCCGTTCTGCCTCAGCTGCCTGTTCCTCCAGGTCACGACGCGCATTGGAAATCGTCTGCAGCTGTTGACGCAATGACTGCAGATAGATTGAGACGATGTCGCGAGTCGAACGGCTATCTTCGACGACTGGCGACGGACTGATCGTCATCGCCTGCGAGATAAGCTGTCGCGTGAATTCAATCCGACGCTTGATGGCGAACAGCAGGGGATGATCTTTACCATACTTCGCTTCCAGATCCGCCTGCTCCAGAAGCAGCGGCATTATTCGCTCTTCAAGGCGCATCTGGCTGTCGGGACCCGTGCTCAATCCGACTGTTACCCCACGTTCTTCGCTCAATTTGCCAATCGCCATCAGGATCGCCTCACGAGACCCACCAGTCTTGACAGCATCTTCCAGTGTGGCAAGCTCTGCCTTCAGTGACGTCTCCTGGACCGACAGGTTGGACAACTCCGTTAAAAACGTTTGCTGCCTTTCTCGATATGGATTTCGTCCATCACTCATTAACCCAGAGCGCTCACGAAACTTTTCGTACTCCAGCTCCTTCTGCTTCAACTCGGCGTGCAGTCGTTCGGTTTGTCCCATCAACAGCTGATCCAGTTCTCCTCTTGCGTCCTTATAGTTTTCGATTTGCAAGTTGACGTATTCTGCAGCAATCGCGTTTGCAATTTTTGGGATATCTTCGGGCCTGGTCCCCGAGACCCCGATCTCCACAATGTTTGCATTGTTGAACCCCGTATTGACAGAAATCATTCCGGCGATTTGACCAACTGCAGATTCAGGAGTTAGCCCACCCAGAGTTGTAAGTTCACCCAGCTGATGTTTTTTGTATGCCTGCTGGATTAAAGCGGGGCTTCGGATTTCGTAGTTCGCGTCCATCAGTTCACGGTCTGATACCAGGATATTCATCCGCTGGTCCCCGAAACGGTGAATGATTTGAACGAGCGATGCTGATCGATAGACCGGAACAGCGCGATTGAACATCATGTAACCAATCCCGGTGCCAAGCATCGCCAGCACAATCACAAACGCTTTTCTGCGTCTCAAAAAGCCCAATATGTCCAAACCTGCTTCCTGGTCATCAGCCACCGCGACCGGTGCAGTGGCGGAACCATAGCCATACATGTTTGGAGGTCCTGATGAAGCCATCTTCGTTATATCCCCGCAAATACTCCGTTTGGTCTCACGCCGTAGCGCCTTCAGACAGTTGGGCCTGCGGCACGTGAGACATCAGAAACACTGTCGAATGACGTCAGTATTTCCAACTCTTCAAAATAACTTGTTATTGCCTGAACCAATCTCGAAAGACAATTCAGGCTATTTTTCGCAATATGCCATTGTGCCTGCATCAGGACCCCTTTTGCCACAGGCCACTTCAGATTTAGTGGGCTGTTTGTGATGCTGGACGCGATCAATCTCACCAAAGAGATTTGACCATGTCGTTGCAAATTTGCATCGTGCCCAGCGAACTCCAATCGTCGGGTAGTTGCCAGGAAAAAAGCGGACATCAATAAATTGCGATTGCAATCCCTAAAGAAACGCTTCGAAAATTTCGGCCTCTCCGACGCCATGCGCCCCAGGTAAATCTCATTTGAATCTGGCATCAGACAATCGTTTGATCGACACTGCGGGAAGACTGCTTTCCGGATCGAAGTGTCCGTACCGCATCCACTCGCTCATAGCTTCCGTGAACTCCCCCTGCTTCTCCAGCGTTTCCGCGCGCATTTGACGCAGCGTCAGGTTTGATGGAAGCTCAGCCAGACATTCATCAATCCACACCAAAGCAAGTTCGTTTGATTCTCTTCGTGCCAGGTAAGCAGCCCGCTGAATTCTTTGATCCACCGCAGGGTCCGCAGCCACCGCTGCCCATTGCGCGCCCGCAATTCTCCACAGCCCCTCCCGCAACTCGGGGCTGGATGCTGAAGACGCGGCTCGCACCGTCGCGGCGAATTCCTCCGGAGCAAAAAGTGAAAGGGACTGTTCCAGCGTCCAGTGCCGTAACGCATCCGCCAGTATCTGTACCCGGAAACTTTCAGAAGCCGCAAGGGATTGTCTCCAGAATGCCAACGTCTGCTCAGGGCGGTTTGCGATCAGGGACACAAGACCGGACTGATACAACCGTCGAGCATCAGCGGGACTTGAAAACCTTACCGCATTGAGTTCATTCAGCTGTGCTTCGTCCAGCGACTCCAAACTCATTGATCCGGCGGCCGCATCAACCGCAAGCCCCGGACTCAAAGGCATTCTTCGCGACGCTTGACGGGCCAGGTCTTGCCACGGGAACTTATCCGAAACGGCCTTTAACGTTGTCTGAATCATACGAAACTGCTGTGAATCCGGGCGGCTTCTCAGCAGTGCATATCGGTCTGCCAGCCCCAGCGGTGTCAGTGCTTCCCAAAATACCGGCAGTTGCAGATCATCGACAGGCGCGTCGGATGCTGCCATAGCATCAATGACTTCCAGCCGATATCTGGCCTCCATGACGCGAACGAGCGAACCAAGGACGACAGGATCATCCGCGTGATGCCTGAGACTTGCGATTAACTCTTTCTGTAGTTCCGGAAGATGCTGCAGCGCCTCCCTTGTCACTGGATTTCCAAGGCTTCGAGCCGTTTGGACAATCGCCGGATATCCCTGATCGGCTTGCCAGAGTTCCGGAATTGAACCGCACGCAGCGGCCACCAGGGCAACTCGCAGGATCCACGGCACTGCTATGCTGCCGAACACAACATTGCCCGC
>JBBQSE010000403.1:0-8284 GCA_038214195.1 Planctomycetales bacterium
TGAATCCAGCCAGTCGGCTCGCTTCGCCCCGGCACACTGCGGACAGTGTCGATCACCGCACGCAGAAGAGTCTTGAGGCTGGAGTCTTGAGACTGTAGATTCCTGAAATGAGAGACCATACCAAACTACGAGCCTTTGAACTGGCGGATCAGCTGGCGCTCCGTGTGTATGAACTAACGCGATTGTTTCCAAAGGACGAGCAGTTTGGGCTTACATCGCAATTGAGACGTGCGGCGGTGTCGGTCGCATCGAATATTGTCGAAGGCTGTGCCCGCAGTTCTCAGGCGGACTACGTCCGGTTTCTGGACATTGCCTATGGCTCAGCAAGGGAAGTCGAATATCAATTGTCTCTCGCATTTCGTCTCGGATTCACGAACGACGAAGCTTTCAATTTAACGACTCCGCTTGCCGACGAAACCTGCCGAGTATTGAATGGACTGATTCGATCGCTTCGCAACTCCTAACCGATTCCTCCTGCAGTTTGACCTCAAGTCTCCAGTCTCATTCCTCCAGCCTCGCCTTGAACATCTTCTGAATGGTCGTCGGACTCAACGGCACATCGGGCGTCTTGCCGGGAAACAGATACTGCGGCGGACGATACACTTTCCAGTATTCGCGAAGCTCGGTCAGCAGTCGCGGCGACAGTGGAACGAGTCGCGTCTTCTGACCTTTGCCGCAGGCGACTCGAAGTTGCATCCGCTGGCTGTCGATGTCGGCAGAAAAAGTTTTCGGTTTTCCGTTTTCAGTTTTCAGAAATCGCAGTTCCAACGATTGCGGCAGCGAACAGCGTGAGCGGATTTGAAGCTCCGAGCGGTAGCTCGAACCGGGTCAAGGGCGCTGCCCTTGCCGGCCGCATATTGAGTCAGCAGGAACACGCGATGCTTGTGACACTTCACACATGACAGCAGCCCATTCACTTCTTCACCACTGAGCACCGCTGGCAACTTTTTCTGTCGTTTGCCGAAGGGGATCATGTCAACATGCCAGGATCGCGGTGAAGTGGTTCGAAAGAAGAACCGTAGCCCGCAAACGGCCTGATTGAAGCTGCTCCATTGGATTTTTCGGACTTCGATCATGTGCAGTTGAAACGATCGTATGTCTTCGGGCGTTGCTTCCAGCGGACTCTTGCCGAGGAACTGCGCAAACTTGCCCAGATGATACGTATAGGCGTCTACCTGAGGCTTGAGGTGTGAGACTGTAGGGTTGAGTGTCATTGATCGCGCGACACCTACAGCCTCCAACCTCGCCCCTCACGCCTGTCTCAGGGTGTCATTGTGGTACTTTCAAACTGAAGGAGTGATGTGATATTCAACCCCAAACGCGGATTGAACTTCCTGCAGTCTGCAGCACGACACGTCCGACGCGATCACTTCTCATCGCAGCTTCGCCGGAATCGATCAGCCATTCTGCAACAGGTCGTTGACGCGCGCACGACATGGAAATCCCGTTTAACCTGGCCAGCGCGCACGATCTATGCAGCGCGCATGACCTAGAAATTCCAGGCAACCTGGAGATCCCGCACAACCGGACCGGAGGTGAGGGTGACAAACGATTGACGGCGTCATCAATCGGGATCAGGAGTCAGAAAACGACGCTCAATCTCAACCACCATCAGTGAGTCATCGCCGTCGTAAGCTTCGGCCTCAAAGGAAACGCCATGTTCCAGAGCCAGTTTCCGAAACCGAGCAAAGGCGTCGGCCTCCATCGCATACTGTCCACCCGAGCAACCAAAGTCCCGCAGCAAATCATCCCAGGAGACGGGATGAAATTCCGCGTCTTCCGAAGCCATGCACGCATTGCTCAGGATCCGCTTAGCCCCGTCCAGCGTCGATGCAATCATGCACGCATCTTCATTGTACTCGTAGCATTCCTCGCCCGTGTCAAACACCGAGTACCCAATCGAAAGTCGAGAAGCAGCAGCACTCATCAGACCAGACAACTCCACTCAACCAAACAACCAGGCCACGCGAAGCGGTTAAGTTCAACGAATTGCGGTAACCGGTGTTGCCGCGATTGATTTTCCATTTCAAGTCAGCGTGAACGGCAACTCCGGTTCACCGCTTTGATACTCGATATTGGCCACACGGTCTGCTATTGGACCACTTCCACGCCCGCAGCATAATCGGTACTACCAGTTAGTGCAAAATGAAAAAGCAAAAGGAAAAAAATCCCGGCCATGAAGAACATTGAACCTGCAAGTACAGATGCGTACTCGGAAGTGAATACTCCTGCCACAATGTACGATTCGCTGGGGTTAGTGACGTCATATCGCACTTTCACAAGATTAGATGCTTTGAGTCGACTGTAGAGTGGACCGTGAAACTCAGCATTCGATGCTCCGTAGTGCGGGTGAATCTTATTGTTCTGAAAGACTCGGCCCAATACAGAATACTCGTATGCCACGACCACTTCGTATGTGTGGCGAATTCCAACAATTTTTGTCTTGAGGTCACATTCAATGAGGCGAGCATCGGCGGTGGGCCAAGATTGAATTTCGCGTGCTTTCACAATGGCTCGAACCGCAGAGAACGCGATGACAGCCCCAACTACAATGAAGATGGTGCAGAAAGGATAGATAACCCAGAGAATCTTCATTGGAAATTCAGGCAGTCCTTTCTGAGTGGCGAACGACCGCCGTAACCGGAGTTGCGGCCATTGGATTTTCGATATCAGAAACCGTCAACCGCAACTTCGGTTCACGGGATGGTTCTGCGATTTGTGTTTTGGGCGCCGCCTCGCGGCGCGTTCGACGTGCTGGAGATCATAGCCAGACGCACCACAGGTGAGAAGCATGGATTTGCCAGTCACGCTTCAAAATTCCTCAGGAACACACGCTGGAATTGGCAACATCATGTGGGCTCAAATGTCCGCCGATCCAGGCAGAACACCTGCGAAACCAGACACGTTGACAATCGACCGCGCGTGGGATCTGCGTTTGAGCGGCAGCGACGTTTTGACCAGACACCGAGCCACAAAACCCGAGCATGAGACGAAAGCGGAACGCGGCAATCTGCGTTTGGGTTCTAAGCCAGACCAACCGGCCAAAGCAACCGCTCGCAGCACAAGACCTCCCTGCGACGATTTGCGATTCGTCACGCGCCAGGGTTTGAGCAGAACGATATAAGTATCCCGCCGTTCGCAGCATGATAAACCGATATCAGCAGGAATACGGCGAACTGGAGTTACTCTATCAATGCTCAGGAAACTTGCAATGGTCTCTTTGCCAGGCAAGGATAAACAAAAAGGCAAACAAACAGGGGATGCAACCCATTGTTTGTGGGTTTGTCACTTCTTGTTCGGCCTTCTCCTTGAGCGTAGCGTGTTTCCTCAACGATTCACGTGGGGTAAGCTTCCAGCTTGCCGCGAGAACGATGCAGCAATTGGCTGATCGCAGTGTATTTGTGTTGGCGCTGGTATTCCGCCCGATACCACAGCACGCCCTTCTCCGCTGAGATCGGGGGGAGAAGGCGGCCGAAGGCCGGATAAGCGACGATCCCAAACCTCTCCGGCCTCACCTGCTGGAATCGGGCCTGGATGATTCGTCACTCCGACAGAACCGTTTGCAGTTCCTTGTCAACTTTGAAGGCGGCTGCATTGTGCCGCCACTCATCTTTCTTCAAGAGCTCGTGGAACAGTTCCTCGTACTTTTTGGACTCCTCGACATGTCCGAGTTTATGGTGACACAGTGCGAGAAATCCGGCATCCGAGGGGTTGTCACCAACAGTTTTCATCGATCTTTTAAGTCGTTCCACGGCCTGTTCAAACTGTCCGCTGCGATAAAAGGCAACACCGACAGTGTTTTCAATCACGCCCAGTGCCGGTCTCAATTCACGATTCACTCGAGACTGCAGGACGCTGGCCGCTCGCGCCATCCGAAGCGCATCGGTATACTGTCCAGTTGAAAATCCGGGGGATTCGACGATCTGCCATGCTTCGTGATTGAGTCCGAATACCTGCGTGAAGAAACTTTGCTGCGATTCAGGATCTGTCAGACTGGACATCGTCACCGGAAGCTCGTTCATCGCAGCTGCGATCGCGGCTGAAATCCGTACGTCTCCGGAATTGTCTGCCTGCAGACTTTTCAGGATCTCTTTGGCACCTGGAACTTCCAAACCAGCCTGCGCCACAACACGGCAAAGTTGTTGCTTTCCCTGCGGAGGCAAGTCGCCAAATCGCTCAGAGTAGTTCGGCATTGCTCCGAGAGACAGAGAAAAAAGCGGGGACGCGCTGTACGCAGAATACTGATGGAGCGAGACGGCAAGACAATTACCCACGGGTCGCAAACCGCTGGTGCTGACAGCAAATGCAATTCCAGATGCCCCACGCCCTGAGTCTCGATATGCGGACTTGATAATGATTTCGCCGCTGGCGGAAACGTTGCCGCGATAGATTTCTTCGCCATTCAGGGAGACCGTCACTCCGTCGCGAAATTGAATATTCATCAGCAAAGATTCGGGCGATTCCCCACCCTGCAAATCGAACTTCGTTCGAAACAGCGTTGTGATTGGACGCCTCCCGGCTGGCGACTGTGCCAGTATCGTACCGGATTCATCGAGATCTGCAGCCGCAAACGGGCCGGATCCGGATTGCCATGTCGAATCATCGAAGTCGGTCGTATTCCAATCTGCGGGCACGGTGGTCTCATCCGGATTCAGATACTGCCAGGACGCGGTTTTGGCAATGATTTCCTCGGGACAAATCTGTTGCGAATCATTGAGCAGCGATTCGATTGCAGACTCCAGGGCAGGGCCTCGAAGCCCGGAAAACCGGATCCGACCTGTTGTGTCCAGCACAAGGATCGAGGGCCAGGCCTGGACCTGGTACAGCTCGGCAATCGGGCCGGCGGAGCCATCCATCCACGATCGCCATGTCACCGTTCCCGCTTCGATAACGCCTTTGGCTCGCGCCGGTTCATCGCCATTGACGCCCAGCAGGACAAAGGGCTTATCTTTGAGCTTTTCGATCAGCTCGCGTTCCTCGGCATACATGTTTCGACAATGCGGACACCAGTCGGCCCAAAAATCCAGCATAACGACTTTGCCACGATAATCTGTCAGGCGAAATGTTTCACCCAGGAGATCAGTGCCGGTGATCTCCGGTGCCGTGCTGCCTATTGCAAGTTTCTGAGCGTCGAGGACTGGCTTCAGAATGTCACTGACGAGCAATGTCCCGAACTTCTCGTCTCCAAATCGAACACTGATATCTTTAGCCAACTCATTCATTTCCCCGTCCAGCAATGGGTTGCCGGAGAGAGACATGGCATTCACAAGGACAATCCCGGCTGCACTCTTCAGCTTATTCTCTTCGTCGCTGTCAATGATGCGTCTGAGGAATGTCTCTAATGCCGCCGAGTATTTGAGGCCGAACAGCGAGTTCAGTACCCGAGGTGACAGCGGAATCAGAGAAGGATCATCTGCGGCACGGGCAAGCATGTCGTCCAGATATTGCCGACCATCATCAGGAATTGATCCCAGGGCCTTGAGAACATCCGCCGAGACCTTCAGTGCGTCAGCCGCCTCAGCGGCTCCCGGATATTGATCCGCCAGTTCTGTACAACGCCGAAGACAGGCCGGACCTGGATTATTTCTGCGGACCAGTTTTCTGACCTCAGCGGGATCCTGAGTTGTCGATCGCAGTTGCTGGACATCCGCAACCAGCTGTAAGTACTCGCGACGAAAACTCTCCATCACGCCCGCCAGAGTTTTCGTTGTCAGCACGTCGGCATCGGGAGTCGGCAACGGCAAGACGGGCTGGTCACGCTGCGACAGCAAATCCCGAACGTGTTTTGCGGACACCGCAAATGCGATTCGCGAGTCGGAAATGACAAGCGTCGTCACTCCGACAAGCTGCCCCCGTTCATCCAGCAGCGGACCTCCGCTGCTGCCGCCCGAGATCACGGCGTCCGTCTGTATCCATTCGGTATCAGGATTCTTGAGCACTGCCTGGAATTGCTCCGGCATATCGCGCGTTTTCAAAATGGCACTGACAAATCCGGGCGACGTGCTGAACTTGAAACCGTCAGGATGTCCGACAGAGAACACCTGGTCATGCTGTTCGATCGTCTCTGTGTCAGGGACAGGAAAGGTATAGAGACCTGAAGGAAGATCGACAACTTCCAGCAATATCAAATCATTGCGTTCGTCCAATGCTCGATATCCAGTGACTTTCATTTCCTTACTGAGCAGTTCATCTCCTTCGCCCTTAACCTGGACCTTCAGCGTCAGCGCACTTGCCGCGACATGGTAATTCGTCAGAACAAGGTTGTCGCCAACAATGCAGCCGCTGCCGAAGGCTGAAGTTTCACCCCGTGCGTCAAATGCGGTAATTAAAACAACGCCGCTGCAAACGAGGTTAAGCATCTCCTTTCGAGTCATGCTTTCTGACACCTTCGGCGATGTCGCCCTCACTTCCAACTTTGCGGACTCCGGACTGATCGGCGATTCTGCGACAGGAGTCACGTCCGTTGCAGGCGTTGAAACGGGCACCTCCGCCACGGCTTCGGCTGCGGAAACTTCAGCGGGCCGACCGTCCAAATTCGGGGCCGTGGCCGAACTCTGTTCATTGTCCCCGGAGCGAGATACGACAGGAGGTGTCTCGGTGCATCCACTCAAGAATGTGAAAATGCAAAATAGAGAATAGATTGCCGCAGGATATGCACGCATCGGAGGAGACCCTTATCGCGGTGAATTCACTTCGGGGAATTGTCTGTCTTTATTTAGCGAGGCTTCTACCAACTTTCCATAGTCGTATCCGGCTTCATGCACTTAGGCGAGCAACAGAAATTGATCGACCTGCTGTAAGACGGGCACTTCTGCCCGTCACAGTCTGCGATGGGCAGAAGTGTCCGTCCTACAGTGAATTGGTTTCTGCCGCTCCCCTTGGTACGTGATGGTATGAATCTCCCACTGCAGGTTCCAGTGCTCTGCGGCGGAAAAGAAACAGATTGCAATACACCTCTTTGGCGACAATCCCGCAAAAATCGGGCGATCATTCTCTTGAGAATTTCATCGTTGAGGGTCAAACAATTCTTTCCACGCCTGATTGCTGCAGCCCCGCAACGGCTCGACTCACGAGAATCAGGCTATGATCGGGCACGCTCGTCCGCCATTCCGCATCGGAAGGACAAAAGAGCTCTTTGAGCCTCTGTTTCGCACGCCTGGTTGTTGCTGCTGTTGGCGATCCCCAGTGGTAATCCTGGTTCTCGGCCTGAAGGCCGGCAACAACGCGAATTGGGGTTCTGCGCGAAATGAAGTGCGTGGTCGGGCGCGTACCACAAACGAGTTGTATTTGATGGATGCTGTGATTGAGCCTGAAAGGCTCGCACAAATCAGCCTGGGGCAAGAGAATCCGCGAATGCGGATGAACGCCGCCCCAGGTTCACGTACCATCCGAACACGAACCCTGAAAGGGTTCCACAATGCTTTTTGTATCGCCCTTTCAGGGCAAAATGCCGGGGTGTCGAAGAAACCTGGGGCGTTGCCCCAGGCTGACAGGTTGTGGCCCGTTGGGCCGAATCGCAGTGTTTCAGTTGGCTTTCAAAAGTTCGTGGGCCTGTGTCGTTTGCCACACTTCCCAATGACATCTGCGAGTCCATGAAATCCGCGATTTCTAACCCGCGCACTTCATATCGCGCAGAACCACAAATCGAGCGCTGAATTCTTCAGAATCGTTGGGATATTGATGTCTTCGGGGGCAAGTCTAATGCCTTCGAGTAATCAGCCACGGCAGCGTCCTGCTGTCGCCACTGTCGTAGCTGAATCACAACGAATACAACCCGCGCACTTCATTTCGCGCAGAATTTTTCTCCTGAGATCCAGAGTTGGATTTTTGTTGAAAACGAGGTATCAGCGTCATAGTTCATGACTCAACATTGCATGCTCCTCGTAAAAGCGTGGCATTTTAGAATCGACGAAACTTTCCACTTCAGGCAAAAATCGACAGTGCCGATGGCAGGACCTCCGCCGTCATCGGTGCATGGCCTTTCATCTCACCATCAAGATCCATCGGGTCATGAGTCTCTGATTCAATCGCGAACGAACGGACTTGATGGTACTCCACAAATTTCATAGCCAGATGAGAACCGTCAAACACTTTGGTAAACAGCTTCAGCATCTCCCAGCGAGTCGCATTGCGGACGACGATGACGTCGATCTTGCCATCGCCCAGTTCCGCATGTGGTGCCAACATCATTCCAGGACCTGCAAATTTTGGGTTGCACGCAACGACAAAGAGGAACTCGCCTGAGAATATCTGACCATCAAGAACCAGCTTCGCTCGCCGTCGC
>JBBQSE010000404.1:0-8274 GCA_038214195.1 Planctomycetales bacterium
CCGAACCCGTCTATTCGAAGCAACAGGCGCGGCAGATTCTAGGATTGAGCGACGAACACAAAGTGCTTGGTTTTGTGGGACGTCTGGCGGCACAAAAGCGATTGCCGGATATCGTATGGGCCTTCCAACTGCTCCACGCGCTGGTCGAAACTTCACGACTCGTGTTGGTTGGAGAAGGGCCAATGCGCGACGAACTTGCCGAACTTGCGTTGAACTTTGACTGCCGTGACCGCGTTGTGTTTACGGGCCATCGCGAAGATGCGTTTTCGTTAATGGCAGCATTCGACGCTTTTGTGCTGGCCAGTGAATTTGAAGGAATGTCCAACAGTCTGATGGAGGCCATGTCACTGGGACTACCTTGCATCGCCAGCGATATCGCTCCGAATCGGGAACTGATCTCGCACAACGAAACAGGGCAACTGTTTCCGGTCGGAAATTCGCCCGAGCTGGCGCGACTGACGTCAATGTTACTGACAGATATTGAATTGTCGCAGCGGCTTGGAAAGACGGCTCAGCAGATGATCGCGACGAAGCACACGGTGCGGCAACTGGTGGCGGCACATGAAGAGCTGTATGCGGAGATTCTCTGAGCAACAGTTCTGCCGACACAACGTGCCAGTCGAGTGCATGACGAGTTGTTTCTTAGGCGAGCGGCAGATGGTGCCATACCCGAAAAGAAGCCCCTCTTCCTGGAGAAGCCGGGCTTCTGTTGGTAAATCGTTTTCTGCCGCTCGCCTCAGAACCCGGTTCCCTTTGTCTTCGTCTGAATTCGGCAGAGATACATGTCCGAGGTCAGGTACAGAACGCTGCCATCGTTCCCCCAGCCGACGTTGGCGATGCGTTAGCCAGTAACGATTCGACCGATAAGCTTGCCTTCCGGTGACAGCACGAGAACTCCTCCAGGACCGGTGGCGAAGACGTTGCCGCTGGCATCCACTTTCAAGCCGTCACCACCACCCTTTGGAATGCGTTCATCTTTGGAAGAATCAAAGAATGGTTTGGGAGTCCCGAGGTTTCCGTCGTCGTTCACCGGGAAAGCCCGCCACACAGGATCGGCTCCATCACTGTTGGCGACGTACAGCGTCTTCTGGTCTGGGGAGAACGCGATTCCGTTGGGACGCGATACCTCGCGATTTTGAACCGTCACAGTGCCGTCCGGCTGCACCCGGAAGATGCCGCAGAAATCAATTTCACGCATCGGATCGTTCTCGCGTTTAGGCAGTCCGTAGATCGGATCGGTAAAAAAAATGTCTCCGTTGCGGCGAACTGCCAGATCGTTCGGGCTGTTAAATCGCTTGCCTTCCCAGCGATCCGCCAGAGTCATTTTGCCGCCGTCTTTGGTCAGCAGCGAAATTCGCCGGTCGCCGTGTTCGCACGAAACGAGTCGGCCTTCGGCATCCAGAGCCAATCCGTTGCTGCCGGGTTCCGCTCCGTAGTCAGCGACGCCCGTATAACCCGCAGGCTTCATGAACACGGAAGCTCCCACGCCTTCCTGCCACTTCATCACGGCGTTGTGAGGAATGTCGGAAAACAGGACATAGCCGCCGAACTTGTTACCTTCCTCAGGCACCCAGACCGGTCCCTCGGCCCATTCAAATCCGCCGCACAAGACTTCAACCTTCGCATCGGGGGAGATCAGTTCGGCCAGCGAATCTTCGAAGCGATCGACGTGGCCGATCGTTGGGAAATTGGTGGTGTTCTGTGCGCAACAGGTTGACGCGAGGAGTATCAAGTCCAACGTCAGCAGTATCAACGATTTCATCGTGGGTTCCGTGGTCCGGAGTCGGGCGGTATGCAATTCAAACAAGGCCAGAGTATAGTCAAACAGGACTTTTGATTGAATTGCCACGACATTGCCGCACGGAAAGTCAGCGTAGATTGCCAGGTTGACGTTGTCTGTTCAACTGAATTAACCAGCTTTTACCGATCACACAAGGATCGAGGATGGGCTGAAGGTTGTGGAAACAGCATCTGGAGATGTACCTTGTGCGTCTGTTGGTCGATCTCCATAACAGACTATCTCCTTCGCCACGGTCTGCAGCGAATCGAACAGTCGCCACATCTTATTTTCCGCAGCAACTGACGATCGGGCGAGCGACATGAAGTCGTTTTTCGAACGACAAGACAAATGGGGACACGGGTTGTCCCTCTGGCTCATTACAGGAATCGCATTTTTGATTCCGGTAATGGCGTATTCGTTCCAGCGCATCCGGATGGACAATGACGTCACGGGTTGGCTGCCGAAAAATGATTCCCAGGCAAAAGTTCTGCATTGGTATCAGGAATTATTTCCGAGCCAGGAACGCGTACTGGTCTCGTGGGACGACTGTTCGCTCACCGACCCGCGACTTCGTGGCATGGCGAAGCGACTGAAGGGAATCGACAACAACGGCACGCGTGAAGGCGGATCTCCGCTGGTTGCCGATGTGACAATCCCTGAAGACCTGCTGACACGAATGATGAGCGAAGACGTTCCCTTCGATGTCGCGCTGGAACGCATTCAGGGATTGCTTGTTGGCCAGGGGCCGCTGTGCCTGAATCTTACGGAGGCGGCTCAGGAACGCACGAACACTGTTCGAATCTGTCGGGAAATCAAAGATCTCGCGAAGACGCAATTCGGGATCGAAGTGCAGATCGTTGAGCGTCAACTTCCCCAGCCATCTGACAGTCATCTGACCATCGAAGATGAATCTGGCTATCTGGTCTACGAGGCGGCACGCGACTATGTCAATAATCAACCCAGGCCGGACGTGCAGCTCTATTGGCCACGGATGCATATCGATCATGACGTCACCGAAAAATTTCGGCAGGCTCTGAGATCGATGCCGGTACCTGATAATACTCAGGAGTTGTGCTTCGAAGATTCGTGGTTTGTGCGTGGTTCGATGGCGGCGATGACCGTCAGTCTCAGCGATATGGGTGAGGCCGACAAACCGGCCACGGTCGAGGCGATTCGCGCGGCTGCGACAGCGGAAGGTATCGCTGAACATGAACTGCATCTTGGCGGTGGTCCGGTGGCTGCGACGTCATTGAATCGAGCTGTCCTGCAGGCGGCGTGGAACAAGACGGCACCAACATGGAATCTGTATCACCGATCACCGATTCTGTTGTCCTTTGCGATCAGTCTGTTCCTGACTTACTTCATGTTGCGAAGTCTGAGGCTGGCGATACTGGTTCAGTCTGTGTCAGTGTTTTGTGCGTTTGCCGCCGTGTCGTTGATCCCGGCGACGGACGGTGCCATGAATATGGTGTTGGTGGTGATGCCGACGCTGTTGATGGTGATTACCACGTCCGGGGCGATCCACATCTGCAATTACTGGAAGAATTCCGGAATTGATGATCCGGCAGTGTCTGTCGTGCATGCCACCAGAATGGCGTGGTGGCCCTGCTTTCTGGCCAGCGGAACCACAGCCATTGGACTGGGGTCACTTGTGATCAGTTCTCTGATCCCGGTTCGCGATTTCGGAATCTATTCATCCATCGGCTGCCTGCTTTCGTTCCTGTGCGTGCTGTACATTCTGCCGTCACTGATGCTGTACTGGCCGGCACGCCCGCCGAAAATTGAACATATTAACAACCAGGGCTGGTATCGGCTGGGACAGTTTTTATCACGAAATCGCGGCCGGACCTGCTTAATCAATCTGGCTTTGACGGGCGCATGTCTCTGGGGGTTGTCCTATTTTCGCACGGAAACCAAGGTCATTCGTTACTTCCCTGACGAATCGGTCGTCATGCAGGACTACCGGTTCCTTGAAGAGAACCTGTCAGGAATCGTCTCGGTCGATACGATCGTACGATTCAGCGCGGAATCGCAGCAGAAGGTTTCCTTCATTGATCGCGCTCGTACGATCATGAAAATTCAGGAAGCGTTGAGGCAACACCCCGAAGTAAGCGGCACGCTTTCACTGGCGGCGTTTATTGATCTGCGGACGCACGACGGTGCCGACGAAAGTTCGCGTTCGAAACGAAACGCGCAGCTCAAAGAAAACCTGATCGAGCGGAAAATTCGTGAGCGTCTGCAAAAGGGCGGCGAAGCGGCCAAGGGCCTTTCCTCCATGATCGCTCTGCCCACAAAAGCGATGGACTGGAAGAAAGAAGGTGACGAACGTCTGAATGCGGAAGGCGATGAAGTCTGGCGCATCACGTGTCAGTCCAGTATCCTGTCTGATTGTGACTACGCGGTGCTGACCCAGGAACTGACGGCCATCGCCGACGAGCAACTGGCATCCTTTGAAGGCAGCAAGCCCATTCATCGTGTCACGGGACTGGTGGCAATCTTTCTGAGAACTCAAAACGCCCTGCTGGAAAGTCTGATCAACAGCTTCGGTCTGGCGCTCTTGATGGTCTGTGCCGTGATGGCGGTGATGCTTCGCAGTATTCCCGCGTCTCTGTACGCCATGATTCCCAACGTCATGCCCGTCGCCGTGATCTTCGGTTTGCTCGGCTGGACCGGCATTCGCGTGGACATCGGCACGATGATCACGGCGTCCGTGGCACTGGGACTTGCCGTCGATGGCACGCTGCATCTGATCACCTGGTTCAGGCAGTTGATAAGACAGGGGATGTCTCGACAGGAAGCTGTGGCAAAGTCACTGGAACACTGTGCTCCCGCTCTGTGGCAGACCAGCGCCGCGATCGGTATCGGAATGATCGCGTTGTATCCCGTCGAATTGCTCCTGATCAGCCGCTTCGGCTGGATCATGGCCGGGATGATTTTTGCCGCGCTCTGGGGCGACGTGATCCTGCTGCCCGCACTTCTCGCCGGTCCACTGGGAATGGCAATCGAGGCCGTCGAAAAACAGCGCCGGGAGAAGGATCAGGACGGCTCAGACGATGCGGAGCAGAACGAGGCGCCGTTCAGGTCAAATTCACAGGATTCGCAGATGATCCATGATCGGCATGACCCTGATGGGAAAGGTATCCGGGCGGCCAGCGTCGCCAACCGCTTGCCGCACTTCCCTCGAATCCGACCGGTCTTCCCGGAAAGAAGCGGGAGCTGATCAAGGTCGCTCAATCGTAACCGCCATCACCATTGGTGCGGTGTCATCCGGCCCTTTGACCAGTTCGATGGTTTCGATCAAATCAGGTTTCTTTGGTGTGACCGTGACCCGGCGAATCTGCTGGGCACCGAGGGCGTATGCGAACTCGGAGCCGGGGACATCGACGCGACGGATGTAGTCGGCGAACTCTACGCCGTTGACCAGTTCGAGGTCTTCCGTCTCGCCGCCTTTGTAATGCAGGCGAACGATCATGGAGACTGTCTTCTTGTTGTCAAACGGAAAACTCCAGCCGCCTACGCCGCTCAGCAGGTGAATCGCTTTCGCGGGTGAGTTGCACGGCAACGTCACGGATTTCGGCATCGACGCGGGCAGCGCCGCGCGCGGGCCGTACAACAGGATCATGTTGGGCACAGATTTGCCGCGCGGATCCGTCAGAATGAACGGGACGTCCTTGAAGATTTTTGGAGACCAGTCGCTGAAGACCATGCGGTCCGGTCCGTTGTCGTCGTCGCCGCCAAAAAGTCCTTTCGTACTAATCGCGGTGGCGTAGCGATCCAGCGAGATGGGCAGGTACTTGCCTTTCTGTGTCAGGAATTCCAGCAGGCTCTTCAGCTCGTCCGCGCTCATCTGCTTTTCGAAACCTTCGGGCATGAGCGACTTGCGGGAACGGATCAGGTCTTCAATATCTTCGCGGGGAATGTTGTGTTCCTTTGCTTCGGTGTCGATGAGCGTGATGGCCGTGCGGGATTCACCGGACATCATGCCACTGATCACAAGTCCGTCAGTCTTAGCGACTGTATAGATTCGGAAATTGCCTTCGACGCTGCGACTGGGGTCAATGATGTGAGTCAGCAACTCGTGTTTGGGATGCACGGCCATGCCGGTTAGGTTCGGGCCGATTGTCTTGCCCTCAGTCCCGTGCATATGGCAGCGAGAGCAATATTTGACGTACATTGCCTTTCCAACAACAACGTCGCCCGTTTCTTCGCACAGCGGCAGCAGTGACTTGAGCACCTTGTCTCGGTCGGCATCAGGCAAACCTCCGCCTTTGGCCATCAAGGCTTCCGCCAACGTGCGAATGTCCTTGTCTGGATGGGCTCGTAACGCCTGTTTTTGGTCGAGCGTCAGATCACCGATGTCGGCGGTCCCGGTCTCTAGCGCTTTGAGCAGAGCGGTCGTGGTCGCGGGGCGTGAAAGTAGCACTCGAATTGCTGCCGACTTTGCCTGTGGAGTCATTTGAGCCATTCGTTCCACAAGTTCTGAACCAAGCGACTCCGCCGTGCTGAGTCCCGCCGCTTCGATGATTCCTGTGGCCAAATCCGGACCTGTCTGGAGATTGACCGCGTCCAAAACATCAACCAGCAATTCGCCATTCTCGGACTGAAATCCAATGGCCTCACGCGCGGCGTCAATGCGTTGCGACGTCACCGCTTTGGGATCATTGACGACGCTCAGCAGTGATGTGGTGATTTCCTTCGCATACGATTCGAGCGCCTTCGATCCACACAACGACGCAACCTGCAGTAGTTTTCCTTTAGATCCTGGAGGAACGCGCGCCAGCATTTTCAGCAGTGAGGCTTCGAGTGGTTCCGTCGCGTCCAGGCGATAATTTCGCGGCCAGCCGGCAGTGAGCCCTCGCAGTACGACTTCCAGGAGTTCTGGCGGGCCATTTTCGATGCCTCTGACGAGTAAAAAAATCTGATCGACTGTCGGTCTGCCGCGCGCGATGTGCTCCGCGACGATTTCCGATGTTCGCAATGCGGAATCACCCAACCTAATGTTCGGACCTTGTTCTGTCAGAGCCAGTGACTTAAGAAAGTACACGGCGTGAGTCGCAGCCGCAGCGGTGACGGCATCACTTTCCCAGATATCCAGGTTTGTACGTTGTGCAACGGTGGCCGCAATTTGACCGGCATCTTCGGATGGCTCCATGTCGGCGAGGCACAGAATGCCCTGCAGCCGAACCTGAGCGTCCGTGTCCGTCGCCAGCGATCCGGCTTCAATAAGAGCATCCTGGCCGCCCTTCCATCCGCTGAGTACCGCCGCCGCGTTGCGCCGAACTCCGGCTGACGGATGTGATAACGCCGCCGAGGCCGCGGTGACCGCCTGAGTCGTGTCGTCCAGCTTGAGTCCCTGCAATGTCCACAGCGCATGAATGGCTCCGACGTTGAGTCCGATGGGATCTTCAGACTTGTCGGCGATCATCGCCGATAATTGAGGCACGATGTCAGTCGCATTCCTTTCGACAAGCAATCTCTGAGCCTGCAAACGCCAGTTCATCGAGGGATGTTTGAGAGTTTCCGCAAGTTCAGAATTGGTCGCCTTCGCGAGGCTTGTCCAGGGATGAACGACGTCTTCAGAAGCCCGGCTTCTTGAATTAGCCGGGCTTCTATCCCCGGCGACCGGCACGACTCGATAAATCCGCCCATGCTTCTTGTCACGCAGATCGCTTTCGTAAGCGTTCCCTTTGCCGGTCTGAAATCCCTGCGGCGTTGGATTGTGCTGCACGATGTAGTTGTACCAGTCGATGACCCAAACTGCGCCGTCCGGGCCGACTTCCGCCATGATCGGCGCTACCCATTCATCGTTGCTGGCCAGCAAGTTCGTCGGACTGGTAGATTTGTACCCAGTCCCGTCGCGACGCAAAACGAAGGTCCCGACCAGATGCCCCGTTGGTCCGCAGACGAACGCAGTCTTGTTCCACCATTGCTGAGGAAATGTGCGGGCCGTGTACAAGGAATGTCCGGCACCCGCCGTGTATCCACCGAACTGGTCCACCTGCCGGATGTTTTCCGTGATGGGTTTGAACAGAAACGTGTCGGCGATCGTGCCGATATCCGTCGGAGCCCAGCCGCGCACTTTTTCATAGTAGCGATTCGCAACCGGCATGAAGACGCTGGGATTGCGGTTCGCGGTCGAGCCAAAGATCAGCCCCTCTTCGCTGATCCCAAGTCCCCACGTGTTGTTGTTGGTTGAGCGAACAAATTCCAGATCGGTCACGACCGGTGGATCACTCTGCGACAATTTGAATCGCCAAAAACCCTGGCGGAAAGACTGCGATGTGTGGCCATTGTATTCTGGTGTGCTGTCGTTGTAGCCCTGCATCGACCAGATCCAGTTGTCGAGCCCATAGCGGAAATTGCTGACGCCGCCATGCGTATCGCCCGCAGCCCAGCCCGTGATGAGAACGGTTTTCTGATCCGCGACATCGTCACCATCGGTGTCTTTCAGATACAGCGTTTCCGTCGCGTTCTGGACAACCGCTCCGCCGCGA
>JBBQSE010000405.1:0-8271 GCA_038214195.1 Planctomycetales bacterium
TTTTCCCACCGTGCAACTCCCCGAAACACACTCCCGCCCCTGTCCTTCATCCAATCCGTGCGCGGCAAGGCGCTAGCCGCCGGTAATCGGCAGTTTAAGTCCCCGCCGGCTCGCGCCTTGCCGCTCACTGATTGGATGAAGGACAGGGTCGGGAGTCTTTTTCGGAGAGTTGCACGGTGAAAAACGCTAACGTTTCCGTCCGAAAAAGACGCCCGACCCTGTGATCACACCAATATGGGACAGTCGAACTAAGCCGAGCGGCAGGAAACGATTTACCGCCAGAAGCCCGGCTTCTTCGAGAAGCCGGGCTTCTTTCCGGGTATGACACCATCTGCCGCTCGCCTAACAATTCCCACCATAAGTCTGGATTTTCGCCCCTGTCCAGCGCGGAAATACCGTTCGGATAAGACTATCTTCGTATGATCGGCATGCTTTGCGTGCCATCTGGACATAACGCCAGCAATCTCTCATTCACATGCCACAGAATTTGAATCTCGACTCCACTCTAAATTGAAAAGGCAACAAGATGACTGGATTCCGACCGAACCTCAAGTCAGCTCTGGATGGGAAGGTGGACGACCTGCGGCTGAAGCTGGACCGCACATTGTACAGATACGATTACACCCATGTGGCACCGCTGGCGATCCTAAAAGACCTGCCAGTCACCGATGACTTCTCATTCAAATGGCTTCAGATCGTCAGCACAAAAGTGCTTGATGCCCTCGCCAATCGCGCCAAGTTGGAAATCGGGGAATCGGCCAGGACGATCCACGACAAGAAACGCGAACTGCTTCAGAATCTGCTCAAATGCGGAGAAGCATCGACATTTGATATCAAGCATATCGTGACGGGCGCATTGCAATTCGCAGGCCGCGACCTGGGTGCCCCCAGAACAGCGAAGAGCCTGCAGGATTATGCAGAACTTTTCAGAGCGATTGGACTGCCTCCTATTGCCAAAGACTTTCGGGAAGACCGTGCGTTCGCTGCCATGCGCGTCGCGGGACCGAATCCGGTCATGCTGCAGCAAATGAAGACTTTGGACCCGCGGCTGCCGATCACAAACGCAATGTTTCAAATCGCCGCGCCACACGATTCACTTGATGCCGCACTCGCCGAGGGCCGACTGTTCCTGGCCGACTATGCACTGCTGGACGGGGCAGAGTTGGGGAACTTTCCCAACGGTCAAAAATATCTATACGCGCCGTTGGCCATGTTTGTGGTGACTGGACCTCGAAAGGAATTGCTGCCCGTCGCAATTCAGTGCCGTCAGGCACCGGCGACAGACAATCCAATCTTTACTCCGAACGATGGGTACAACTGGCTCATTGCAAAGACGATCGTCGAGACGGCTGATGGCAATATTCATGAAGCGTCCACACATCTCGGCCGAACGCATCTCGCAATGGAACCATTCGTGATCGCCACGTACCGCCAACTCAGCCCCAGCCACATGCTAAGGGTGCTGCTCTGGCCGCATTTTGAGGGAACGCTGGCGATCAACAAGGCCGCGTGGCAACATCTGATTGCCGAAAAAGGAGGTATTGATAAACTGATGGGAGGATCAATTCAGACGTCCCGATCAGTCGCAGTCCACGGAGTCCAAAGCCTTCAGGTGATGCAGGATCTGCTGCCACTTTCATTCTCCAAACGAGGCGTTGCCGACACTGATACGCTTCCGGTCTATCCATACCGCGACGACTCGCTGTTGTATTGGGACGCGATCCGCAGTTGGGTCAATTCCTACATCCGACTGTATTTCATGAGTGACACGGACGTTCAGCAGGACGCTGAAATTCAGGCATGGGGAATTGAACTGGCGTCTCAGGACGGAGGCCGAATTGCGGGCCTCCCAAATCAAGGTGCAATTCAGACCGTTGATTCCTTCGTGGATGTTGTCACGTTCCTTATTTATACATGCAGCGTGCAACATGCGGCGGTAAATTTTCCGCAGTACGACTGCATGAGCTACGTGCCCAACATGCCGCTGGCGGGATATCGTCCGGCACCCACATCCAAGACCGGGGCAACGGAAGCAGACTACGTCGCCATGCTTCCCACACTGGATATGGCAGAACTCCAGATGGATCTCGGCTATTTGCTTGGAACGGTCCACTACACTCAACTGGGACAATACCCGAATGGCAACTTCCGCGATCAGCGAGTCGCGCCGCTGTTGCAGTCGTTTCAGAATCGGCTCTCCGATATCGGGGCTACAATCGCAGGACGCAATCTCGCACGACGTCCCTACGAAACTCTCGTGCCCCAGGGAATTCCGCAGAGCATCAATATTTAGAGTACAGATGATGCTGCCATTCCATGCGACTTGAGAATCACTTCACCCGTCGAGTAACGGAATTGCATTTTCGGATGGCGCGCTGAAAATCACGAAATCCTGCGATTTGCCAGAAAGACCATTCCGCCGGAGGTCAATTGCTGGCACAAGAGACGGACTTCGTCATAATCCCCCCCACTTTTGAGAAATGAATTGTTGGCAGACGATGGGGGAAAACCCGCAATGAAATTCCTTAAAATCGGTGTCCCGGATTTTCAACTGCGCAGAAATGTGTCACACCTCATGCTGATCCGGGAATCGAATTTCCGTTGAGCCAACCTTTGTTGTTTGAAATCCCCTGGAGCCAGACATGACTTCGCCCTCAGAGCCTTCGCCCCCGCGCGAAGACACGCGTAGCGCTGGCGTCGATCAAACTCCCGAGAATCATGCCGAGGCCTCTCTGAATGAATCCAGCCGGGATGCATTTCCAGCAGATGAGACGCTGTTGGAAAGTTATAAGCCAGGTGCCGTCGGCGATATCGTGATCGTGGCTGAAATCGATAAAAAAGCGTGGATCGTGCCCGAACAATTCGGTCGCTACCACATTGAAAAGGAACTTGGTCGAGGCGGCATGGGGGCTGTCTATCTGGCCCACGACCTGCAACTGGATCGCCGGGTCGCGCTGAAGATTCCACTCATCGACACGAGTCTTGAATCCGACGCCGTAGAGCGGTTCTATCGCGAGGCTCGCGCGATGGCGACACTGCAGCATGCCAACCTTTGCCCGGTCTTTGATGTCGGCCAGTTTGAATCCTGGCACTTTATGACGATGGCCTATATTCATGGCGAGCCGCTCTCTCGAAAGCTGAAGGCCCCTGGAGGCTTATGTCTCGCGGAAGGATTAACGATACTGAGAACGGTCGCGCTGGCCCTTCAAAAAGCTCATGACGCCGGCGTTGTGCATCGCGACCTGAAGCCAGCCAACATCATGCTCACGACCGATCTGGACCCCATCATCATGGACTTCGGACTGGCTCGGCTCAGCAAAAACGGGGAATCAGAACTCACGCACAGCGGTGCTGTCATGGGCAGTCCTGCGTACATGGCACCGGAGCAGGTCGAGGCGCGGCATGCTGAAATTGGACCTGCCACCGATGTCTACTCCCTGGGTGTCATTCTGTATCAGATCATCACCGGGCGGCGCCCGTTTGAAGGTTCTGCCGCCTCAATCTTCGGGCAGATCGTATCACGTGCCCCCGAACCACCATCTCAGCTTGTAGATCGTTTGCCAGCAGACTTTGACCGCATTTGCCTCAAAGCCTTATCGAAGTCGCCTGCTGATCGTTTCCAAACGGCAGCCATCTTCGCTAACGAATTGCAAAAGTTGATGCCATTTTGTGAAACACTTTCACCCACGCAGTTCGCTCCCGCTGAAGCAAAAACCGAGTCTGCCGTAATAGACCGCAGTGTGTTGCTCGATACGAGGGCCGACTCGGTAAGTCGGTCTTGGCGTGATGCCGAGTTACGACAGGTCACTGTCGCCCACTTCAATTTTGAAGTAGACGAAAATTCGCACCCCAGCAGTTCTTCATCCCATTCAGAGATTCTGCACGATCAGTCCCAGCTGTTCGCCACATTTGTCAGTGGTCAAATTGCGAAGTTCGGTGGAGTGACGGTTTCCGGTTCCGGGCAGGAAGTGATCGCCTGCTTTGGATTTCCCCACGCATTTGAAGACGCTTCACAGCGCGCGGTGCGGGCGGCCCTGCAGGCAATGCGGGATGTTTCAGGCAGCGGCGGCGGAACTGAAAATCTGCCGTCGCCAAATCAGACATGGGTGACGATCCATTCCGGTGAGGCAATCGCCGAGCAGTCGTCCGAAAGCAATCCGTCTGAAATCTCACTGATCGGTGAAGCACGCAGCACAGCGTCAAGACTGAACGCCATCGTCGAACCGGGAACTGTTGCCATCAGCGCCGCAACATACCAGCGAGTGGCTTTGTACTTCGAGTGCGAGTCGCTGGGCATACAACGCGTGCGCGGCATCTCGCATCCCGTCGAGTTGTTCAGGGTCATTCGCGAAGAGGCCTCTCGCAATCGCGTCGAACTGGTCGATCCGGGCAATCTCACTCCACTGATTGGTCGCGATACGGAGCTGACGATCCTCAAAGATCGCTGGGAGCAGGCGCTGGATGACATGGGACAACTCGTCCTGCTCATTGGTGAGGCCGGACTGGGGAAGTCCAGGCTCATCCGCGAGCTGCGCGAGCATGTGATCCAGGAAGACTCAGACGAAGCTGCGATTATCGAATTGAGATGTTCACAGTACCATCAGGGCACCAGTTATTTTCCGATTGTCGAGTACTTCTCGCACCTGCTGAATTTTGAGAACCACTCAGCCGCAGAACGCCTCGAAGTCCTTGTGAGCTACCTGAGCAAACTGAAACTCGAAACTTCAGGCGACGTTGCGATTCTCTGCGCGTTACTCAATGTCCCGACCGATACACGATTCCCGCCTCTCAATCTGTCCCCCCAAAAACTCAAGGAACGCACCGAGGAATTTCTGCTGCACTGGCTCCGCCAACTTGCCACATTCCGGCCTGTCCTGTTCATTATCGAAGACCTGCACTGGCTCGATCTTTCCACGCTGCAGTTTCTGGAGAAATTTGTATCGGAATTCGAGTCTGGCCGCCTGCTGAGTCTGTTTACTTTCCGCCCAGAATTTGAGACGCCCTGGAAGAGCAAACCACACCAGACTCAGATCGCACTCAACCGCCTGACAAAACGCCAGGTCGGTGAGATGATGCGCAAACGCACAAATCGTCGCGATATCCCCGAATCAATCCTGAAACAAATGATTGAACGTACTGATGGGATTCCGCTTTTCATCGAAGAGTTCACGGTGGTGATTATTGAGTCGGGCATTCTGGATTGCGCTGATAATTCCGCCGATGATTCGACACTGCTGAATGTGATCCCGTCAACATTGCACGACCTGCTCCTGACACGCCTTGATCGAATGGCGGCCAATCGTGAAGTCATCCAGCTGGCAGCAACGATCGGGCGAGAATTCCGGATCCGCCTGCTGGCTTCCTGCAGCACGCTTCCCGAAGCCGAACTTCAGCGAGAACTTGGCAAACTGATAAAGGCGGAGATAATCTTTCAAAAGGGACAGGGAAACTCGGCTGTCTACATTTTCAAACATGCCCTGTTGCAGGACGCCGCGTACCGCTCGATGCTCACGAAAAAGCGGCAGGCATGTCATCAGCACATCGGTGAAATTATCGAGGCGGAATTTCCCGAGATCGTCGCGACTCAACCTGAACTGCTGGCTCAGCATTTCTCGGAAGCGGGCGCTCGCGATAAGGCAATTCAATACTGGCTTCGCGCTGGAACGCGATCACAGGAACAATCGGCCAACCTGGAAGCGATTCGACAGTTCGAACGTGGGCTTACGCTGGTTATGTCGCAGCCGCCCTCTCTCGAACGAGATGTACTGGAGATGACTTTCAAGCTGCCCCAAAGCGCCGTGCTGATGGCGGCGAAGGGATATTCAGCCCCGGAAGTGGTACCGCTGCATGATCGCTGCATCGAAATCTGCCGAAAACTTGGTGAAAGCGGGCCCCTGTTTCCCGTCCTCATTGGCAAATGGGGATGGAACTTCATTGCCAGCCGTTTCGACGAATGCGATGTGCGGTGCCGCGAAGTCATCGCCCTCGCTGAAGAAAAGCGCGGCCCCGGAATGATCGCCGAAGCGCATTGGACGCAGCTCTGCACTTCTTTCTTTGCCGGAGACTTTCAGAAAGCGCGCGAGCACGCCGACATCGGACTGGCCCATTACGACGAAGAAGCCAGTGTCGAATTTATGAAAATCACCCAGCAGGGCTGCGGTCCGCTCATGCTGTCGTTTTTGGGCATGACATTGTGGAAACTCGGATATCCTGATCAGGGACGCCAGCGACTGGACGAAGCGTTCCAAATGTGCGCCGATCTCGATCACCCTTTCACACTGACCGTCATCACATGGGAAAACGGTCAGTACTACGACTTTGCCCGAATGGGAGAAGCGGCACTCCAGGAAGGCGTGAAGACCGTCGCGCTCGCAGAAGAGCTGGCCGCGCCATTCTATCAGGGACTTGGACTCGGCTGTCAGGGCGACGGACACATACGACTTGGACGATTTGCAGAAGCGATTCCGCTGCTGGAACGATGCCTGGCGATGACAAAGCTCGTCGGGGCCAAATGCACACTCGGAAAATATTCGGGAAGTCTGGCCGAGGCGTTTTGGCATGTCGGTCGTCGTGACGAAGCCTGGAAAATGCTCGACGCAGCGTTCGAACACATTCAGTCCGGCGAGCGGCATATGGAGGCCGAATTGCTCCGGTATCGGGGAGATTTCCTCATGGACACTGGCGAACTGGAACAGGCAGAAGCCGCCTATCGCGCGTCACTGGCGGTCGCCGCGCGGCAGCAGGCAAAATCTTACGAACTCCGCACCACGATGCGACTGTGCCAGCTCTGGGCAGGGCAGGGCAGGGCCGCAGAAGCGCTGGAAGAATTGTCAAAAGTGTACAACTGGTTCTCGGAGGGCTTCAGCACGCCGGATCTCGTCGAAGCCCGCGAATTGCTCGATCAATACAACATAAGCGCAAACAGGGACCACTGAAGATGTGGGATAAGTTCGTTCTGTGGTTTTGGGGCAAGTTTTTCATTCTGCTGATTGCTGCGGGGGCTGGAGTACGCCGTCGAAGAATGTCCCACAATCAGGGCACAGCCGGTCGCGGGAAACTGCGAATTGTTGATCAGCCACAGTTTCCGGCCACGGACTTCTTCGAACCCGGACGTGAGTTTCCCTGCCGCCTGCGCCACGGATGTGTTTCTTTCTTCGATGACTGTGTGAATGAAGTACGGAGCGGGACACTGAAGTTTGCCGACACCGATTTCGAAAGTCCGCTGGACATCCAGATGAATACTGGAGAGCACTGCTTCTTCTGGACGGCACGCACGTTTCTGCAATTTGCCTTCGGACGACATCGAAAGGGCACAACACAGTACGAAGAATACTACAAGAAATACGGCTGGGGACGGCGATCGGCCGCGTCTGCCTTCCGTCGCGCTCCAACATCATACGCCACCATGTATTATCACAGCCACACCCCATTCGGCTGGCACGCCCGCGACGGAAAACTACGCTACGTCCGCTTTCGACTGATCACGGGAGGGCATGCTCCGGAACTCGATGCGCCAACTCTCGAATACGTCGATATGTGCGAAAAAGACGTCGCTCAGGCATCCATCCTTGCCCAGCAAAAATGCCTTCCCAGGGATGAAGCAAAGAGTGTCAATTACCTGAATCATGAATGGCGGGAACGTCTGAAGAAAGATCCGGTGGAGTACATCCTGCAAATTCAGCTGCATGAATTCGCTCCATCCGATCCGCCAGAGATTCTGAACGCGCTGCTGCCATGGGACGTCAGCACTCATCCGTTCATGGATCTTGCAACGGTGTCAATCACAGAAGAACTTTCGTACGCCGAACAATCCTACATGGCGTTTGAAGTGACAAATCTTCCAACCGCGATGAGCATCCTTCCGGCAAAATCCCTGGATGATTTCAACTCGCTAAATTACATGCGTAGACAATCCATTTGGACAATCCGCACGCGACGCTTTATGGAGAGAATATTTGGATCTCCGTCAAATGCTCCAGATGATGCGCCGCACGGAATGAGTCCACCCGGAATGTAGGTATCGAGCAAATAACAAGTGTCGCCTTTCGCTCCGAGGCTGTGAATTTATCGTGGGGCAGGTTTGTAACCTGCCTGGTTTTCACTGAGGTACTTTCAAAGGCAACGATTTCGATGTCCCTTCTCCCCCTGGCAAGCAGGCTGTCGATTTAGTCGATCTTTGGCTTAAGTAATACTATCAACATTGGGTGTAATCTGCTAGACTGCCTCACATCGGTCCCCTCGGAAACGCCCGGAAATCACGGACGCAGGCAA
>JBBQSE010000406.1:0-8228 GCA_038214195.1 Planctomycetales bacterium
AGCGATGCGGCGGGCAATGTGTGAGCTTTGATCGTCGCACGTTCAGAAGCTGGCTTCAGCAACGGCACGCCCGAGCGGAGCCATGCGGCGACAACGCGATCAGGATACATCAACACCATTCCGCCCGCCCAGTGTCCGCCGCCGCTGTGCCCCCACAGAGCCCACGGCACACTGGCAAGTTCGGGATGGCCGGATTTCTCACCCAGATCGGCAAGTCCCTTTTGAAACGCGGCACTTGATCCGTTCCGCGGATCGCACCACAGCTGACAATCGGCCATTTCCGGCTGCTCGTATGACGGTGCCAGCAAAGCACAGTCATGCTTTTTCGCGAGCGCCTGCCAATGCAGATCGTACGCTCCCGTTAGTCCCGACTTACACGATCCCTCACCACAGCCGTGCTGATGCACGATCACACCCCGCAGAGCCTTCACGCCGCCGGGAATCCAGATCGTGTAGTTGACTGGAAAGCTGAGTTCGCCCGCCTGAGTCGAGGCCTCGCAGCGTACGCGGTAGAAAGGCGGATCAGCTGCCGGAAAGACATCATAAGGCGGCTGCTGAGCGAACACAGCCAGAGTCAGTGCAACCCACGCCGCCACGCCACGGCACACATCAAAGATCGTTCGAGAAATCATGACAGCACTCCGAATAATAAAACCTCGGCGTCAGTGTATGTCATGTTGAACGTTCACGCCAACTGCTTGAGTGTCATCATGCAGGCAAAGCGTGAGGGGAGACAAATTGGATTGGCGAGCACCGCTGCGGTATTCCCCAAAACGGAACTTTCCTGGGAATCAGATTCAGTCACCACCGGGGGAGGGGCGTATTCGTGCCTCAAGTGACTTGACAGCTTGCCCGAGTTGAGTCAGATTCACGCACGTTGACTTCTGCCTCCTTGATTGAGACGAACGAAGTCCGATTGCAGCCCTTCAACATTGTGCCTGGAGCATTGCGATGGTGGGAAATCTTGTCCGTTCGTTGGTGGCCGATGTGTTCTCAGCAGGCCACCGCACATCTCATCGCCGATCCCGCAACGCACGCCGAAACCTATCGCATAGTCAAACTGGGAGCGCGGGGCATAGTGAGTTCGGCGTGCAAAGTGCTTTGGAGGCACTTGAAGCCCGGACGTTGTTAACTGTTGATTTGCAGCCGCTCACGTACACGACTCCGACCTCCCATACGCGGTGGTTAACACTCGATAATGGAACCGACTGTTCGCAAGTAGGTGGATTCTCCGACAATGGAACATTGAATGATGGGAACGTACTCGTCGTAGATATTTCAGGTAAGGCCCATTGGAGTGGAAGTGGACAATCTGCAACATTTGTTCGCATGACAATAACATCGGGTGCCGTTGCTAACCAGCCGACCGTATTCGAGACCTCTGGCTTGTCAAACGAACAGTTTAGTTTTTCCTATATCAACGTTGATGGGTCGTTTGCTGTCGGCAGCTTTTCTGTCCTGCTACAAGCATACCATGCTGATAGCGGTGGTCAGGTACTTCTCGACAGCACGTCCTTCAGCGGCACAAAAGTAGTGTGCCCGGCGTTGACCGTTTCGGTCACTGGCGACAGTACAATTGCGGAAGGCCTGACAAAGAATGCAATCGCCGATGCGAATGTTCAAGACGCGCACGGCACAGTTGTGTACAGCATCGAGCAAAGCGACGATTACCAGAAATTTTCGATCAATAGTGCGACTGGTTTTATCGACCTGACATCACCGCTCGACTACGAGGGGCGGGCCAGTCGTAAATATAAGATCACCGTGAAAGCCACGGACGCCAATGAGAGTAGCACCAAAGTTTACGAGGTCACCGTAACGGACGTTCAAACATCTTTGGCGATTGTGAATCCTGCGGACGGTCAAAACTTTTCGTCGCCAGCGGTGCCTGCTTTCACATGGAGCGAGTTAAATGTCTCATCAAGAACATGGTCCATTCAGCAGTCCGTGAATGGTAGTTGGGTGAACATTGCCACCAGTAGTGAGACGCCACAGATGCCCGATCCATCTCCAGCGGCCTTCACAGGCACCCTGGGAAATGGTTCGTATCGCTTTCTGGTTAATGGCAGTCCCTTGCAAACGTTAGGTTTGGAATCGGGATTGTCCGACTTGCATTTATTTTCAATTTCAGGCGTAAATCCGCCTGATCCACCAACACTCAGTGTGCCTGATCAATTGATCAAGGATTGCAATTTTACTGGTAACTTGACGGTGGACTTGAGCCTCTATGCGACGGATCCGGACCTTCCCAACGATGTGTTGACGTACGCCTACATTTCAACCTCTCCGTCCATCGCGGGTGTGACACGAAACGGTAGCATTCTTTCTATTCCAAGAGGCAATCTCAGCCCAAATGTCACGTACACAGTCAATGTGTCCGTGAAGGACAGCGTAAATAGCAGTAACACGACTGTTAATGATTCGTTTAACGTGAAGATGGAAGTTCCGCCGGTTCCTGGCAAGCCGACGCCATCACTCGCGACGCCGAACACCAATGGCGTGATTGAATTGCCTGTTGGCCAGACAATTGGCTCAGCCACGTTGAACTGGACGGCTGCCAGCAATGCCGAGACGTATGAATGGGAGCTGTGGCGATATGACGGCGGCACTGCGAACGGTGGCTGGACCCTGTTTGGGTCTCGGGAATCGGGCAACGTGTTGTCGAAGATGTACTCGGGATTGCCTGTCAGTCAATATGCGTTCTTTGTTCGCGCCAAAAATTGCGGCGGGGCGCAGTCAAGTGACTGGGCCGGGAAGTCTTTTGTCATCGCCGCGTATGGTACTTTGGATCCGAAGAATCCCGGTCAACACAACAATCATGAGGATACATGTGGATGCGACGTTTTGCCGCCCGGAGAAAAGGTGGCAGATCTACATGTGACGACAAGCGGCGGAGATCTGATTTCTGCGTTTGGGGATTTGTTTCAGGCCGGCGCGGATGCACTCTCTTCGTATTTAACTCCCACCTACGTGTCGGGCGGTGATAGTCAGTTGAATATCGATGCGACAGTACAAATTCCCTCGGCAGCGACTGACGTGGCGGTCGATGTCGAAGTCAGGAACAGTGCCGGCACGGTCGTTGGCGTTCAGACGTATCATCCTGCCGCAAATGCACTTCAAGTCAATCAGGATGGCACTTTGTCGTTCCGCATCGATCCCACTGCACTCAACAATTCCGGAGGCGGATCCGCTCCGGCCCTCGGCAGCGGCAACTACACCGTCAAAGCCTCAATTCGCGCCAGTCTGCCTGGTTTTTATCAGGCACCCGCGATGACCATGAATTTTCGCGCCGCAACGATGAGCACACAATATGTAAGTCCGGCGGATCGTTCCTTCGCACCGGGATTTTCAGCTTCTGGTTTGAATCGGCTGAAAATTGATAGCAGCGGTGCCAGTTTGAATCGCAGCATTGGCACGTCAGTGCGATTTGCCAAAGTTGGAAGCATATATCAAAAACCCGCTGATGGTTCATTCACGGAAATGTCAGTCGCAAATATCAGTGTCGCTGATCCGATGGGTGGTACGCCGAAGGTGGCTGCCTACAAGCTTGCATCTGCTTCGGGTATGGTCTCACTTTTCGATTCAGACGGATTATTGCTGGAACGCTGCGAAGCGAACGGCGAAGTCATCGATTTTGCGTATCAGGACAAGAAGGGTGACGGCACGGCGGACGATCTGGTGCGAGTCAAATCAGTTCAAACGGGACACACGCTCGACTACGGTTACACCAGTGGAAAAATCACAACGGTCACCGACTGGGCCGGACGTGTCACCACTTATACTTACACCGGCACAAATCTCACCAGCATCACTGGTCCGATACCGGCGGCTGGAAAACCGGCACCCAAAGTTGTGATGACGTATGTGACGGGCACGACAAAGCTCGCCAGCTATCAGGTCACCGATACCGCCAACAGTTTTTCGGAAACGTCTCAAATCACCTGGGACACCTACGGAAACGTGAGCCAGATAATGCGTCTGGCAAAAGTCGGCAGCGGCGAAACTGATCGAACATGGACTTTTGCATCTGCCGAATCTCGCCAACTGGCGCAGATCCGTCTGGTGGACACCGCGGGATCGATCGACCCTCAGGATCAGTACTCATTCACAACGTATCCCGACGGCTCAACTGCGAAAATCCAGGTCGATGAATATGGAAATGCGCTGCGTGAAGAACGCTCGGTCAACGGATATTTTGTGGGCACGACGGTCACAACCAGCTATACCCGCAATGCCGACGGGCAGCCATTATCTGTCGGGCCTGTGATTCAAACCATCGGCAGCACCTCGACTTCTGTCCCTGGCGTAAGCTACATTTACGATACGTCCGATCGCATGACGCTCGCCACGTATGCGGACGGGACGACGGAAGCCTGGACGTATGGAACTGGTGCCTCCGCAAAACAACCTGCGACTTATAAAAATCGCGTCGGCCATTATTTCGTGTACCCAACGTACTCAGACAGTTTTCCGACGCGCGTGGATTACTATTCGTCGCAAGGTGGCACGCTGATTTCCACGACACGGTACACTTACGATCATGGTCGCGTGCGGACCGTTGCGACGGCTGATCCTAATGGTCTGGGCGGAACGGGTGTCGGCGTTGAAATGTACTATGACAGCCATTTGAATCTAGTCCATGCCCGCACCACCACCGCGACAGCGGCAGGTGTGATTGGTGCGGCTTCGATCAACGATATCTGGGTTTCGTTCGGCTACAATGCGGCCGACAATCCGACATGGGCGACGACACAGTACAATCCTGTCAATCTGTCTGGACCCGGTTCAACGCCTTTGGCCACCGATGCCAATCTGATCGTTGTCCGCACGGATTTCACAACCGATGTCTACGGTCGAATTCTAACGGCGTTGTCGCCGATTCCTGCGTCCGGTCAAAGCCGCTTACTGACCACTGCAACGTATGACGCTGTGGGACGGATGTTGACCAGCATCGAACCAGGCAGCGCCGCTGTTGCCACTCGGACCATGACCACGGCCTGGAATTCTTTTGGCGAAACACGATCAATGGCCATGCCTGATCCGGACGGCGCGGGGCCACTGCTCGTTCCCTCAGTCACCTACATCTATGACGTGAACGGAAATCTGGCGGAAGCCAGACAACTCAACGGCACGACCACGGTCAGTCGAATTCGGACGGTGTCAGATTCCCTGGGCCGGATGCGCCTCCAGTCTCTGGTGTTACCGGGAACCACTTCCGGTTTTCTAACGAATGAGGCGACTTACTATCAATATGATGCGGCAGGGCGAGTCACCAAAGTGGAAGCTCCTGTTGGCGTCGCCGGTCTGAATGAAAACAAATTCCTCGCAACGAATATCGCTTACGATGATGTGCTTCGCAAAGTCACGACTTCGTATTCCACCACCGGCGTGGGTGTCGTCGCTCCGAACGTCGCCAGCACGGTGCAGGAGTTTGATGCGATTGGCCGACCAGCCAGTGTGTCGCAAGGCGGCCTGACTGTCACAAATGCGTACTTTGACTACAGCTCATGGTCCGGGGTGGGAACATTGGTTCGCACAACCGATGAACGCGGTCAGGTCTGGTGGCAAAAATACGGACCAACCGGTCTGCTCACCCGCACGCAGACTCCCGATCCCGATGGCACCGGGCCGCTCGCATTGCTCGACACGCAAAACGTCTACGACTATCGCGGCAACATCGACACGGTCACCGAAAGCTCCGGTTCTCTCACACGCACTACCAACTACGCTTTCGATTTTCGTGATCTGCTGACCAGTATCACGTCACCGGTTCCGGGCGGTTCACTGCCGGCTCTTGTCACGAATTACGGCTATGACAAATTGCAGCGGCAGATCGCAGAAACCGGGCCAACCGGCGTGACGATGGTCACTGCTTATCGCGATGACGGCCTGCTGGGAACAGTCACCCGCAACGACAACAACGCCACAACCATTGATCGGTTCACCACGTACGATTATGACGACCTGAATCGCGTGAAGAGCATGACGACTCCGGATGGCGTCAACACGATCGTGTATGACTCGCTGGGCAACGTCAACAAACGGACAACTCCCGATCCCGATGGTGCCGGGCCACTTGGTCCAATGTCGATGACGTACATTTACGCCACCACAACCGCCGGTCAGTTTCTTTCCGAAACGCTCGACACCAACAACAGCCAAACGAAATACACCACCGACAGTGCCGGTCGTGTCGTCGCTCAATTCCGTCCCAACCATACCAACAACATCACCCAGCAGCTCACTGACGGCACGGCTTCCACCGCCGCCACTGAAACATGGTCTTACGATGCGATCGGCCAGTTGCGGACGTCCACGGATGCACTCGGCAATTCTGTCAACTACAGCTATGACACATTGTCGCGCCTGACCAGTATGGGCGACGGGATGCGGACGCAAACTTACGTCTATGCAACAAACGGCGATCTCGCCAGCCAGACTGATCCCTTCGGACGCACGACGCAGTACACCGGCTATGACAATCTTGGACGCCTGACGCAGTCTCAGCGGATGCTGGGTACTGCCGTCAACGATATTTCAAAAATCGCCTACGATGGATTTGGCCGAGTCGCCAGTACCACGGCCTTGGCAGGCGTCGCTGGAAAGGAAATGGTCACCAGTGTTCAATACGACAATCTGGACCGCACCACCCGCGTCACCGATGCACTGGGCGGGCAGACAAACTATTTCTACGACACTCGCGGCTTCCTCAATAAGTCCGACGATCCGCTCGGCCACGCCACGTATTTTTATTCGGACAATCTTGGCCGATTGCAGGCCACATGGACCGAAGGGTTTACGCAAACCACCGGCACGCGCTACACCTTTGACACCATGGACCGCGTGAAAACCGTCACCGATCCGGTCAACAACGTCACCAGCTACGACTACGACAACCTCGGCCGCGTGATCAAACGCACCGACCCTGTTCAGTCGGCTGGCGCACCGATCACCGAATATACGTACGATGCTGACGGCAACCTGGCGTCCATTAAAGATCCACAGAACAACATCACAAGTTACCAATACGATGCCCGCAATCGTCTGCGTCGCGACACGATCACGCTGAACGGTTCTGCGGCGACTCGGGAATACTGGTACGACAACGTCGACAATCTGTACTGGTCCAAAGACCGCAACGGACGCTGGACGCTGTATGCCTTTGACTTTGCCTTTGGAGCGGGCTCAGGCAGCAACTACAAGTTGACCGCAGAAACGTGGTGGGTTTCGGGAAGCACGTACAGCAACAAGATTACGAATACCTACAACGCAGGCAATGGTCTGCTGCCGAGTGAAATCAAGGATCAACGAAACCTGGCGACTTCAACCGACGTCACCTCTCGAGTAGGTTTCACTTACGATGCACTCGCCCGAGTGATCACAACAACGGACTGGCTGCAACCGCAGACGAAGTCAGACGCCTTTGAACTGAAATACTTTTATGCAGACGGCGTCGATCGCCGCACCAGCACCGAAGCTCGATTTGCGAAGTTCAATACATCCACCGGCGTTCAGACGAATAACTACTGGGACTTCCGGAACACGTACACATGGGATAAGTTGAATCGAGTCGATGTGATGACCCAACAATCGGCCAACAATCCGACCGCCGCGACATGGGCGGCCAACGCTGCTTCCACTCGCACGGTGGATTTGAATTACCGCGCCGACAGTTCCGTGCAATCGATTTCTAGAACGCAAGGCACCGCTGGCACGACGCCGATTGTTTCGACCTACACTCAAACTGCTAACAACGCGAAGAACGAAGGCCGGATTGCATCCATCGTGCAGTCGGGACTTTACATCGGTGCCGTGGCTACCAATGTGACGTACGGCTACGGCTACGACAATCAGGGTCGAACTGCCTCGTTCACGTCCCCGGCAGGAACGCGGAACTACGCATACGATTCCTTCAATCAGGTCACCGGAGCCACTGGCGGGACTCAGTCGGCGGAAACGTACGCGTACGATAAAAACGGCAACCGCACAGGAACCGGTGTCACCACATCGGCCTACAACCGCGTCACAAATGACGGCACGTACACGTATCTGTACGACAACGAAGGCAACCGCACGGAACGCCGAGGCAAAGTACGTCCGGCGGTGGGCGATGCGACAACCGTCTGGTTTGAAAAGTACGACTATGACTATCGTCAGCGCCTGACATCGGTGACTCGTTGGAACCGCGACGGGCAGGCCGTGCAGTGGATTCGCTACGACTACGACGG
>JBBQSE010000407.1:0-8078 GCA_038214195.1 Planctomycetales bacterium
CGAGCAATCGATGTGTACCCACACCAAAACCAAAAGATTCCAGTCACTGAAAACGATCGTCACCTTAACCTCGTGAGCTTGTCGTTCAAAGGACACTGGACAAACGGGGGAAATCAGAGGTCGTCAGTAGTCACTTCACGCATGGCCACGTGGCGAATCTGGTCGATGACAGTTGTCTGTTCGTGGATGACAAACAAAGTGCGATGTGTGGTTCTATTGCCGGAGCCGTACAGCATTTGCCGCTACTCAACTGGCAGGAACGCGCTTTCGCGGGTTCTTTGTCTTTGAGCCTTCACCGCTACGATAACGGAAAGTACACGACCTGATCTTGCCATTCGTTTTGCCCGCTGCATTGAATCGCGAGAGCCAACTCGTCGATTATTCTGCCAATCGCCGCTCGGTCATCGACGACGAAAATACCGGCCACCTTCAATCCAGAGCGAAATCGCTGCAAGGCGTGAAGTGGCATCGTCGCTCGATCGTGTGTGAGCAGGATTCGATCGTGCTGGTTGGCCCAATCGAGAAGCGCCGGATCGTCGATCCCGGCAAGACCGAGTCTCAAATTCATAGAAGCCCGGCATATCCGGGGAACGTCATTGTCGGTTCGAGCGAATTTCGGCAAGCGTTCTGTAGAGTTTTTCGGGATTAATGGGTTTGGTCAGGAAAGCATCCATCCCGGATGAAAGACATTCTTCCTCATCTCCTCTCATGGCCGCCGCCGTCAGAGCAATAATAGGAATGTGACCTCCGGTCGTTCTTTCCAGTTCGCGAATCGCAGCCGTGGCTTCAAGACCGTCCATTTCGGGCATGTGGACGTCCATCAGCACAACGTCGAAGGACTGATCAAAAGTATCGATCGCCTCGCGACCATTCCTGGCGAGGACAACCGTGTGGCCTCGCGCTTCCAGCAATCCAATCGCGACTCTCTGGTTCACAACTCCGTCTTCCGCGAGCAGTACCTTCAGTTGAGGTCCGACCTGTGTTTGGTCTTTGGGGAGACGAGTGCGTTCTTCGGTTCCAAAGGCTTCCAGCACCGCATTCAGAAGTTCTGATTCAACAACCGGCTTTAAAAGATATCGAGCAATCCCAATCTGCCGGCAACGTTCGGCATCTCCCTGACGCCCGGCCGAAGACAGCATGATCAACCGGGCTTTATTCAGCGTTTCGTCCTGTCGGATGCGCTCGGCCAGAGCGAATCCGTCCATCTCCGGCATCATCAGGTCCAGGAGGACGAGCGGATACGATCTTCCGGCTGCTGCTGCATGCGTCAATTCCGAAAGTGCATCGGATCCGCTCTCTACGGAGTGGGGGCACATTTTCCATGCTCGCACAATTTCCTCAAGAATACGGCGGTTTGTCATGTTGTCATCGACAATCAGAACAGGGTTACCCTGAAGCTCACTCAGCCTGGCAGGATAGCGCTCGGGCTGCTGATCGGTAAGACTCAGCGTGGCCGTAAAGAAAAACGTACTGCCTAAATCGGGCTGACTTTCCAGCCAGATGTGTCCCTTCATCATTTTGATAAGCTGTGATGAAATCCCCAGGCCAAGCCCTGTGCCTCCGAAGCGGCGGGTCGTCGATGCGTCTGCCTGAACGAATGGCTCGAATATGTTGGCTTGCCTGGAAAGTGGTACGCCGATTCCCGTGTCACGGACGGACACTCGCAGAGTGAGCTTCCCGTCATTTCGTGAATCCTCAGCGATGTCAATGGCAACCTCACCGGCGCTTGTGAACTTAATCGCATTACCGCCAAGGTTGATCAGTATCTGAGAGAGTCGACCTGGGTCTCCGACCAGGCCATCCGGAAGTTGAGGATCAATCCGGCACGCCAATTCGAGCCCTTTGTCAGCTGCGACCGGAGCCAGCAGTTTACCGACCTGGCCCACCTGGTCGCGCAGACTGAATTCCGTCGATTCCAGTTCAACCTTGCCGGCTTCAATTTTCGACAGATCCAGAATATCGTTCAACAGACGCAGCAGATTGTCAGCAGACTGTTGAACCATGTTCAGGAAATCATTTTGTTGTGTGGTCAGTTCCGTGTTCTGCAGCAGCCTTGACATTCCGATGATGCCATTCATCGGCGTGCGGATTTCATGACTCATGTTGGCCAAAAATGTACTCTTGGCTTTGTTGGCCTGTTCGGCGACATCCCGTGAGTGCTCCAGTTGTTGTTTCGCCCGTTGTTCACTCAGTGTGAAAATTGTCGTGAGCAGAGAAGTGCAAAGAATGATGCCGCACAGAACAGCCACGTGCAGCCAGTGGGAACTCAGTTCGCTGATATCGTTGTCCATCTGAATTCCGAACCGATCCGCCACAAAGAACGCACTGCAGGCGGCGCAGGCCAACACGGCCCAAATCACACCGAATTCAATCCGACACAGGATGACCGCGATGAGCGGTACGGCTGGCATCCACATCAGCGAGGCTGCCCTGATTCCTCCGGTCACGCTGGCAATAAAAATCAGCACAAAGAAGAGGGAAACGACAAACAGGTTTCCTGTCAGCTGAATCGACTTTGTGAATCGAAACGAGGCCATCGCAAATGTGGTAAAGACTAACGACAGGACGATGCACACCGCCGATCGCGGTGATCCAAGCCACAAATAGGTCGGTGCGAAAACCGGAGCCCAGAAATTCAGGGCCAGATAGAAAGAAATCGTACGCACTGCACGGCGTCGGTGCTGTTCGTTCGACAGTAACTCCGGCGGCACACACCACTGAACCACCATTTCGAAAAGTTGCGGCATGGCTTGTGATTTCCGGATATGAAGTCCGCAGCGATCCTGTTGTCGTTGTTCGCACCAGTATAGCTGCCTCGTCCCTTGTTAAGCCAGCGGCCTCTACTCAGGTACCCGGCAACTCAGTTATTCATTCGTGAAATTCGTGTCATTCGTGGTTGTAAACCCCAGTCGCCGGGCCACCAGCCACTTTGTTTCGGGACGGTGACTTTCCTGCGATTCCCGCTTGTGTTTTGGGCTCGTCAAGTCAAGAGTGCCTGTATCACACTGATACGTCGCATCCTGCACATCCGGAGGTTTGTTATGGTTTGCAAAACATCTGGTCACACGACCCGCTGGCTGGTTTCCATCGCAGCCTGCATGCTTGCCATGCCGCCGTTGTTCGCGTCCGACATTGAGGAGACGAAAAAACCGGCGGTGGATCAACGGGTGGACGGCGGCGAATTGTTTCTTCGTGAGTGGGTACCGGGCGATTCACGTTCGCATGGCGGTGATGGTTTGGGACCGCTGTTCAACGATTCGTCGTGCGTCGCCTGTCACAATCAGGGTGGCACCGGTGGAGGAGGTCCCCGCGCGAAGAACGTCGATATTCTGACGGCCTTCAGTTTGCCGGTCCATGTTCCCGCAGCACCACCCCAACGCCGCTCCGCGATGTCAGAAAAATCACTGGCCGAGCAACTGCTGTCGTCAATGTTTCAGAAGCCAGCGGAATCTCTGCCGTCCACAGATGCGAAAGATGCTGCCCGTGAACTCGACGCCATGCGTGCCGCTAACGAAGCTGCCGAATTCAAACGGCAACAGGAAGAATCGCTGGCAGCGGAAAAGAAACACAATCAGGACCAGTTGACTGGTTTTCATCCGGGATTCGCTCAAAGCAACAGCATCGTACTGCATCGAAGCGGGACGTATGCCGGATACCGGGAATGGCGAGACAACGCCGCTCAGGGATCGCTTCAGGCCCAGACGATTGAATCACTGGAACTGTTCGCGGCTGAATCTAAGGGGACTCGGTCGCTGTGGTCGGGAGATCCTCGTCAACGGGCTCGGCAGGAGCAGCAACTAAACATGCAGACTCAACTGGGAAATTTTGCGATCACTCGTTCTCAGCGAAACGCAACCGCTCTATTCGGAGCCGGTTTGATTGAAGGTGTCACGCGGGAAACGCTGGAACAACTGGCGGCTCAGCAAAGTAAGGACGGAGTCGTCAGTGGTCGAGTTCCTTTGCTGAAGGACAACCAGATCGGGCGATTCGGCTGGAAGGGGCAAACCGCCAGCCTGCAGAATTTTGTGATGACCGCCTGTGCTGTGGAAGTCGGGCTGAATGTTCCCGACCACCCTCAATCCGGTCTGCCGCATTCGCCAACATACCGTCCGGCCGGGTTGGATCTGAACATGGACGAATGTAACGCTCTCGTCGAATATGTCCGCACTCTGCCCGCGCCGGTCCGAGAGAACCTCGACGACGAACAGAATGCGAAATTCGTGCTCGCCGGAGCAATGGTTTTCGCGAGCACAGGATGTGCTCAGTGCCACGTCGAAAATGTCGGCGATATTCAGGGAGTCTTCAGCGATCTGTTGTTGCACGATATGGGTGACGCACTGGGAGATTCCGGCGGCAGTTACGGAATCTTCGTTCCTGATGCGACTCCCGACGGACAAGTGATTCCTGAATTCACAAAGACGTCCGAAGAGAAGCAGATCCTCGGAGCCACGCGCAAAGAATGGCGAACTCCGGCATTGTGGGGAGTTCGGGATTCGGCACCTTATCTACATGACGGACGAGCGGACACGTTGGAACAGGCCATTGCGATGCATGGCGGTGAGGCAGAAGTTTCGGCGAAGCGATACTTTGAACTCAGCGACGCCGAACGTTTTCAGTTGGTGACGTTCCTGAAGTCGCTTGTGGCACCCACCGTTGTGGCGCAGAGATAGTGGCTGGAATAAACACCATTCAATAAAGATTGCAGGTAAACCATGTCTTCGTCTTTCGGTCTGATCAATCTGATTTTCGTGATGTTGGGCGGACTTTCCGGAGGCGGTTTGCCCCTCGGATTTCCGCCGGCACCCCACGATCCGCTGATTGACCATGTCGCACCCAGTGACTGCCTCGTGTACGTTGCGTGGAACGGCACGGCAAGCGCTTCGCCCGACAGCGTCTCTCGCACGGAACAGTTGCTCGCTGATCCCGAAGTTGAACGATTCACGACGTTACTAATTGACAGAATCAGCACCAGCATTCGCAAACATCCGCTGTTGCCCGGCGACGCTCGGCAGATCTCGATTCAGTTGTTTGACCTGATTCGCGTACTGACGACACGCCCAACCGCCATCTACATCGGAACTCCCAACCCGTTACCGTCAGTGGGGCTGGTTTGCCGAGTTGGAGATCAGGGCTCGAAAGTGGAGGCATGGCTTGCAAGTCTAGAATCGGCGATCACCGAAAATGCCGGCGTCGTGGCAGTACAGGACGGCAGGAATGTCCATCACTGGCCCCTTGGTCCGCTTGATGTGGAATTGCAATGGGCCGTCGTCGATGACTGTCTGCTGCTCGCTTTCGGTCCGAATGAATTCGACAAACTCGTCAAACGCAGGCAGGCCAAAGAAACTCCGGACTGGCTCGCCAGCCTGCACGATCGTCTGAATGTCGAACGGCTCGCCAATATCATTCACGTCGATACGGCGGCCATTTTGAAAAATGCAGCTCCGATTTTGCAGAGAGAACCTCAGGCGAACGCCATGATCCAAGCGCTGGGTTTAGACAGCGTCCTGTCGTTCAGTTGTGTGACCGGACTGGAAAACGCGGACTGTGTTTCTCGCACGTGGATTCGCACCAGCGGACCTGCCAAAGGTTTGTTCAAACTCGTGGACGTGAAACCTCTGCAGGTACAGGAATTCAACGTGGTGCCTGCGGACGCCAACATCACAGTGGCCTTCCGCCTCGATTTGCAAAAAACGATTCAGAAGATTCTGGACATCGCAGACGACATCGAACCCGGAGCATCCAGGCATGCTCGACATGAACTGGATGTTTTCCAGTCGATGTTCGGGCTGAACCTGGAAGACGAAGTGCTGAGTGCGATCGGCGACAGCTGGAGAATCTACCAGTCGGAATCCGAAGGAGGACCATGGTTCACCGGCTGGACGGGCGTGGTCTCAGTCCGTGACGCGAACAAGCTCCGGAATGTCAGTAATCTCTTCCGTGGCTTTGTGGCCGCTCAGAATGCACAGCACCGCAGTTCCCGGCAGCTTCGGATTCAAACCTTCAGTGTTGGAAAAAATGAAATCTTTTTCGCGAATTTAGGGGATGAAAATGTGCCGCTGGCTCCGGCATGGTGCGTAACAGACGACGAACTTGTCATCTCGCTTCTTCCTCAGGGTGTCACGGCTTGGTTGAATCGTGATGAAAAGACACCACGCCTTGCGCAGGCGTCGGACATCAGTGAGCACTTTCCGGAAAACTGCATCGGGACGATCCAGTACAATGAGAAGAAAGTTTTCAACGCGGCGTATCCGCTGTTTTTGATGGGAGCCAATATGTTTTTGGCGGAGATGCAGCAAAGATTTCTGGACATTGATATTTCGATACTGCCATCCGCGCCTTCAGTGACCCGACACCTCAGCACGGCTTCAACCAGCGTTCTGCATACAAACGATGGACTCGAAATCGTCAGCCGTCGCACACTGCCCATTGGACTGGAGTCGCTGGCTGCCACAGCGTCGGTCGCACTTCTGTTGGAAACGAGATCGTTCAATTCCACCAGACGTTCTGATGATCTGTTTTCGATTCTCGGAAGAATACTTTCACCCACGACCGCTCGGCGCGATACGTCGAAAAACAATCTGAAGCAGTTGATGCTCGCGTTTCACAATTTTCATGACGTACACGGGCGCTTTCCCGCTGCCTTAACAACGGCCAAAGACGGGAAGGCTGGCCTGAGCTGGCGCGTCCAGTTGTTGCCATTCCTCGAGCACAGCGGACTGTTCAACGAGTTTCGTCAGGACGAACCCTGGGACAGCGAACACAACCGCACATTGATTGCCAAAATGCCCGACGTTTTTCGTTCCCCCGGCAGCAGTGCCGATGAATTCAAAACCAACTATGTCGGGCTGCGAATCAAAAACTCCATGCTGCCACCGGAGGATAAAGGTGTAGGAATGCGAGACATAACTGACGGAACATCCAACACAATTATGCTGGTCGAAGCCGATGACGAACATGCAGTCATCTGGACGAAACCCGACGACCTGGACTTCGATTTGGAAAATCCTCTCACCGGGCTCAACAGCCCATCTATTTCGGGTGGATTTCTGGCTGCTTTTGCGGATGGTTCCGTCCGATTCATTTCAACGACGATTGACCTGGAGATACTCCGAAATCTCGTCATTCGCAATGACGGCAATGTCATCGGTGAGTTTTGATTCTGTGGCGGTTGCCTGATTGGACCTCGCCACTTTTTGAGATCGCTCCGTGTTTTACCAACCCGAAGCGCAAGCGAGGCAAACATTTCACGCGGAAGGGCAGACGTCACTTGTTGCCTCGCTGGCGCTTCGGGTTGGTATTGGCTCAAAAATGGCGCTGTCCAACTAAGGACCGTCTGAAGAATTGGTGGCGACGATGAAACACATGCAACGCTGCAAACCTTGGCTTCCTGCCAGGCAAGCTTGGCAGGGGAGCGGTCGTGTTGGTGATGGCTAACTGATTTCAAATCTTGCGTTCCTGCCGGACAAGCCGGCAAGGGCGGAAGTCCGGTCGAGCGGTGCCCGTCATCGAATTTTCGGAACGAAAAACACCTCATCAGAATAATCAGATTTCCACAAAACTGCTATTTGTCGAGTACCCCAAGTGCGACCTATCGGTGGCTCATGCCACTGGCAATGGCTCTGTCGGCACGATGGGCCTGAATCGTATCCCAATCGTTTTGACTCCCTGTGTTTTCACCACTAAAATTCCTTAACGGCGTTGCTCTCACTGATTCAATTTCATCTATTCGAAACACCCATCGATCATGCGAATTCAGCTTCACCTTGTGGCAATCGGTTGCGCAGTCTTTCTGAATGGCTGCGGATCACCGGAGAGCGGTCCAACCCAATCTGCGGTATCGTCGGCGATCGCGCATGATCTGACGACTCCCGAGGGAGCCATACTTTCACTCGAAGATGCGTATCGAGCAAAGGACATTGAGGCTGCAGTCCGCTGCAAGGATTTTCACACAGAAGCGATGGTGATGCTTCAGTCGCTTAATAAGGAACTCAGCGACGACAAAGACATGCTGGCGAAAACAGCAGAGGTGCTGGAGTTGGGTTTCCGGGCCGAAATGAAAGAAGGATTTCCCGACTTTC
>JBBQSE010000408.1:0-8062 GCA_038214195.1 Planctomycetales bacterium
ACCCGAATCGATCACACCATCCATGGCGATCCACTCCCAGCTTATTCCAGATTCACGTCACACAATGCACCCAGTCTGACTTGGAAATCTACTCCCCGCTATCCCAGTTCTCCGGTAATTCCTTTCCTGCCCCTCGCCTAAAACGCTCACGTGCGCAAAATAGGCGGCTACCCTGTCGTACCTTCCTTGCCGAGCGATCCATACTGGGCAAATCCTTTTGCCTGAGAAGTAAACTGGGAGATCCAGGCAAGCATCATGACCGCTCCGTTTACGAAACAGAAGATCAAAATCCCAACGATTTTCCTCAAAATCCACGCGATCGGGAATTGCTGTCCGGGAATGGCAAAAACTTTTGGCGGAAGCTCGGCTGATGATCTTGGCATTGGTTTCAGGAGCCGAATCGAACGCATCGCATTCAGACAAATGAAGCGGTTCACTGAGTCTCTGCCATAACATCAAGAAATTGGATCGCTCTGATAGCCATATGCACCAGTGCAAAGTTAAATGGCATAATCGCAGGATTCACAATCAGGGGAGTGACGTCCCCGGTCGCCGCAAACCGGGCGAGCGGAGCGGCGTAAGTCCTCCGGGTTAAATGCGTGCAACTCGGCGGACTGACACCGCACCGCTCGCCAAATTATGCCCCAGGACTTACGCATGGGTGCTTACAAGGCCGATGGTTCCGACACCAATGACTCGTTGTCAGAGAAAATTGAAGTCAGCAGGTGAGCACTTGGGCACTGCACGATTTCTCACCGCCTTTTACACCTCTTTCAGCGGCACAATGGGATTCGTAGACTCCAGAAGCTGGCGGATTGTCACGGCAGCAAACACCGCTTCTGTCGCGGCAAAGGCTCGGTCAAGTTCCGCGTGCAGTGGACACAGGGACGTGTGCGACTTGAGTCCCAGAGGGCACGATGTGATGCGTTGCAGCGGCGCGACCGCGTTGATGACGTCAAGAATCGTGACGTCGTCGGTGGCATGAGCCAGCACATATCCTCCGCCAGGTCCGCTGCGAGAAGTGATCAGACCTTTTGCCGCAAGGTCCTGAAGGACGCGCGTCAGGTAGCGACGCGGCACCTTTGTTTTTTCCGCCAGAATATCGGCCGAAGCTGGACTGCCCGTGTTCGATGCCAGGCAGGTCACGGCTCGCAGAGCGTATTCGGCTGTCTTGGAAATCATGGTTTTTCATTTCCGGAAAATTTGCACATCACAATCCTGCACCTTGACGTGCAGAATTCTATTCTATACCTTCTGGTAATTGATTGGTCCAGCCTATTCTTATTCAGTTCGAACAGCAACCTCAAAACCACGAAGAACACTCATGCTCAGCGAGAAAACGATCGCTATCGTCAAGGAAATCACGCCTGCAGTCGCCGCCAACGCAGAAATCATTACGCGGCGATTTTACCAACGAATGTTCGAGGGGAATCCGGAAGTCAAAGCGTTTTTTAATCAGGCTCATCAACACACCGGTGGCCAGCAGAAAGCATTGGCGGGGGCCATCTGCGCCTATTTTACCCATATCGACAATCCAGCGGTGCTGATGCCCGCCGTCGAACTGATCGCTCAAAAACACTGTTCGCTGGGCATCAAGGCAGAGCACTATCCGATTGTTGGTAAGCATTTGCTGGATGCGATCAAGGACATCATGGGAGACGCGGCGACCGACGAAATCATCAACGCCGTGGGTGAAGCCTATGGATTTCTGGCGGACTTGTTCATCGCCCGTGAAGGAGCGATTTACGACGAACAGCAATCTTTGCCCGGCGGATGGAATGGTTACCGCACGTTCGTCGTTGATCGAAAAATCCCCGAAAGTGACGTCGTGACTTCGTTCTACCTCAAACCAGACGACGAGGGCGCGTTGCCACTGTTCAAGCCGGGACAGTACATCACGGTGCAGATTGATCATCCTCACACACCGACGTCGCCTCGCAACTACAGTCTCTCTGATCGGCCCGGCGAGCCATACTACCGTATCAGCGTGAAGCGCGAAGAAAGGCTTTCGCCCGAAGCCCCGGATGGTCTGATTTCCAGCCACCTCCACAACGCAATTGAACCTGGGGACCGAATTCAGGTTGGACCGCCATGCGGTGAGTTCACCGTCGATCCTGAGACGGCGGCCACAAAGCCGATCGTTCTGCTCGCCGGTGGCATCGGTGTGACTCCGCTATTGTCAATGGCCAGGTCGATTATTCATGCGAATCCTGAGGCATCAATCTATTTCCTGCAGGCGGCTCGTAACAGCACGACGCATGCCTTCGCGGATGAACTTCGTGGTTTGGCTCAAACTGGCTCAAACGTGCAGACACGAGTTCTGTTCGACTCGCCGTTACCGGGCGACGTAGAAGAAGGCCGATGTGACGAAGCGGGATTCGTCACCACAGACCTTTTGCGTGACTGGACGCCGCACACGGAAGCCCAATTCTACTTCTGCGGTCCGAGGCCCTTTATGGCGAATGTCCACGCAAGTCTGCAGGAACTTGGGATTAAAGAAGATCGAATTCGTTTCGAGTTCTTTGGCCCAAAGCAGGAACTGGAAGCGGCATCAGTACTCACTTAATTTCGCACTGATGCGAGTTGAAACACATTAACAATTTACAGAAGGAAACTGCACATGACAACATTGAAACTTTCAGACTCGGTTGGCGCGTGGGTAACCGAACATCCGGCAACCTCGCGTGTATTCGAGCAACACCGGATCGACTACTGCTGTGGTGGTGGTCGACCGCTCGAAGAGGCGTGCAGGACAAAAAAGGTGGACGCTCAGGCTGTGCTTGAGGAACTTCATGCCATCATTTCAAAAGGCTCAACGGATGACTCGGGCGATGACAACTTCACGTCGAAGTCGCTGACTGACATGTGCGATTTCATCGTCGCGACGCATCACGAGTATCTAAAACGCGAGCTTCCCCGGTTGACTCAGATCGTCGAAAAGGTGGTGCGAGTGCATGGCGAACATCATCCATGGCTGGCTCGGCTGGGAACATCGTTCCAGCGGCTTCGAGACGAACTCAATCCGCATATGTTCAAAGAGGAGCGAATTTTGTTTCCTGCAATTCGAACGATTGAACAGTCACAGTCGGTGCCCGAGTTTCCGTTTGGTTCGGTCGATAATCCGATTCACATGATGGAACACGAGCACGACGTAGCCGGCCAGGCGTTGCGGGAGATTCGTGAGGCCTCATCCGATTTTACGTTGCCCGAAGGCGGATGCAACACGTTTCGAGCCATGCTGGACGGCCTGCACGACCTGGAGCGAGACGTGCATCGTCATATCCACAAAGAGAACAATGTGCTGTTCCCACGAGCCTCACGGCTGGCGGCCGAATTGAGCGGTGCGTTGGCAAGCGCGACGTCTGCCGACGACGAATAATTGAAATTGAATCAAACCTCAAACGAAATAACTCCTGAAGGCAAAATTTATGCGACGGCTTTGGCAACTTTTTACGGCAGTGATGGTCTTGTCTTTTCTGGTCCTTGGATGGGTCGGGACTCGGATCTATCAGGAAATGCCACCGATCCCTGACACGGTCGTCACGATAGACGGCAAGACGATTATCGGCACTGGAGAGATTACAGCCGGTCAAAATGTGTGGCAATCAATGGGAGGGATGGAAGTCGGATCCATCTGGGGACACGGAAGCTACGTTGCTCCCGACTGGACAGCCGACTGGCTACATCGGGAAGCGGTCTTCATACTCGACCAGTGGGCCACGTCCGATCACAACACGGAGTTCGACAAACTCGACAACGAACAACAGGCCCAACTGATTGCTCGCCTGACGAAACTGATGCACACGAACACTTATGAATCGTCGAGCGGCACGGTCACCGTCGATCCAATTCGATTCGCGGCGTTTGAGTCCAACCTTGCTCACTACACCGAGGTCTTCTCGAAAGGCAACGCCGACTACGCAATTCATGCGGGGGCTGTATCAGATCCGGATCGACTTCGAAAACTGTCGGCCTTCTTTTTCTGGACGGCGTGGGCAGCTTCGACGGATCGCCCCCAGACGAGCAGTGCCTACAGCGATACCAGCACCTATACCAGCAACTGGCCTCATGAACCGTTAATCGGCAATCGACCGACCGGCGACACGATTGTCTGGACCGGCGTGAGCATCATCATGTTGCTGGCGGGTATCTCGGCGATGGCCTGGTGGTATGCGTCGAAGAGAAGTGACGAAGAGGAACCAACCCCTCCAGAGACCGATCCGCTGGCGCTCTGGGAAGCCACGCCGTCCCAAAAGGCCACCATCAAATACTTCTGGGTCGTCTCGGCTTTAATCCTCGTGCAGATGCTACTTGGGGTCGTGACGGCGCATTACGGCGTCGAAGGCGATGGCTTTTACGGCTTCCCATTGTCTGAATGGCTACCCTACAGCGTGACACGAACATGGCACGTTCAGATGGGCCTGTTCTGGATCGCGACTGCCTGGCTGGCCGCAGGACTGTTCATTGGCCCGCTCGTTAGCGGCGTCGAACCCAAAGGACAACGACTCGGCGTCAACGTGCTGTTTGGTGCGTTGCTGCTCGTCGTCGTGGGTTCACTCACCGGCGAATTGTTGAGTATCCACAACAAGATGTCCGACACGGTTTCCTTCTATTTTGGACACCAGGGCTACGAATACGTCGATCTGGGCCGGGTCTGGCAGATTGCCCTGTCGATAGGACTTCTGCTGTGGCTGTTTCTGATGATCCGCGTGTTGCGACCTGCGTTGCAGAAAACCGGCGAAACAAAGCAATTGGTTGCGCTGCTGGCCGTGGCGTCGGGAGCCATTGCTTTGTTCTATGGCGCAGGACTGACATGGGGACATCACTCACACTTGTCGATAGTGGAATACTGGCGATGGTGGGTAGTCCACTTGTGGGTGGAGGGCTTCTTCGAGGTCTTTGCCACAACGGTCATCGCTTTCACCTTTATGCGTCTCAATCTGATTCGACCGGGAGTCGCAGCTTCTGCCGCATTGTTGTCAGCCACGATCTTTCTATCTGGTGGAATTATCGGCACCTGTCATCACCTGTATTTTTCGGGAACTCCGACTGTCGCATTGGTCTGGGGATCTGTCTTTAGCGCTTTGGAAGTCGTGCCGCTGGTGCTGGTTGGCTTTGATGCCACTGAAGATTTGCGACGATCTCGAAAGTCACCGTGGGTGCAGCGTTACAAGTGGCCGATCTACTTCTTCGTGGCCGTGGCCTTCTGGAATATGGTTGGTGCCGGGCTGTTCGGTTTTATGATCAACCCGCCGATTGCTCTTTATTACATGCAGGGGCTGAACACGACACCGCTGCACGGACATGCGGCGCTGTTCGGTGTGTACGGAATGTTGGGTATCGGGCTGATGCTGCTGTGCCTGCGAGTGCTGATTCCGGGCAGGGAATGGAAAGATGGCCTGCTGAAGTTTTCATTCTGGGCATTGAACGGCGGCCTGATGGCGATGTGTGTTCTGAGCCTGTTGCCGGTTGGTCTGTTGCAGACAAACGCGTCCGTGCAACACAGCTATTGGTACGCTCGCAGCAGCGAGTTTATGCAGACCGACCTCATGCAGACCCTGCGCTGGATGCGAGTACCAGGCGACACCGTATTCTTCCTCGGTGCCGTCGCCCTTGTCCTCTTCGTAGCGGGTTTAAAGACCGGACATTCGTTTCGAAAGACGAAGTGATTCACGTGCCTGAACCAATGCGCGCAGCGCAGCTACAGGAAATCCCGAACCATGGACAGTTGGCGGTCGTAGTTTTCGACACTCCAATTCTGTTGTTTCGGCATGATGATGAGGTTTTTTCTCTTGATGACGTTTGCACTCACACCGGCGACCCATTAGCCGGTGGCGAGCTGGACGGGTTCACCGTAACATGCCCATGGCATGGAGCACAGTTTGACATTCGTTCCGGGAAGAATCTTCGTATGCCAGCGCTTTGCCCAACAAGAGCCCATCAGGTTCAGGTTACAAACGGGGAGGTGTTCGTGACACTCAGAGACTGACTTTGCCCGAACAAATAGGAACGTCACTCGATACAGAATGGAGAACTGAAATGGCCCACGAACATGCAAAACCCGGAACAGTAATTGACCTCAATACCTTTGGAGAGGACAAATCAACGGCCCTCGTAAAAGAAACGAAGTTTGAGGTGATGCGTATGATTGTGGAGGCGAGTAAATCAATCCCGCCTCACAAAACGAACGGCCCGATAACGGTGCAGTGTCTCCGCGGCAAGTGCAAGTTCTTCGTGGGCGAAGAGCCGCGAGAGTTGGTTCCGGGTTCCTGGCTCTATATGGCAGGCGGCACGATGCATGCGATCGAAGCGGACGAGACAACAATACTGTTAGTAACCATTTTGTTCGAGAAGAAAGACTAGATAAACAACAGGAAATGAAACATGTCGTCATCATAGGAGGTGGATTTGCTGGATTGAATGCTGCCAGAAAACTCGGTGATGTTGACAACATCCGCGTTACGATGAGAAAGAAGCAACGGAAGGACAGAGGTTTGAGAAAGTTACTTCGACTCGATTGGGACATCATCGCGGGAATCACGGCCGCAGTGTTGGCGATCGTTCTGCATCTACTTCATTTCGTTGAGCACGATGTGCTCCTGACCATTGTGCTCGTTCTGTTGGCCATTCTGCTGTTTCGTGACCTACGGAGAGAAGGCCACGACGAGCAAGTCGCCGAGAATGTGAAACATACGCGGTCGAGCATTCAGGACATTAAGCTCGCACTGGACCCACCAGAGGCAATCTTGATTGGTCCACGCCGTTTGCGACAAGAAAGCCAAAGGTTTTGCGAGTCGGCTCATGGGGAAATGGTCTGGTTCAATGTTTGTTTCCTGATGTTCCGGTCACAGGACGTTTTTGATTTGATGCTGAAGCCAGCCATCGAGAACCCACTTGTCCGGTCCATTCAGTTCATCTCTGACGCGAGCGAGAAAGAACTCTGGGATGAAAACATGTTGCCCAAGATTAGGGAATGTGCTCAAGGCAAAAAAGTCCTTGAACCACGCTGGCGGACTCTTCCGCAGACAATTTCATTCATCCTTGCCGACACCGAACACAAGGGAAAGTCCGAAGCTCTACTGAAGTTTTTGGGGCGAACCATTCATGGCACGCACTGTTGAAAAGCAGGTGCCAAGGTACGTGTTCTGGGTGCATGGGCACTCCGATCTTGTGGCCCAGTTGGTTGATCTGGAGCGTCAGCATCGAAGGTAGCGACCAGTTCGAAATCGCGAATGACTGAAGTGCTCGCGGGATCCACAGCATTCAGCGGAGAAACAGACGATAGACGGGGTTCGCCGTCTCATCGACACTGCGGTAACCCAGAGTATCGATGAAGTCCTGGAACGCGGGCACTTCTTGATCTGGAACCTGAATGCCCACCAAAATGCGTCCGTAGTCGGCCCCTTGATTGCGGTAATGGAAGAGACTGATATTCCAACCTGGATGCATACGGTCAAGAAACCGCACGAGAGCGCCGGGGCGTTCTGGAAATTCGAAGCGGTAGAGCCTTTCATTTCCGCTTAAGCGACTTCTCCCGCCGACCATATATCGCAAGTGCTCTTTCGCAAGTTCGTCATCCGCCAGGTCCAAAGCGGTGAAACCCTGTGCGGCCATGGACTGACTGATTTCCGGGATTTCACTACGATTGTTGATTGCCAGTCCCACGAGAACATGCGCCTCTTGTTCATCGGAGATGCGGTAGCTGAATTCGGTCACGTTTCTCTGGCCAATGGTCTGGCAAAGTCGCTTGAAACTACCTCGCTCCTCCGGAATGGAAACGGCAAACAGAGCCTCTCGTTCCTCCCCCGATTCCGCTCGTTCAGCGACAAAACGCAAGCGGTCGAAGTTCATATTGGCACCGCAGGTGATCGCAACCAGATCTTCACCTTGAAGGCCATGCTGCACGATGTATTGCTTCATGCCGGCGATGCCCATGGCCCCAGCCGGTTCCAGAATACTCCGCGTATCTTCAAAGGCGTCCTTGATGGCGGCGCAGACGGCGTCGGTATCGACAGTCACAAAGTCATCCACCAGTTCCCGAGTCATACGAAATGTCTCGTCA
>JBBQSE010000409.1:0-8029 GCA_038214195.1 Planctomycetales bacterium
TTGCCCTGCTCTCTCGCCCGATGGGCTGACGTTGTATTTTGCATCGGCTCGACCGAACGGGCATGGTGCAACCGATATTTGGCGCAGCCACCGCGAGTCGTCGAATGCACCGTTCGGTGAACCGGAAAATCTCGGCCCGTCGGTGAACTCGGCCGATCACGAAATCCGTTTCGTTCCGACTGCCGACGGGCGAGCCGCAATCCTTTGTCGCGAGAGCGGCACAAGTCACAAGAATTCGGCTTGGCTATTCACACGGCAGCGTGACGAAGCTGCATTCACGAAGCGGCGGCCGTTCGACTTCGTCAACGGTGACGATAACAAAGTGAGTGCCTTCACCATTTCGAGCGACGGCCGCTCCCTGTTCTTCCAATCAAAACGCAGTGACGGCCAGGACAATGACGACCTGTGGCTTGTGCGTCGTGTCCCGAAGGTTCTCGGAACTCAGCCGTGAATGTGGAAAACCGGAAACGTCCAGAGTCGATGGTGGCGGATACGTCGGGCCGACAGACGAATACATGACGCAAGTCCCGGACAAAACGTCTCAGCATCGCGTCGAAGAGGAAAAGAGGAAAAGAGGACATTCTACTTATCTGGGCGTTTTGGTCTGCCACGCGGTCGCAGAGAGGATTCCAGTCCACGGTCTGCTGCAGTTCTCGTCTGCCAGCGAGGATCACCGAACGGTGTGCCACGAGCAAGGCTGTGGCGGAGCGACTTGAGTTCGGCTTCTATTTTCACCCCGTTGACATGCCGAGTCCACTGAGCGGGCTTCAGAATCGGTTCGTCGCACAGCAATCCCTCGGGACAGCTCCGAGCGGTCGGTTTCCGACTTGACCACTCCCCCCGGTTCAGGACATGGTAAACAACGCCACCTCGGGATGCTCTGGATGTTCTTGGCATCAACAATGATTAACCACAGCAACAACCCGCGTAAAGTAGAATGTCCCCTCCTTCTCTTTCAAACGCACAGAACATCCGACCCAAATTCCTATTCAGCTCACGGTGTTGCTGGTCGCCCGGGGAGAGGGAAATGCGCCGTCAAGTCTCGACGAGGCAAGGCGAGAAGCGGGTGAGAAGCGGCGCTTCGTGCTGAGCGACGAACTTCTTGACGACGACCATCGTATCATTCACGAATCGCTCTGGCTGTTTCTGGAATACGTCTCTGCCATTACCGACGGACGACTGAAGGTAGAGACTCGCGTGATTACACTCGACACTTCCAACGTTTGCGTTAGGTTCACCGGATTCCGCAGGTGAGAATTTTATCACTGGCGGTATGACCGTCGGCCCTGACGCTCAGTCCCCGTGCTTTCTCATCGACGATCTATGGCTTGTGCGCAAGCCTCCAGGCCGGGGCTTCGGCAAGTACACTTCGCAGGAACGACGAGCTTACCTGCCCCAGTGGTTGCAGCATGAGTTTTTTCACCACCTGTATGGAGCATATCGCGATTTCCACCTCGAAGAGAAAAGTCATCAGTGGTTCGATCGAAAGACGTGGCCTGCTGACTTTCAAGGCATCTATGAAGCGGACTATTACGCTGAATCGCTTCACAAGCTTATTCAGCCGCAAGGAAATCCCCCAATGCACGTCAAGCTCCAGTATCGCCGTCCACCTGATGGATTGTTCTTAAAGCTGAAACTCGAAGACATTGCAGGCGAATACGAACACACGCCCCGACAGAATGACTGGCATGTAGGGAAAATTACGATTGTCTCCGCCAGGGACGGCAAGCTCAAATGGACCAACGAAGCGGGGCGCTCCTGGAGTCTGACTTTTGATCCGGAGCACGGCCTGCTGCCGACCGGCCGTGATTGTCCGTACTTTGACTCTGATCCCGTTGGAGGGCGCGCGTTTCGCCTGCTAGCCGCGCGCAATCCTGATTCTGGCGTCTGGACGGGACAACCGATCAGTTTCCAGTTCAACGGGGCCAGGTACGACCGGAAAAACTGAATCGCTCGAACACTCGCCAGACGAATTTCCAGCTCAAATCAACGCTGTAGAGTTGCTTGCCGCCAGTCAACTGTGTGGGCATTTGGTGCCGCACAATCATGTCGCAGATCAGCAGCATCAATCGGCAGTCGCGGTCGTCTCGTTGTTGAAGCTGCCGCCGCACTGTTTCCGGCACCGGTTGGATCAGATCGATATGTTCGAGATTCCTAATCAATGAGCGTAGTTCGTGGCGAAGGTCGTTTGCCGCACGGGACTCGTTACCAAACCGCCCGCTCATTGCCATCGCATGAAGCGTGCTGCGAATAATCTGATTCTTGGTGATATTGGAAGTGAAAGTGTGGAAGTGGCAATGTGCCTGCCCTTTTGGAAACGCCATCTGCTTCAGACTACGGTTGAAATCGACTGGCTCCCATTCTTCGTCCCAGTCGACTTCGACAGTTCTTCCGTCGCCGCGGTTTTCAGTGATCGTACCAACGGCACGAATTAACATCTTTGAAACAGTGTTTCCTTTCGCGTCGAACGGCAGATTGTTCCTTTGAGTATGCGCGGATTCGATCGCGATGCGATCGCCAACTTGCATCGACTTGACTTGATCCAGGTATTTATCCGGGTATCCGTTTTGCCAGATACCATCCATAAGAAATCGAGAGGATTGATCACTTGGATCACGACTCTTCCAATACGCACCAACAAACCAGTATGTTTTGTCGGCCGATACAGAAGGCAAGGTTCCTCCTTCATCAGAAATGGATTGTCGTTCGCGTCCCGGTCCGTCATCGTTGTGACGGTCAAGTTGTCGGCGCGCATTGTTTCGATTAACGCAATCAGTTCGCCTTGGCGGTCTTCCCAGCCAAGCAGCTTCTTCGCGAGTTCTTTGTACAGTGGAATCCAGGTAAACTGGTTGTCGGGCATAGAAGGCACTCCTGTCATCGCTCGTCCCCCATTTCTTCAATCACTATTGCAGCCAACTGCTTCGCCGTCGGCAGTTTGCCTTTGAGTTCGCCCGGCAGCTTTGAATGTAGCCCGCCGCGTAAGCGAGGGATGTTCTCCGGGTAAGCAATGGTGAATTGGATAACCGGCAAATTCCCTCGCTCACGCTTCGGGCTACATGTTGCGTGCCTGACGCCTTGGGTCTTTGAATGCAGGGCGTATTCCACTTCCACGTCGTCTTTCATCATTGTAGCCCGCCGCGTCAGCGAGGGATGTTCTCGGTGTGAGAGTGGGAAATTCGTCAAGCATGATGGTGGTTCCCTCGCTGACGCTTCGGGCTACAAGTTTGTTTCCCCGATGCTTCGCGATTGACAGCGGTTCGTATGGCCGCGACTCCAATCGGGTTGGTCTTTGAACGCAGGGCGTATTCCACGTCAATGTCATTTTTCATCATTGTAGCCCGCCGCGTAAGCGAGGGATGTGCCCGCCGCGTAAGCGAGGGATGTGCTCTGTGTGAGCGAAGGAAATTCGGTAACATGGCATGGTGGTTCCCTCGCTGACGCATCGGGCTACAAATCTTCGAGCTACCGGGTGGTTTTGTCACGATCTTTCCGATCCTGGGCTAAGAGTGTGTACAAGATGGCGGCTTCGAGGGTGTTTTCATTGTGGATATGCCGGATACTACCTCGCTCTGCCCACCAGTTTTCTCGCTCGTTGTCGTAATGCTTTTTTAACGATCTGGTGGCGTACGCCTTTAGATCAATACGCACTTTCCTGGGTTTCGTGTTCGCTGCCGTGACAACGACATGAATATGGTTCGATCGACAATTGACGGCATGTAATATCCAGCCACGATGTTCACATGTTTCAGCGATCTGAATTTCCACCGATTTTCTTTGCAGTGGATTCAGTCGCACTGAGTGTTCAGTCATCCTTGCTTGACATTCCAGTTCCAATGCCGGTGCCGGCATCTGCCATCCGTGATGGTATTCGGTCCATCCACGAGCATCTCCCGGAAGCCACGATCCGTAGGTGCTCCAGGTCAGGAAAAAGGCGAGTGGGTCGGTCATGGTGATGGATCTCCATTGGTTCCCTCGCTGACGCAGCGGGCCACTAAGGGTTGTAGCCCGCCGCGTAAGCGAGGGAAAGAAAGGATATGATATCGCCCGAAGAGTAAGCGAGGGATACTCGGTCATTTTCGTATGTTCTGATGCTTTGATGGTTCTCGTTCCCTCGCTAACGCAACGGGCTTCAATTTGGACTTGCGGCTCTTCTTCATTGGGCCAGTCCCTCAAGCAGCTTTTCGGCTACCTTCTCCGGCCGCCAGAATTCCTTCAGCAGATCTTTGGCAGGTGTCGGTGGCTGATAGCGATAGAAGTACTTGTTGGGCAGAATCTCATATCCCAGTTGATTGCTGAGCATTCGGTCAAACTTCCATTTGTTCTCCGGCCACTGATCACCAGGCTCCCTGCTTTTGGCATCGTGCGGGATTAGTGAGTTGCCGAGATGCACGGTCGGCTGTCGGTCATTTTTGATCAGCAGATCGGCTCGACAGACGGCGTAGTTAGTGGGAGAGATTTCCTGGCCATGCACGGTGACAAATTTTTCAACGTTGGCTTTGTCTTCTCGCCATTTGATCAATACGCATTCCAGTCGACGGATCACGATGATTGGCAGGATGACGCTTTGGTATTCATATGATTTGAACTTGCCACGCAATCGTTCGGCCGACTTCCAGATTTCGTCGGTAAGGTTGTCGAGTTTCTGCTAATTGAGGGCAAGAGCCATGAAGGGGTCCAAAGGGAACGACAGTCAGAAACGCGTGTGCTGAAGCTGATCGCCGTTGGATCGTCGCTGTCACCGAGCAGTATGGGCGTTGTTTGTAGCTTGGCGGACTGTGGATTCCACGAAGTACAACGCATTGCCGTGAATCTGCGGAGAACAATGTAAGTTGCTGGATGCACAACGAAGCTTATTTGCGTAACCATGTCGCATTCATGTCGAATTGAAAACCCGCAACTTCGATTCCAGTCTGGTTGTGAGCGACGATGGTCTCAATCAATCAGAGCCGGTCGTCCTCGCTGATAACCAGCTTCAGTTTACTTAAACCGAGTGGGAATTCATTCAGTCTTCACCGGAACCTGCGCATAGCTGTTGCCTCCACCGCCAACGATCCAATGGACTCCGTGTTTGCGCGGGGCGGTGAGGTTTTGGAAGACGGTTTCGGACGTGATCGGCAGGATCTTCTTCGCGGTCTCAAAGCTGACGACGCACTTGGATGTCGGGATGGCGTTCTTGCAGTAGGACGCGATGAGTTCCGAGATCTCTGCTGAGGCATCCCTTGCTTCTCAGGGGCCGCATTTGTCAGCTGTTGCCGCCAACGTAGTGAGCAAGCATGTGCAGCTTGCGACTTCGCAAATCATGCCCATCGATCATCGGTCCAGGCTTCAGTGCCCGATCTCGATGCGTTCGTTTTTGGCAGTCGATTGGCTGGAAACGCCACTGCGTTTAAGCTGACGCATCCACTCCTGCCAAAATCCTGATATCTCGCGAGGGACTTCGATGCCAAAATGTGTTTCGTTTACTGTCTGCGTGTTCTGTATTCTCGTGTTCTGCTTGTTCCTCGCACCGGTGATGGCCGACGACGAATCCAGCCCGGTTCGGGAATCTGAAATGGCGGGCTATCTGCTGGTGCCACATGAGAAAGTTCCGGAGACATACAACGCCGGATTCTCGCTGTATGTCGCGGCTTGGCCGTTGCTGAAGGACTATCCTGGGAATCGATTTCAGACGGGACTCTTCGGCACATGGATGCACGCTCAAAACGAAGCGATCCCAGCAGGGATGAAAGAGCCGTATTCGGACATTGAGGGGGGGCTGGGTTGGTGGCGAGACACTCGGTTTGCCACCGAGACACCGAAATTCATCATGGGCGGAGTGGCTCCCAACTTCAGTGAATGGGCCAACGGACCAGGTGCAGGAAAAGGACGAGATTGGAAACAACCAAAAGGAAAATACGGCATCGCACAACTTAGTCCCTGGGTGTTGTGGCCTCCCGATGGATTGAATCTCAAGCAGGGGACTTGCGGTCAACTGTTTGGCTATGGCTATCTGCCGCTGCCGCTGACTCAGGCCAAGGCGACCACCGCTGGAAAAGATGTTCCCACGGGCGACCACTCCTGGACCTTATTCCTGAACACCAGCAACTTCAAAGGCCCAGTCGCGTTCTTCACGCCATACTTCTGGTCTCGCGAGACGGCAGAGAAACCGGAGTGGGCCGGAATGCTGCTTGATTCGCGACCAGCGAAACCGAACAAAGCCCTGCAAATGGAGACTCAGCACGTCCCGAGCATTCAGGCTGTGGATGAAAATGGCGAGACCTATGCGCGCGTTGCTCCGACAAGGTTTCCCGTCACAGCCGATGGGCATTCGGTGATGGTGCATCGCATCTCGGCCTACAACAAAGACGCATTGTGGAACTCGGTGAAGGTATGGTTCGAAGGCGGTGCTCCGGTGGATGGCACCATCAATCCGGCGGCAGCCAGCGTGCATACCTTCAAAGGCAATGGCGGCGCGACCTGGAAAATATACTCCGATGCGACGGCCAAAGAAGACCGAGCGCCGCTGGCATGGACTTCGTTTGCAACGCCGATGGCACTGGACCCAACGACGTTTGGTTTCAAATGGAATGAGGAACTCGTCACACAGACTCAATCAAAAGACGGCGGCACACTGGTGACTCTTCCCGAGTACTTCCAGCGGACGATAAAAGACAACAAAAAAGCGGAATGGGTGGCAGTACAAGCGGAAGATGTGCCTGAATCGACAGGGTTACGCCAGGCTCAAATGGTCCGTCCCAACCAGGCTGAATCCGAAGCCTACGTCACGCCAGATGATGCGGACAGTTGCTGGAAGAAACCGGGACCCGTGGCAGGACCATTCCAGGTCCGCCCAAACGACGGCAGCGTGGTGACTTACTATTGGTATCGCTTCGCCGACCAACCCGCGATCCTCAACGCGGACCTCACGGATGCCGAGCGCGAGGCTCTGCAAGCCCGCGTCGAGGAACTTCATCGCCACTGGAGAAAAGACCGCGACTACTTGCCGCCCCCCACGCTCGGAACACTGGCCGAAATCGAGCCCGCACTGATCGTCACCCCGCCAGCGGGCCTGGAAGTTGGCTACGTTCCGATCGTCACGCGACAGGAAGCGGTACCTGTGGTAGCCCCGAGGATGAATTGATTTGGAAGCGCGGCGCATCGAACGGTGGCTATCACTATCTGGGCTGTGCCAAGACCTTCGCACTCATGGGTCAGGCATTCGCCGAAGCACTGGTGACAATCAAGTCACCGACACCCGAAGCCAAACCGTGAGAACTCTGCTTTGCCTCGAACCGCGGTTTATGTGAATGCTCGGCGGGCGGAATTGATGTTGTCGCCACCACAGCATGCCTGCTTCTCAGGATGCAGTGGAAATGGCTTGACATCACCGCAAACCCGAGAACCTCAATCCCCATGACACCCGCAAGAAACTCCATTCGCTGCCGGATGAGTTCTCGACGATGCTCGTAGTCCGTTCCGGTCAGCGGATCCTGTCCGCAGAGAAAAGCCCGCCGAACGCATCGATTGATGCAGCGCACGACCTGAATTTCACCGTTCGCCAACACATCCCGCCGATTTGAGAGTGCCACTTCTGAACTCCTCGAATGAAAACGAATACAATCCGCCAGCCTGTCGTACGCAGAATGTACAAATCCCCTAAAACTCTATCAACAGACGGCTGGCCCCGTGATCGGCTGCCCCGTGATCCACCGCCCCGTGATCGGCTGCCCCGTGATCGGCTGCCCCGTGATCGGCTGCCCCGTGATCCACCGCCCCGTGATCCACCGCCCCGTGATCCACCGCCCCGTGATCCACCGCCCCGTGATCCACCGGCCCCGTGATCCCGCCCCGTGATCCTTCCGGCCCCGTGATCCCGCCCCGTGATCCTTCCGGCCCCGTGATCCTGCACAGTGATCCTGCACAGTGATCCTGCACAGTGATCCTGCACAGTGATCCTGCACAGTGATCCTGCACAGTGATCCTGCACAGTGATCCTGCACAGTGATCCTGCACAAGAGCGCCGCCTGCCGCGACACCCCGAATCCAGTTG
>JBBQSE010000410.1:0-8020 GCA_038214195.1 Planctomycetales bacterium
CGCCGTCAAGGCCCGGAAACTGCGGCAGCAATTCGACGGCGTTCGTCTGTTGCCGATCCAGAAACTGCTCGGCCTGTTTGAAGTAAAAGTCTCGCACGCGATTCTGCGGAAACGGCAGCGAGGGATCTGATTGGGCGATCACAGAAACCGCTGAAAAAATGCTCCATGCGACAATCAAAAACCAAACTCGACTGATCATGCGTTTGCCCTGTGCATTGAAGCGATTGACCGAATTATTACTACGAATTTCGGCAGAATTCTTTAATAGTTGGCACTTGTGAAACATGAGTCTCTGCCAGGGAAATGTGAGCACGGTGGACTCGGAGGGCTGACGCCCTGCCGCTCGCCTGGTGTCTGGCTAACCAGACTTTGCCCATTGCTGCATGGCGGTTTCCAGCGCGTCCATAACCGGTGTCATTGGCAGCCCTAACGCCTCGGCTTTTGAAGTGTTCAGCACGCAGTTGGATCGCGGCGTTTTTGCCGCCTGCTGCATAAACTGATCTTCGGATTCGAAAAAGCGAAATGCTTTTTGAGTCAGGTCGTGTTTTTTAATCAGTCGGACCACGTCTTCGGTCGTCACAGAACCGGGATTGGTGAGGTTGTAGACGCCGAACGGGACGCGGCGAGTCCAGCAGGCGACGCACGCGGCGGCGAATTCGTCGAGCTGCGAGAGGCTGTTCGTGGCGTTCAGCAGGCAGTCGTATCGCATCATTTTCGAGATGTAATTTCGCGGCCCGTCCATTTCGTTGAATGGAATGCGAAGCCGCCAGACAAAGCAGTTTTCGGCATCGGCGAGCAGCTCTTCACCCAACGCTTTGCAGCCGGAGTAGAAGCTGCAGTTGTTTTGGCGAAAGGAAAAATTTGGTGGATCGGTCTCTTTAAAACCACTGCCGTCGCGCTGGCTACCCGTGTAGATGCAGCCCGAGGATACGTGTCCCCACGGCACTCCGACTTTTTCGCAGGCCGACCGCACAATGCCAGGCAGCACCGCGTTGCCCTGCAGACATTCTGTTCGATGCAATTCACAGGCATCGACATTGGGACGTCCCGTGTAGCCAGCTGCATTGATCAGAAATTCAGGACGTCGCTCAGAGAGGAAACGTACGAGCGTCGCTTCATTGGAATAATCAATGGTCGATCGGTCCAAAACCTCAAATGGCAGCGAAAGTCCCTGCAGTTGCTTTTGAAACGCGGTGCCGACGTAGCCATTTCCGCCCAGAATCACAAACATGAACGCGGCCTTGAGGATTCCAAATAAAAATCAGCGAGCAACATGCCGCAGATACGCACCGTACTCATTTGAATACATGGCCGCCAATTCGAGCAATCGAGTACGATCGATAAAACCTTTGCGGTAGGCAATTTCTTCCGGACACGAGATCTTCAACCCCATTCGCTTTTCAATCGCCGCGACAAAGTTGCCCGCGTCCAGCAAAGAATCGTGCGTCCCAGTGTCCAGCCATGCGAAGCCACGCGATAACATTTCGACCCGCAACTGGCCTCGCCGCAAATACTCGGAATTGACGTCCGTAATTTCCAGTTCGCCGCGCGGCGAGGGCTTCAGGTTTTTTGAAATCTCAACAACGGTATTGTCGTAGAAGTAGAGACCGGGGACCGCGTAGTTCGATTTGGGCTGCTTTGGTTTTTCTTCCAGTGAGATCGCTTTGCCGTGTGCATCGAACTCGACGACACCGTAGCTTGCTGGGTCGCGCACTTCGTAGCCAAAGATTGTCGCGCCGGTTTGATTGGAAGCCGCTGATTGGAGGATCTTCTGGAATCCACTTCCGTAGAAAATATTGTCTCCCAGAATCAGGGCAACATGGTCCTGCCCGATGAAGTCGGCTCCGAGAATAAACGCCTGCGCCAGTCCTTCCGGCTTGGGCTGCTCAATGTAGGAGAATTTCATTCCCCATTGAGCCCCGTCGCTCAGCAGTTTTTGAAAGCCGGAGAGATCGCGAGGCGAACTGATCACCAGCACATCACGAATGCCGGCAAGCATGAGAGTGGACAAGGGATAATAAATCATCGGCTTGTCGTAGACAGGTGCCATTTGTTTGCTGATCGCCAGCGTCAGCGGAAACAAACGAGACCCCGTCCCGCCAGCCAGAATAATGCCTTTTGTGCAGTTGTTCATGATTTGGTCTGAATTACGTCGCCAGGGAATTTACGCGAGCGGCAGAAATCGATTTACTACCAGAAGCCCGGCTTCTTCGAGAAGCCGGGCTTCTTTTCGGCATGACACCACCCGCCGTTCTCCTTACGGCTGTAGAATGTGCTTGCCATCTTCAAATTGCTTATGGCAGCCGTTGCAGTTGTTGAGCATCGACTTCCAGGCCGTCGTGGCTGCTTCGAATTCTTTGGCTTTGGCTGCCTTGTAAAGTTCCGCGCCGCTGGATTTGGAGGCGATCGCATGTTTCACCCAGTCTTCGGCATGTTCGTCAGGCTGGCGAGCGAAGAGCAGGTTGCAGCTTTCGGCAAGGATCAAAGAATCTGATTTAATGGCTTTCCAGCCTTTGTTGTCTGCGGGTGCCGCAGCCATGCTGGCTTTGAGACGCAGATAGGTTGGCTGAAACACGTATTCCATGAATTCGTGCATGCTGTCTTCGACGGGCGCGTTGTCATCTGCGACGACGACGGGTGCATAGCCCGCGCTCGCCTCGCTGGATGAAAGCGTGCAGGTCAGACGAATTCCTGCGATGGCGATCAGCATGGCCAGTACGGTGGTTGTGAATTTCATGCGGTGAAAGTTCCTGAGGATGCAATTTCAAAATAGATCAGCCGGAACGCGCTAGCGTCCGGTTACCTTTTTCCCACCACCAACCGGACGCTAGCGCGTTGCGGCTGATGAAGTGTGTCAAACTAACGTCTCGCTGATATTACTGCGGAGGAACCGGGGGTGGTGCCGGTGGGCCAAAGGCGGCTGCCAGTTGTGGAACCGTACCAGCCGCGACCCAACCAGGCATTCCAGCCGTCCAGACCAACGTAGCCTTTGTGATTTGACCGGCGGCAATTCCGTTGGCGATCTGATCAGCACCGTAGGGCCCTTGAGTCTGTCCGTTCACGGCAACATGCCATGCAGACGGTAATGTCGGAGGTGCTGCCGGAGCAGTCGCGGGTTGCCCGAACATTCCCGGCTGCATCATGCGACCGGCCATTGCCATTCCGACTCCCAGGCCCATTCCTTCGGCAGCGCCACCACCGCCGGGGTTTTCGGCGGCGGCTGTCATGGCCTGTCCCATTTGATACTGCTGAAACTTGCCCATGTCGCCGATGACGCCAATGCTGGTTCGCGTGTCCATCGCCTTTTCGACGGATTCCGGGAGTGAGATATTGACGATGATCAGCTGAGGAATCTCCAGTCCGTATTCGTCGTCGATTTTTTCCTGCACCGACTTTCGCAGAGTCTCACCGAACTCACGATATTTCGCGGCCAGGTCCAAAGCTGCGATCTGGGATGATCCCAAAAGCTCCGCAAAGCTGCTCACAATGATGGATCGCAGCAGTTCTGTCACAGCGTCCGCGCCAATCTCCTGGCTGGTGCCGACCAGTTCCGTCAGCAGAGCTTTAGCGTCTGCGGCTTTGACAGCATAAGTGCCAAAAGCTCGAATTCGGATGGGACCAAATTCGGGATCGCGGAGCATGATCGGATTCGGCGTGCCCCATTTCAGGTCGGTGATTTGCTTCGTGCTGACGAAGTAGACTTCGGATCGAAACGGGCTGTTGAAACCATACTTCCAACCGGCAATCGTACTCAGGATCGGAAGATTGTCGGTCTTGAGTTCATAGTTCCCTGGCTCGAAGACATCCGCGATCTGGCCGCGATGCACAAAGATCGCCATCTGGCCCGGACGCACGATCAACTGAGCGCCGTTCTTGATTTCATTTTGATAGCGAGGAAATCTCCAGACGAGAGTATGTCGCGAATCATCGATCCACTCGATGATATCGACCAACTCACCGCGCAGCTTGTCAAACAACCCCATGAGAACGGCTCCTGAAAATTAAATGAAAATCTGAGTGTTGGTTCGAATCTGATTGCATTCGTGCAACCCGAGCCAACAGTACTGAAGTTTGGCCGACGATTTGATACCAACCCGAAGCGCCAGCGAGGCGACAAGTTCCGTCTCACCTTCGGCGTTAAGTTTTTGCCTCGCTGGCGCTTCGGGTTACTTAATTGGACAGCGCCACTTTATCCGAAGTAGTAGCCTGAAGCGTCAGCGAGGGAACGAGTTAGGCACAATCCCTCGCTCACGCTTCGGGCTGCAAAAATGCACGGTTTCCGCCAAAAATGGCGCTGTCCAATTAAACAAGCCCCGCTTACTCTTTCAATTCCTTAATGCGAATGTCTTTGAACTCCGCAAACATGGGATTTCCCGCATGGAGTTGCAATGCCAACACGCCTTCGGACAGTCTCAGATTCGGTTCGTTGTCCGTGCAATCCAGAATCAGGCGACCGTTCATGTAATGCTGGATGTTGTTTCCTTTGGCGATGATGATGACATCATTCCAATCGTCAAGTTTGAACAACTCGTCCCATCCATCCTGATCGATCAGAGTTTCAGTCACTTTTTTGCCATCGGTTTCCCATGACGCTTTTTCGCCGACCAGGCAGATTCGTCCGCGCTTGCCACCTTCGTCATAGATGAAGCCGGAAACGTTGGGGAATTTCATTTCGTTCCGCAGTTCGTGCTGATAACCACGCACGACCCATTTGTTGCGAACGTTTCCTTCGGTGATGTGTTTGGAACGATACTGGATCCCGGAGTTGTTCGTTGCGTTGCAGCGAAACGAGATCCGGAGTTCAAAGTCTTTGGTAACTCCGTCCTGCCAAATCAGAAACGTATTACCCTGAGCGGCATGCTCTTTTGTCGTCTCGCCGTGGATGACGCCGTCTTTGACCGACCAGAGATTTGAATCTCCGTCCCAGCCCTTCAAGTCAGTGCCGTTAAAGATCATGACGAATTCACCGGTTTCTTCCGGGGCCTTCACGCCATCGTCCGCTCGAACGGTCAGCGAAAGAGCACACAGGACAGTCAAGGCGAGGATGCGCAACATAAGTCACTCCAGATTCAGGGTCGGTTTCAAAATGAGCAGCCATGATGATACTTCACGCGGTTTGAATTGATGTCCTTGTTCCGAGGCTCCAGCCTCGGAACACGCTGCTCCTGCCTCCCGGGATTCCAGCCTCATTCCTGGCTGCGTGAAGTATAGATGGCGCTGCGGATTATTACGCTTTCGCCGCCGCTTCAAAAGAGACTGAAGCCTGCTTTTAGTGCGATTTGAAAGAGTCCGGCAGAAGAACAGGGATACAGCGTCTTCAATCTCCCAGCGAGGGACGGCGGCGGGACTGTTTCTTGTCGGACCGCACATGTTTCTCATTCAGCCGCCGCTGTTTGGCACCGCGTGACGGTTTGCTGGCCTTGCGGATTGTCGGAGCCACCGCAACGCTGCGCAGCAGTTCAGCGAGTTTGCTGAGACAGTCGAGCGTGTTTCGCCCCTGATCCCGATACCGCTGGCTGGTGATTTGCAACAGGCCTTCCTTCGTGATCCGGCGACGGTAGCGTGTTAAGAATCGCTCACGAACGTCGTCGGGGATTGATGGAGACCGAGTCGCATCCCAGGTGAGCAGCGCCTTCGAAGCAACTTTGTTGACATTCTGTCCGCCCGGACCTCCACTTCGCGAGAACGCGAACGTGAATTCTGAGTCAGGAATCTGAATCCGTGTGGTAACATCCAGCATCGCGTTGACCTTGTAAGACTTGTGTAGCAGATGGAACCATACGCGACATGATCGCAATTGCCAAACCGAATTTCGTGGACGCGAATTCCATTGAATGCTGACTCTGAAATGCCAGACACAATTTCCCCCTTGATCTCCACGGCCTATTCTTCTGACTTTTTCGAGCAGGCAGCGGAGCAATGGCAGCGATTGCTTTCGGCTCACATGCGGAAAATGCTGCGGGGCGATGGCCCAGTATTGAATTGGAATTCGCCGGACATCAATATCGCGGAAGCAGAATCATGGCTGGACAAAAGTCCGGCAGATTCAACGACCGCTGCGAGTCGGGGCGATCTGGCGGAGCGACTCACTGGGATTCTCAGCCAGATGCTGCGATCCGGGCAGAACCTGCATCATCCGCACTACATTGGGCATCAGGTTCCCGCCTCGGTTCCGCTGGCGGGATTGTTCGATGCCGTCAGTTCCGTCACGAATCAGGTGATGGCCATTTATGAAATGGGGCCGTGGGCGACAGCGGTCGAGCATGCTTTGGTCCGGGCGCTCTGTCGCAAAGTCGGATGGGATGCTGAGACATCGACAGGTTTGCTGACGCATGGAGGATCACTCGCGAATCTCACAGCTTTGCTCACCGCCAGAAACGTGCGACTGCCGAATAGTTGGGAAGATGGAGTCCCGGCAAATGCAGTGCTGGTCACACATCCGGATGCGCACTATTGCGTGACGAGGTCGGCGGGAATTCTGGGTCTGGGCTCGCGGCAAGTCGTCAAGGTCGCGATCGATCCGCAGCGACGAATGGATCCGAATGATCTCGATCGAGTGCTGACTCGCTTATCAGGTGAAGGCCGACAGGTGATGGCGGTCTCAGCGTGCGCCTGCGGCACACCAACTGGAGCGTTCGATCCACTGCAGGCAATCGCGGACGTGTGTGAACGTCATCAGGTGTGGCTGCATGTCGATGCCGCGCACGGCGGCGGACTGCTGATGACTCGCAAACACCGCGAAAAACTTGCGGGCATTGAACGCGCCGACAGTGTCGTCTGGGACGCGCACAAGATGTTGTTTGTGCCTGCGTTGTGTGCGGCGGTCCTGTACCGCAACCGTGAGCACCGGTTTGAGACGTTTCGACAGAATGCACCGTACCTGTTTGATCCATCGGTTCCCGGCATGGCCGACATCGACAGCGGAATGCGAACGGTTGAATGCACGAAACGAGCGACTGGGTTTGGGCTGTGGGGACTGTGGTCTTTGTTCGGCGAACAGATTTTCGAGCGACTGGTTGATCGGGTGATCGAGGTTGCGAGGCTACTTTACGAGATTCTTAACGAGCAACCGGATTTCCAGACTCTGCACACGCCGGAATGCAACATTCTGGCGTTTCGACACGTGCCCCAAAGCCTGGCGCATGCGACCGATTCGGTGATCGACGCGTTTCAGCGCGATGTGAGAACCAGACTCATTCAGTCGGGGCATTTCTACATCGTGCAAACGACGCTCGACAACCGGGCTGCGCTGCGTGTCGCGGTGATGAATCCGATGACGACAACTGATGATTTACAGGAACTGCTGGCCGCGATTCGCAACATAGGGCAGCAGTTGAACCGGCGGGATGAAGTTGCAGGCGATTTGTGATTCGAAAAAGGTTCTTCGCGAAATGAAGTGCGCGGTCGGGCTCGTGCCACAAACGAGTTGTATTTGATGGATGCTGTGATTGAGCCTGAAAGGCTCGCACAAATCAGCCTGGGGCAAGAGAATCCGCGAATGCGGATGAACGCCGCTCCAGGTTCACTGCAAAATGCGGGGTATTTGACCTGGTTGCGAAATTCGATGCATCGATGCATCGACACAGACGCGATGAATTGCGATTCCGGCCCAACGGGCTGACAATTCGATGCCACTCAATCAAATGGCCGCCCCGATTGGGGCTGTGAAATAGGGGTGAGATGGTCACCTGGGCCGATGGCCCAGGCTATTGGAATGGATGGGCCTTTGGCCCGAAAACACTGGCAAAAATCCTTCACGGTGTTGCCTTTCAGGGCAGCCCTTTGAAGGTGTAAAAATGGTTGTCAGGAACTGGTGACTGACGTCTCGCGGCTCGCCATTTTTCGTCACCGCCATCTGGATTCATTTAGTGAGCGGCAAGGCGCTAGCCCAATGGCACTCACTTTAGAAATAGATTTCATGAACGCAGTTTTTGGCACGACATTTGCGCCGCGAGCGAGCAATAGGTTCGTTCGCTGCCTTTATGTCAGGTGTCAAATTATGTCTGTGACGGATGAATGT
>JBBQSE010000411.1:0-8002 GCA_038214195.1 Planctomycetales bacterium
CCGTTGATGACGGCCTCAAGCACGGAAACTGCGCGACCGTCGCCGTATCCGTTGCCGGTTTGGAACGGGCACTGCTGGGTGTATTCGGTGCCGAAGATGGAAAGTGCGTACCCACACGCCCAACCGACCTTGCGCATCGGCTCCGGAACGTGCGAGATGTCGCCGGAGAACATGCGGACGAAGTCGGCCGAATGTGCCATGCTGTCGGCGAAGCCAAGTTCACGAAAAAAGTTTTGGCTGTGAGCGACGTACTCGGGGTCCTTGATTGGCGTGGGATTGACGGGGACATAGTGGCCCGTGAAAACTTGTCGCGGTGCCTGGTCGGCTCCGTTTGCTTTCGCGTCAGGATCGCAGTTGAGCGTGTCCATGAGCGAGTAGTTTGCCAACTTTGCGAGCTCGTCAAGCGTCGCAACGGTTGGGGAGGTTTCCTGGAACAGTCGATTTGGCATAGGGGCACCTCTAAACATACAGATTTCATCCCAACTGATGGAACTATTGGCCATTCCACTTGGTTGCCAAAAAACGGCAACCAAGTGGCTGGTTACTGGTTATACTGGGGGGAAGCAAAATCTGCCAGGAACCAATCACAAGGAAAGGTTGCGGGCACCTTTGCCATCCCCTAACCGCGTGCCCATCGGGCCGCGTTGTATTCACGAAAGCGCGGGACGCTGCCCACGCGGTTAAACGAAGAAACTTATGAATGGGTGCTTACGCGGCTCGCACTTCGTGGATGAATGTGTCTTCGTAGTTTGTTCCCTGCATTGTGGCAGTGGTTTCCATGATGTGCTCCGTGATGCTGTTTTGATTCGCTGTCGGCAGCAGCGAGGTTTACTGATTTGATGGCGCCTGCCGGTGGCCGCGCACTCGGCGGGCACGACAGGTCAACGTGGAGCCCTCGCGGACTCGCGAAGCAGCAGCCGCTGATCGCGTGAGCGAAACAACAAGGCGGCGGACCCTGACGTTGTGCAATAATCAGAAATCCGGTCCACGGGGGGGCAACGTCGTTAGCGTTCGAACGCCTCTGACAGCATTCTGTTGTCGGCACGTCCAGGGAAAGGGCAAGTCAGTTCCAACTGACGAATGCCATTGGTTCTGCCTTGCCCGGAGCCTCGATATCAAAGTTGCGCGACAGCAGTAATCGACTTGCGAGACAACGATAATTCGCGGATCTGATGCGCCTTCACCGGTCTCAGTTGCCCTTTATCGCTCCTCCCTATGGCTGCACTTCTTCGGACGGAAATGGCTACGATTTATTACCGCCGTTTACACTTCAACAAGAACTCGTCATCGGCCACTGGACTCGCCCGAAACGTCACGCCAAAACTTCGACCGGCTGGCAGCATTCCGGGGCAAAAAAAAACGCATACGGTTTTCGCAGCGACGTCAAAGACATTTTGCTTCCCTGCCCCGGTGTGTGCCACGGACGCGCGCAACGGCACAAACCAAACTGAGTTCGGCTTGTCGGACCGCAGATCAGCAGCAGCGATTCTACTTCGCACTTCGGTCGTGACCATCGACGCAGCGAAGCACCTGTCCCAAGCGCGCTTCGGTCGCCCTGACCCCTGCTACGACCCACAAAGCTGAACGCCCACTTTGGGCAATGGAAGAGCGGCAACGTCCAAGGCGGAAAAGGAAGAAAAAGGACACATCTAAGCCAGGGAATTGAATCGACCCATCAACGGCACGCTGGGTGCAACTTCTCGATGATCGGAAGCTGAAAATAAAGGTGTTCCCGAATAAGGCCGCCGATACCGCGACAAGCTTTACGCCGGGAGTCAGGATCTGCGAACGCAAAGTGTTTTCCGAGATCGTGTTCCTGGCCGCGGATCATCCGGCCCGATTGCCTTTTGACTTCACCGCCCAGGACTTGCAATGTACGGGGTGCTTCCGCCCTCACCGCGTTTAATCATTTTGGTCGTCTTTTGGCGGGTCTCGCGGACGAGCGTTTCAAATGGGTCTCCGTTGAAACAAATTTCCGCGAAGTAGGCGAACACCGACGAGTTATCGGTGACGAACATCGGAGCCAGCTTGCCAGCCGTCGTTGTGTAGCTGAAGCCGCCGAGAATTTCTGTTCGACCGCCGCCGAGAGTGCGGACCAGCGTGCCTCCCCGTTCGGTTTTGTAACCGAGAACCCAGACGTTGCCGTCATCGTTGGTGAGATGCATCCCTTCGTTCTCAATGTTGAACTGCCGGGCCCAGACGTTCTGTCTGCGAAAACGGAAATCGTCGCCACCAACATCTTCCAGAAAAATCTCGCCCCCTTCCGCCGCTTTGGTTGAGCGGACGCTGACACCGACACTACGCAGCACAATCGTGCGTCGCGTTGCAAGTTCGAGGCCCCCGAAAATGCCGCTGAAGTTTTCGATGAATACGTTCGGTGAGGCTCCGTCTTCGATCCGAAAATCGGGGCGGTCGCGTTTGCCGTAGTTAACAAATCCACTGACGCCCAAAATTCGTCGAACCTTTCCTCGAATCTTCACGGTGCGGCTGAGTTGATAATGGACCGCAGGCAGAAAGACCGTCGTCGCGCCGGAATCCATCGCTTTCTGAATGGCGTCGGCATAGTCCATCTGGCCGTTTGGATCGTTTGGAAAATTATCAACGACAGCCCACTTCGATGGTGGCTCCCACTCCGGCAACGGCGTCTCTTTTACAGGCAGACGCAGCGACTGCGTGGGAGTCGGAAATGCTGTTGTGGTGGGATGCGAACAATACTCCGAGATGTCCGGGCCGAGGCTACCGGGCTTGTCTTCACCGGTGATGCGATATGCGGCAACGAAGTCGGGCGTGACCATGTCTGCGAGTGCGCGTCCGTAGCCGGAGGTTCTGACGTCGCGCAGAAACACGCGACCGCCATTGTAGTTGATGATCGCCGGTGAGCTTGTCGCGGCATTGCCGCCGGTGAGCTTCGCATCCGTGAGCAGCAATGTGCCGTAACTGCGGAGCGCGGGGACGATGTTGTCGCTGACGAAACTGCGGATGCTCACGGTTTGGCCTTCGTTGTCGAATCCGAATTGTGTCTGCCCACGCAGAGTGATGTTCTCAAACGTCTGGCTGTTCACTGCGTTACCACAGGTCATCCCGCGCTGGAACCCGATGACTTCGCAATTCTTCACGAGCAGCGGGCCGTTCATGTCGCGATGTGAAAGGTCGAGTCCCACGAATCCGCTGTCCTTGCCGGCGATAAAGTGGCAGTCCCGGACAGCTCCCGTGTTGTTAGAGTAGAACTGCAAACCCACGGCACCGGGATTCGCATTTCCGACATCAAACGTCAAATTCTCAACGTGATTGTGAAACCAGTCTGCGCTGCCGAAACCGCCACACCACATGATCGCTTCAGGCTTCTCTACATCTGTGAATGTCCCATCTTTGAGCCGCAGAATCGATTTGTCGTGGCATTCGCCACGTAGCATCGTCTTGCCCCAGTTCTCATGCCCCGCGAAGTTCTTTGGCCAGGTCAGCGTTGCGGAGACAAGGTAGGTTCCTTTGGGGAAATACAGCACACGGTGCTTTCCCACGTTTTCATTGAGCGCCTGCTGAAGCGCCGCCGTGTCATCCGTGACGCCGTCTCCTTTGGCTCCGTACGGGGCCTTCGTGATATCAACGACCGCATTGTTCGAGGGGTACGCAACCTCTGTCTTGTGATCGAAGCTTGCGCCGACGACGAGTGGATCTTCAGCCTGTGAGACGTTCACCAAAAGCCAGGCCACGCTGAATATGAGCCAGAAATGAGGTCGAACGAAAAGTCGACGGCTATTGTTGCGAAGCATCGAAAAAACCTTGAGAAAACATTTTAGAATTGGAGTCAACCGCGGAAACACCTTCAAAGTTCCGCAAGGAAACGGCACTTGCGAGAGCATTTCCCACAAGTGCTATTCGATTGAAGGGAGACATTACCTGTCATCTTCGCTGGATGGCACGTCGTCTTCGCTGGATGGCACGTCGTCATCGCTGGATGGCACGTCGTCATCGGGTTCAGGGCTGGTCGCTTTAATCGCACGGATCGATTGGCCATCGTCGGAGAGTCGCAGTGTAAGCCATGAACCCTTCCTGAGGTCAGTCAGCTTCGCCGGTTTGGCATCAAGCGTGATGATCGTCTCGGCGGCGACCGCAAATGCCTGTTGGACTGGTTGACCGTCGTCGTTTTCCTCGCGACCGATGACGAGCATGTTTCCGGCGGTAGCCTCAATCACTTCGCCGTCGATGAGCGAGTTCTCAGCCGCTTCGGCTTCTATCGCGTTAACCAGTTTGCCGTCGCGACCGAACTCCAGCGGCACCTGCATCCCTGGTTTGAGGTCATCGCGAGTAGCGGGCAGCCCACCAATGCGGAGGATCGCATCCGGGGCGAGTTCAACCTCCATCGGTTGACTCGCTCCCTCTTCGTCATCGTCTCCCTCGACGACTACGATCTTACCCGATGCGCCGACCGACTTGATCGACGCTTCTCGCATTTGGCCCTGCACATGAATCTCGTTCACTGTCCGATGGTCATCGCCAAGTCGCAGCGAAACGAATTGTCCCTCTTTCAAATCGGTGAGCTGTCCCGCTTCAAACGCAGTCCACACTTTGGCCTGCCCCGACACGTCGAGGTTCAGCAGAGTGCCGAACTCTTCGAGCGAGATCGTCACGGTCGTGACGATTTGCCCACGCAAGCCCTTCTCGAACCTGATCGGTTCGTCGGACGGCGGTGGGCCCGCATTCACTGCGACGATCTGCCCACGCAAGCCCTTCTCGAACCTGGTCGGTTCGTCCTTTAACATGCCGAACGCGATGCCCCCAACCGTCAGGAAGGTGACGACCCACGCCGTAACAAATTTCAGTTTTTCAAATCCCATCATCTGGAGAACTCCTTGTGCTAGATTTACGGCGGTCGGGGCAGTCCCGGCCGCCAGTGAGCCTGTCGCGAACGCACTCGCCGCCAGGGAAGTCGAAGCGGCCAAAGTCGTGAGACTTGCCGCGTTTGCCGTTCCGGGAACCAGCCACGCGGCCAGTGCCACCGTGGTCAACGCGACTCCACGACGCAGAAGTCGCGACCGAAGTTGTTCGCGACCGCGTTCGAGCCGATCCTTCACGGTCGCAACGGTAATCCCCAGTCGATTGGCTACCTCGTCGCGAGTCAGCCCTTCGATTTGACTGAGCACGATCACTTCACGAAATTGAACGGACAGACCAGCCAGTTCTTCATCCAGAATCTCACCCAACTCGTGGATGGCGACCCGACTGGCGGGATCGCCGCCATTGGTCTCCACAGCGGATGGATTCTGCCGGGCAGCCTGCGCCTCAACATCACGGCGTCGCAACCCCATGGCCCGTAGCCTGAGGGCCGTGCGTCTCGCTGTCTGATGCAACCAACCGGCGATGGAATCCTGCCACTCCAGCGACTTTGCCTTTCGGGCCAAGACAAGGAAAGTGGCTTGAAACGCATCTTCCGCGTCATTCGATTGACGCAAAACCCGTTGGCAAACACTGCTGACGAGCCCCGCATGCCGCTGCACCAGTTCCGAGAACGCCGCTTCGTCCCCAGCGACAAAACGGCTTAGCAAGTCCCGATCCGTAACCGGACCCGAAGCAAGAGGCCTGCGGCAATTTTCATTAATCTCTGTGACAGCAGCCACCATTGAGTAAGCTCCACCTGCTCATTCGCGTCAGACTCTACGATAGAATGTCGCCTCATTTCCGGATGGCGGCAGGAATCTTCGTAAACTTATTGTAGTCGCATGAAAGCCTGGACAGCAAAATTCGATTACTTCTGGTTCGCATGAAGATGCTGCGGAGCTGTGCTGCTCACGTTCGTGACCCTCGCTCGGTGAGTTTCACCACGACCATGCAATTCCTGGCCACGAACTGGCTGCTATGCGCCGTCATCGGAGTTACCGCCGAACTTGCAGAACTCGGCCAGCTCATGCCTTGCAGTGTACAGGTGGGACATCGCGAAGGACGCATCGAACCGAGACCGAATAAACGCAGACCAAAATTGATCGCTCTGATGACCAAACCACGATCCGTATATCAGGTCGAAGTCGAGGCCGCCGCGGGAACCTAACTCCTTACGCCGCAAGCGGCAGTGCCATTCAAGCATGACAGCTTTGCCTTCCTCTGCTAGAATTCGCCGACAACTTCCCCGCCTGCGCGGGTGACAAGGGCGTCGTAAGTCAGGACGTTGATGTTCTGCGAAATAAACCGGACTGCGCCGTCACCGAGCAGATGATGAGCTCCGCCCACATGACGGCTGGAGGGACCGTACAGGTAATTCAACGGATTGTTCAGCGGCGGACCTGGCGGAAAACCGCCCGAAAAATACGGCGTGTAGTTGATGCCGTTGGTTGCGCCTCCGAAGAACGGAGGGGCGAACGCAGTCGGATCGACCCAGCGTGACATGATTGAAGCGCCGGCGCCGTCGATCCAGACCATTGCATCTTCATCGCGCGTTTCGGCGAGCATCACGGTGTTGGACGTCCCATCGGTGATGTCGCGGAACCCGGTCCTGGATCCCGGATAGAGAATGCCGGTCGGTTTTGCGCCCGGCGCCAATTCCGCTACGGACACTGCGCCCAACGCCACATAATTGCGGATGGCGAACCTGTTGTAGCCCACGACGTTGGTGTAAAGCGTATCGCCTGAAAAGTCCTTACCGGAATAACTCGGGCAGCGATAGAACGGGAAAATCTGCGAGGCGATCAGTTGATTCACCGGAGCCAGAGCCGACTGGTTGTAATCGATTGCGTTGTAAGTGTTGGCCTGATCGATATACGGCAGAATCAGGCTGGCAAAGCTGTGCAGGTGCATCTTCGGATCAGTGATCGGGGTACCGAAAGCCAAATACCACGGCCCGTATCCATTCGGGCTGGTGCTGCTCGGCGGGAACACGGTGAAGCTGCTCTCGTAGTTGTGCAGCGCCAAGCCCATTTGCTTCAAATTGTTTTTGCATTGCATGCGGCGAGCCGCTTCACGGGCTTGTTGCACGGCAGGCAACAGCAGGGCGATCAGAATCGCGATGATGGCAATCACCACCAACAGTTCAATGAGCGTAAAACCACGACGGCGAGACATGGGGCGGGCCTTTCGGAAAGGTGGGATTCTTAATGTCGGAAGGTGACAACGCACGTTCCGCAACTCCGGTAGGGAAATCTATGCGAAGCATCGCCTCGGAACAGAGGAACTCGCGGATCGATGAGCGCAACACCGCGCGGCCGTCGCCCATGCGCGAATAAGGTGTCCGGCCAGGCCCTTTGAGCTGCAGTTCCAGCGTGCCGGGATAGGGCGTCGATGGTGCCGGCACTTCGCCCGGCAAAATCGCTCGACCGTCGCCCGGTTGGTCGGCCCAGACACCGATCTGGTGGCCGGAATACACCGCTGCCAGCGGGACTGCGCCGGTCGGGATGCGATTGCCGGTGAAGGTCTCGAAGAAGTGTGGCGTCGTGAATTCAGCCGGACCGAGATCGATCAGGCCGGCCGCCGATGCGCTGGCACAGACCAGATATGGCTCGGGCCGCGGCGTCGGCATCAGGCGCGTGTAGAACGGCGCTGGACGCAATTCAAAAGACGAGCTGAACGGCAGCGAATCGGTCAGGTGTCGCGGTGGAACTCTGAGGGCATTCTTCATCTTAGTTTTCTCCCGGCGTGGGGGATAGGGCACGAGGGAAAGACGACTTCGACAGGTGGCATCGGCTCGTCGTACCCAATCCTTGGCGGTTCGTCGGCCACTGCATTGGCGAATCGGATCAATCGTGTCAGATTCCAACCCAGCCAATCCGCGCTGTCTGGATGAGCCGACAGTGACTCAGCCACCTGGCGAAACAGTCGCCCAGCGCGGCGCGCGTGAGACGCGACTCCAGCGGCCCTCCCTTCGCGCACTTTCACCCCGGCGGCGGCCAGTGCGATGAGGCCCTTGAGGAAATCGGCGATCGGTCCCGTTCGGCCCGCTGCGTGCCAGAGGGATTCCCAGACTTCGTGAGATTCCCAGTAGTAGCCGTGGTCGAAGAGCTCGATGCCGCGCAGGTAC
>JBBQSE010000412.1:0-7943 GCA_038214195.1 Planctomycetales bacterium
CTGGTATTCCGTGGGCGAGGCACTCGGCGGTACCTATCGTGGCTACGAGACGCTGTTCACTGAGTTTCTGCCTGCCCTGCGGAAAGCGGGGCTGACGGATGCGGAGATCAACCTGTTAACGGTCACCAGTCCTGCAAAGGCATTTTCAATCGGCATTCGCACACGCTGATCCGACATTGGTCTGCCAATCGCTCTGGCACCTCAGTCGCGGGCCACTTGTTTTCGTGCTGATGACCAGCAGGCCTGAAGCCACAGCTGTTCTTCCTGTCCGAGAATCAGATCAGCAACAGGCCCGTTCGTGACGTCGAACTCCGTGTTCCAACCAACATCGCCTCCTCGCAATGTCGCTTTGCCCGTCCCGCGGTCCAGTATGAAAATCCACTGTTCTCCGTGCGGATTCTCGAAGTAGCCAACGTAACAATTTTGGGCGTCCCCATCGACGATTGGTGGATCACCGCAGGCAGCGGAGTGATGGTTGGCGATCTTCAACAGTGGGGCAGACATGGAAGTTGTGTGTCCGTTTCAGATAAGCCTCGGAGTGCGATTTGTGATGCGAGCAGCGAACGGCCAGTTTTAGATGATGCTGGCGAGGGTTTTACAAATGACATTCGACTTGCGAAAGGCGATTACTTTTTTGCCACAGCTCATCTGACTTGGGACTCGGGAAAAGGGGTCAGGAACCAATAGTGCGAAGCACCTTCATCGTCGCCTGCATGTCGGGCAAGTGTCTTCGCCGTTGGACCACGGGATCGTGTCAGACCGACGCAGTATGCCAATGTCTGGATGGAGGTATGGTTGGCAAGGAATGTCGTGCTCAGTTGCGGATTATCACCTGCGTTACAAACCATCAATCCGAATCGACCATTTTTCCGGCGGGTCACTCAGAACCTTCGAAAGGTCGAGCGTCATCGTCTTCCCGTCCTCGCTCACTTCCGCTGGCGAATCGGCGGTAATTTTGCCATCGGTCGTCAGCACCAGTTGGCTTTTCGGTAATTCGTTTCTCGCCGATTCCAATTCGGCTTGCGTCACGCCCTTGTGCCTGAACTCTTCATCAATCACTGCACCCAGGACGACGCCAAGGGCCAAGCCAGCCACAAATTCGCCGACTGTATTCTTTTCATCATGCGAAAACGGATTATCGTCGTCGCGCAAGAATTTCCATTCAAATGATTCGCGGTCCCATCGGAAGAAGTCGCACTTGTCTTCTTCGAAAACATGCACAAGCAGCGACGCCAATTTGAGCGCGTCATCGCTCTTGCCTTTGCCCACGAACTGCCGGCGATTTTCACCCACTCCGGAAAAACGAAATGATCGCGCCCCGCAGTCTGTGGCTTCTTCGGTCAACCATTCTTCAAAATCATTCAAATCTTCCGGTGTCACTCCTTCAATGCTGTATGCCCCGGTCAAGTGAGCAGTCCACTTACCTTCTTTTCCGACGTGAATCTGATAATCCCATTTTTCGATCTTCGGCTCTCCCAAACGCGCGTAGATGTCCTTGGGACCGGCATCCTGATCTGCGGCAAACACGGACGCTGCGATTATCGCGAAAAACACAAACATGGATCGGCCTCCATTGCCTTTCAGTGTGGAATTCAGGCTGCGTGAATATATGTCGAGCGGCGAATCCCCAAAAGGTCAGATCCGTTATTCGAAGGGAAACGGGCTCCGTTTCTAGGACACCGCCTCGCGGGCATTCATTATCGGCGCACTGCCGGTCCGACATGTGCTACAAATGTCCTTAGTGAATTTGGCAAATGCGATGTGTTGACCTGGAGTGACGAGTGAAGCGGTGCTATCGCTCCGCTGCAATTCTGCAGATGGAGCGACGCCGTGCGGTATCTGGAAGATCCTCGACAAAGTGAACTGTTTGATGTCTTTGCCGACATCCTTTCGCCGGTCGCTTATCGGCGACTCACCAGTGGATCGCGTTGTCAGTGACCGAGGTGGGAATCGAACCTGCGTCACGGCGATTAACAGTCGCCTTCCCGTACCAGCACAGGACCCACCGCATCGAAAGGCTGAAGGAGGAGGGATGAAGGATGAATTGGGCTTTGCTCCGGTTTCATCCTTCCGCCTTCAGACTTCATCCTTTCCCAAAGCGCCCAGCGGGAGTTGAACCTGCACATCTGCGTGGCAGAGCAGTACGCTACCGCTACATCATGGGCGCTGAATGATTCGCTGAATTGTCACGTCATCGCAGCCACGAAAAAAGCCCGATGTCGGGGTGACACCGGGCTTTGGGAGATGGTCTCCAAATACGGCCAAGGTGTCACAAGCGCAGACTCTGAGTGGGCAGCGACGTTTCATCATTGAAACGCACCGATTGATCGGCATGTCGCCGTGTACCCAGGCATTTGCTGATGAGGCTTGACCGTAAGAAACACATTGAACCGTGGAGCGTGTCGTTTTCAGTTTCCCAGTCGATGTCGGAAAAGAATAGATAGAATCCAGAAAAATCGTATGTCGCAATTGCCAGCCCGTAAAAGGACGTTTGCAATGCGCCATCTGCGTACAGCCGCAACGATCCCGAATCCTTGTGGACTTCGGGGTCGAGTATCACGAATGCGATGACTTCAGCGCCATCTATTTGCGTCGGGGCAGTTGTCATGTTTTCCGACAGCACGACCGCCGTTCCGGTTCACGGCATTGTTCGCTGATCATCGTTGTCGCGATACGGAAGCGGCCTCGACTACCACTGTTCCCGCGAGTTGATCACCCCATCTTTGATGCCGGCGCGAACAACGGACAATTATCGCCGCTGGCACACCGCCGAGTAAGAGTGGATTAACTTCAAGCAGTCGCGTTAGCGTGCGGATAAATGCCGCTTTCGCGCCCAATCGTGAACCGTCAGTACATCGAATTGTGAGTCCGGTAAGGAACTTTCCGGGAGTTGCACTAAACAACCATTCGAATAAAAAATAGTAGAGAAAGTAGACGGCGAAAACGGCTAGCCCGATGACGATGGAAGTTTCATCCGAGCGTTTTGTTGAAACCCATTGAGCAAGGAAACTTCCGGCGGCGAATAGCGATACAAATGCCAAGACGTGGTCAATTACAGCCGCACCGTGTCGAGGTGGTCGTGTTGTCCCAACGAGTTCAGTTTTCATGCTTTCAGCTTTTGCGAGCACATCAATGTCGGCGAACGACCGCGATCACCCGGTTGCGGCGAGTGACTTTGTTTAGAGTGAAAACGCACCACCGCAACTCGGCGTGCATCGCTTTGTTCGCTGATTTACTTCTCAGCCACCTGCGTCGGCAGGTTCGATGGCGACAATATCGCCACGGTCTATTGTCACGTCGCCAATTCGCTTTTCCCCTGCAACCCACTTGCTGTTTTTGAAGGGATGATTTCCTGGGATCTTCCCAACCAACGGCGAGTTGCTTTCAACCGAAACTTCGACATGCGGATCTACCATGACGATACTGTCTCCATTCACTTCTGTTACTCGTCCAGTGAACTTCGCAACGCGAGACGCGGAACCAGTCGAAATCAGATATCGTTTACCAACAGAAACAGAATCTGGCTTTTCGATCGACGCATCTGCAGGTGTCGGGGATGAACTGCAGCCAAGGAAGACCGATGATGCTAGTGCGGCAACGGCGGCGAAGACGAATGACTTGTTTGTATCTGCCAGCCAAGCGAACACATCCATGTGGTCATCTCCATTTGATGTTTGTCAGCGAACAATCGAAGTAACCAGTCGTTCGGCCTGGATAAAACGGATACCGCCAGATTTACCACGACGATTTCGACACTTTATCAGTACGGACAGATGCTGTCGATTGAAATCAAAGACATCGTCATTGCACAGTGTATCATTCCATGCCAATCAGAAACGGCACGATACGACTCGCAACCCACGGTAGTACACCACAAATCGAAGCTAAGAATCTGGTTCGGGTGCCTGATAGGGATTCAACATCGACGAGTTCCCGTTGGTTGGCAGAACGCTTCAGCGAACGCGGTGCCAGCGATGGCGACACATGGATATTTTCGAATTGCTGCAAAAAGGCTGCATGAAATGTTAGTCTGTACCGACTGCGTGTGGCAACAGGCATGACTCAGGGAACGGATTCATCTGGCCCTGGTCTGGCGCTCGATACGAACGACTGCGACGAACAGAGAGGATTCTCGACAACCATGAAATCACGCTTTTGGGTTGGTGGCATTTGGGCCGTAGTCGCCTTGATAGCTGCTGGTGACGCAACCTGCTGCGCCGACGATAACGTCGGAACGACAGCATTGAAAGTCCATTTGCCGGCAGCACCAACGCTTCAGCCTGTGAGCGAATTGTTCGACGAAGCAATTCTGGCCGATAACGTCTTTGCCGTCCGACGACACTCGGCAGGATTGTCGCAGACAGAACTTTACGACTACTTGTTGACCTGGGTTTTGCCCTCGGAAACACATGCCACCATTCGCATGCAAGGCGACTTCACACAAACCGGTCCTGCGCCCGTGGCAAAAATTGATGCGACAGCGGAACACAGGCTTGGTGGAGGAATTGTGTCTCCCGTCTTCGACCTGCTTGATGTGGCGAAACGCGAAAATCGTCTGGCAGAGCTTTTGAACACCGTTGATGCCATACCTGAGCCCAACACAGACGACCAGCAGCGAGCAGTGGCGGCGATGCGTACGCTGCTGCAGTTCGAACTCGGAAACACTGACGAGTCAACAAAGTCGCTTGATCGGCTTTCGCATCTTGTGAGAACATCCAGAGCGGTTGAAATATCGGACATGTGGCCGGAGACGCTCGTGGTTTATCGTTCTGTTGTTCGAAAGGTGACATCTCCTGGGTTTGATGACTTATTGGTCTATTTGTTCTCGCAACGCACGCAGCGGGATGTTCCTGGGAATGCGCTGGTATGGCACAGTCAGATCGCCGCTCTTGCGGGACAAAATGGTCACAGAGAATCCTTGGTGCCCTCCGATGCTGCCGAGGCAAACTCAGAACTTACACAATGGGTACCAAGCAGTCTTCGCCGCGCACAAACGCGCGGACAAGGTCTCGCGGCCGCTCGTTGGGCACGTGCAGGATCGCAAGTTTACAAGATCACCGGGCACAACGATGACTATCTCTTTTTTTGTTGTCCTCTGACGGGCGACTATGAAGTGGAGTGCGATGTGACCACGTCCGCAACGCAGGCCATGACGGCCGGAACATTTCTGGGTAACGACGGCGTTGGCCCGCATATGTGGGTCGGTACATTTCGTAATAGTGCAAGTCGCATCGAAAGCAAAGTGAAGCTTTCAGGGGTCGATGAATGGATTCACTATCGCAGCAAGGTTCGTGACGGCGTTGCTACTGTCAGCCTGAACGGGTTGCAGGTCCATGTTGAGCAGATCGGCACAAAGCCCGATCCCTGGTTTGCCGTTCGCAACTGGTGGCGAATGCATTCGGCGGCAAGAGATATCAAAATTTCCGGCTCGCCGATTATCCTGGATTCCGTCGAGCTTTCCGCTGCCACGGACCTGCGAGGCTGGTTTCCCTACTATGAGGAGTCAGCCGGTATTCCGGGAGCTGTCTGGGAACATCAGCCTGAGCATGCATCGTCAGGTCAGATCCTTGGTCACCGAAGCGCACTGGCTGACACGTTCTGTGAGAGTCTGCTTGCTTACCAGCGACCGCTGGATTCAGTCGGATCAATTGAATATGAATTCTTTTACGAGCCCGGCAAGACGGAAGTTCATCCGGCGCTCGATCGCATGGTGTTCTGTCTGCAACCGGACGGAGTGCGAATTCACTGGCTGACCGACGGGGCGCTTGATCGCACGAATGTGAGTCCTGAGAATTTGTCCGAGTTGCTGCCACGCCAGGATGCAGCATCGCCGCTTCCACTCCAGATTGGCAAATGGAACAAACTAACGATCGCAGTAAACAAACAGGTTGCAAAGTTGCATCTGAACGGGCAGTTGATCTGCGATTGCGACATAGACGCTTCGAATGATCGTATCTTTGGCCTGTTCCATTACGCGGATCAAACGGAAACGCGAGTCAAAAATATCACGATGCGCGGCAATTGGCCACGCACACTTCCTGCAATGAACGAACAGGAACTTGCCGACCATCGTGCGACACAACTTGATGCAGATCTTCAGAAACTCAGGGGAGTGTTCACGCATGATTTTGCAAAAGACGGCGTTCCCGAGCGTTTTTTCAATCCCGTACACATTCAGCCGAATGGCACGGTGGAAACTCGACAGGACGGCTTGTTCATCCGTCGTCCGGGAGGCGGTCCATGGTTTGATATTCACGTGAACCTTCCGTTCATGGTTCACGGCGATTTTGATATCGAAATGGAATTCAGACAATTCAATGCGGTCGGCGATGAGCACGGCTGCATCATGCTTGTTGTCCAGTTGGATGATGAAAAGCAGCAGCAATGCCGTCTGCTGCGGATTCGCAACGAACTCCAGCGTCAGGAATTACATTCATCCCTTTCAGAAATTCATAAAGACGGTGGTCGTTCATTTTCGTCTCGCATGCCAAAGAAGTCTGAGGCGCTCAGTGGTCGATTGCGTCTGGCGCGACGTGGCACAACGCTCTACTACCTGTTCGCGGAAAACGATTCTTCCGTGTTTCGGGTTCTGGAAACCGAAGAAATCTCCGGCAACCCATCAGCTCCTGATGGACTTCATTTTCACACGATGTGCAATGGCAAAGGCGAAACCAGTGTCCTGTGGAAATCCATCACCGTTCGTGCTGAACGACTGACAATGAAGCCTGATCCTAACGCCCGTCCGCCGATCAACCTGTATTCGATCAATACCGACGGGACCAACCTTCGCAAACTGGCGGTGCCATCGAAGGGCTTCATTCAGGTTGGGTCCGGCGAATGGTCCAGCGATGGCACGAAGCTTGTTGGCGATATGTCCGATGGTGGAATTGATACGTCCCGCATCGTCATCATGGACAGCGATGGCGGCGACATGAAAGATCTCGGCCCCGGCTGTATGCCAAGTCTTTCGCCGGACAACGAAGAGATCGTTTTTAGTCAGCCTTCGACCGGCATTATGAGAATGAAAGCAGATGGCTCGGCACGTACGCTGATCAGTGCCAGCGGATGGGGAACTCAGTGGTCCCCGGACGGGAAATACGTTGCATGGGCCGCCGGGAACAACGTGGTTTTGCTGAATACGAAGACAAATCAAAGGAGCCAGTTGCTGACCGCTGAACAATTGGCTCAATTTGGTTATGTGTATTGGAACTTCGGATGGTCACAGAACAGCAAGTCAATCGCGTTTAAGGCGCGCAAACGCGATGCAACAGGTTTTGTGGTGGCCGTTGCAGATGTGGATTCTGCAACGGGCTTTGTGGTCGTCTACGATGGCCCGGACCACATTAACGAAGAGTTTACGATGAATCCCGATGGTCAGCAGGTGCTGATTTCTCTGAAGCTTCAGGCTGCGAGTACAGCGAAACTATTCATCGTGAATCGCAGTGCTCCGGGAGTTCTCAAACTACTCCCCGGCCAACCGGAAAGCTGGAATATTCCTGGAGGTGACTGGTCCCCCGATGGCAAACAGATCGCGTTTTCAGCCTTCACGCCACCGCAACCGGTCGAATGGAAATCGACAGAGTAAGGTGCGAGTTCATTTGCAACATGCGGCGCTCACAGCAGTCGACTTATGTGCAGTGCCGACATCACTTTCACCGTGCGGCAGTTGACGTTCGTGCAGTGCTGCAAGCAGGTGGCAGGTGGCATCTGGATAGTTCTGTAACTCTGCAGCACCACGTATGCTCTCAGGCAGGTGAGGAATCTTACAAGGCGTAGCCTATGGGGAGATACCACGCACGACGAAGGGTCTCATCAAGCGCCAGCCGCATTCACGATTCAGAATCTGCCGGTTTGCACTCCGTGCTTTGAGTCGGACGATGCTTGCCGTGAGGTTGCGGACGTCTTGATGAATTCTTACCTTTGGCCATCCGTGACTCCTTCAA
>JBBQSE010000413.1:0-7922 GCA_038214195.1 Planctomycetales bacterium
CCATATCCACGTTGATACTGAGCCTTAGCGGGCGTCGCAAATACCATCACTACACACATCATTGCCAAAGCCATTGCGATTCGTTTCATGGCACTCTCCCCCTTGTTGGGATAGCCAGGCGATTCGGCCGAAACACGGACCGAAGTTGAAAGGACGTTTTCGTTGGCTGTCCCATGATTTGATGAAATGCACTTACCGTGCCACAACACACGGGAGTTTGGCGATGACCTGCGACTTTCAATTGCAACGCGGAATTTGCCCAATTTGCCCTTCAGTTATGGTCACAGGCTTTCGAGCACTTTTCGCCGAAATGAAGTCAATCCGATATCGATCGTCGTCGAACTGATTCGAGTTACACTGACTTGCTATGCCGTGTTGCGCCGAGAGGCTGGCGGCCATTCCGAGCGACTTCTGATCGTGGCGTTGTCGCATGCGACTTTCGGCTGTCATCAGCGCGCTTCGGTCCGCCGAGACCGAGGCAGTCCTGCGGAATCCAGTTTCCGGTGTCGGTCCGACACACCGACGCTGGTCCCCCGAAAAATCTGCTTTGATTCGTCAGGCACGTTTCTGGAGTGACGAAACGATGAGAATGAGTCTTGTTTTCTTTTGCCCTCGAAACTGTAAATCCATGTGGACGTTTTGGGCTGACATGGGCAATGTGTCGCATCACGGTCGCTTTGCTGCAATCAGTTCAACGACCTTGTTTCGAGACTTGTCCCAATCCTGCGCCGGGAACAGGGCGTCGTGATCTCGTTGACTGAGGTGGGATGAGTTCATTCGCGCGTCCAGCAGACGGAAATCCCGGCGATGATCGCCGAGAAACAACCGGGTCAGCTATGCATGATGGACTCATTTATCGAGAATCGTTCATTTGACGAGAACCTAATATCAGCAACTGCGGGGGGGTGCAATCCCGCAGCTCCTCCAGAACTACTTTGCGTCCCATAGATTCTGCAGCGGCACCACAGCTCCATTTTGTGCCCGGCTCTCTTCCATCGCCTGCATGAAGGCGAAAATCTCCAGCGTCTCGGCGGGGGTCACGGGGACTTGTTTTGTCTTAAAGAATTTCGCCAATTCGATAGCCAGCCCGCCGTAGCCCATGTAGACGTCGTCTGTCGGCACGATCCCGTTTATCGGGATGCCGTGGCCGTAAATGCCAGCGGTCGAGACGCCCTTGTCGCCGAAGACCGTCGCGCTGTACTTCACGGCCCCTTCTTTTACGCCCCGATACGTCCCTACGCGGCCGTCCTTGTAAGTGGCTGTTACAACTTCGAACGCGGTTGTTGAGACACACGACAACTTCTCGACACCGGGGCCCATGATCGTGTAAAGTGTTTCGATGCTGTGCAGCGGACGACTAAATTTATCGGCGTCCGGGGCTTCTTTCGTAAATCCGCCGTAAACGTCGCAGCCAAGCACCTTGCCGACTTCCGGATGACTCCGCATGCCGATGAACCCTGGGCTATACCGATGCTGCGAGCAACTCCAGAACGGCACCCTGGCGTTCAGGGCAAGCTTGTAAATCGTCACGGCGTCCTGCGGTTCGGAGGCGGCTGGCCGACCGATGAACAGGGGCTTGCCGGCATTGATTACCGCTGTCGCCTGCTGCAAGTGCTTACGCCCGTCGAGACTCCAGATCATCACGGCGTCGCACTTCGAAAGGAGTTCATCGATCGAGGTGACGATCTCAACTGGCTTGACGTTCGGATCGTCCTTGTACAGCGCGAGCATCTGCGCCTGCCACTTTGCCGTGAACTCCGCACTCATCGGATAATCCGGACTTGTCACTGGATAGGCCGCCGTCACCCGTAAACCGGCGAGATCGCCCTCAGCCCTGGGGTTATTAAAGAACGCCACGTATTCGGTCGCCTGGTAATTGTCGAACCCCAGGATGCCAACCTTCACCGGCTCCGCAGCCGCGACGAATGGCGCGATTCCGATCAGACAGCAGACCGCAATCAAACAACGGAACCGGCGCATTGGAGTTTCCTTGAGTCTTTAGGTTTTGATTTCGTGGTGATCCATGGGAACGATTTACACTTCCGCGAGGCGTTCATTCGAGTCGCCAAAGTTGTCGAGTGGGATACCATACTTGTACAGCAATGAAAGGTACAGGCTGCACATCATGGACGAGTTCATCGAACACTATGTTTCGATGATCTATGCTGCAGAAGGTCAGCACTACGGACGAGCTTCCAAACGCCTGGAAATGGACTGGCGAACGCTGAAGCAAAAACTGAGTCAGGAACTGATTGAAGCCTATTCTGTTCGTTGAGCCCCGTCAGTAGCTCGAGCAATCGCTGTCGTTTACAACCGAAGCATTCAACACGGTTTGCTCACTGCAAAGGTGCCATTCAGTGAAGTGGGCCCCGGTTTTCGGACCAGTGGGGGCGAATTCTGGGGTGGATCCGCGGGGGTCATGAGTGGCTGTTGTGGACTTCCCAGGGCATTCGGAAATCCAGCGACTGATGCGGGCGTTCTTTCCAGCAGGAGGGCTCTCCACAACTAACTTCGCGGGTCAGTAACTCTTCCGACGAACATCAGGAGTCCGGTGCGGTTGTCCCGAATCAGAAACACAAACGGATGGTCAGCACGGAATTCTACAATTTCGGGTTTAGATACCGTGACCGCGCTAACTCCAGTGGCCGCTGCGGCTTCGGTTCCCTCTTCGTTGACATCGACAAACGCTTGGTGGACGACCTGATCAAGAACCAGTTGTTCGTCACGAGTCATGCCAGAGAAATCAGCTTGTGTTGTAAATGCAGTTCGCAGACCCATCGCCCTAAGAGTCACCGGCAACGAGAATTCTGTGGTCATGCGGAACCTCGGGATGCTGACCTCCGTATCCTGTTGGTACGCGAGACTCGAAATCCACCGTTCCAGATTCTCAGGATTCAGGCCAGCCTCAACGACAGCGAGGCCATCGATGGCTTTTGGCAGGAGGATGATCATTGAAAAGATGCCATCGCCGTAGGGCAAACCAAGCACCTGCAAATCGTCTGTTTCTGTATGTCGGAAGCGTCCATTTTGGTGCATCATCGGGACTGTAACACTCGCGCCGGGTGTCAGGTGAAAATCGGTATCCTTCGTCATGTCCTTCCGGAATTGTTCTGTCCAGATGCCGTGGAAGTACACAGCATTGGCCAGCACCAGCTTGGTATCTGCATGAATCGATCCCGACGGAAACAGATCTGTAATCTTCTGTTCTGTTTGCTCCTCGACCCACGCATTTATGGTTTCCCGAGTCTTTTCGGATTGCGTCATGAAATCCACCGGGGCCAACTCCGCATTGTACTGGTCGCGAGTTATCTTCATAAATGCTGGCTGCCAGCCGACTTTTTCCATTCCCCATAATCGATTGGCGAGCCTCAGCTGGATTCCGTTCTCGCCCAACGGGTTCGTCCACAACTGTTGCAGAGCCGACATCCTCACATGGAGCTGTTCGTCGCTGGTACCGAAGTGCAGCGTCTGCATTATTTCATCGCGGGTTTCGCCGGCCGCTCCTGCAGAGGTCATAGCCAGAGCAATGGAGATGCTGGCAGGAGAAAAGAACAGGTTGCCCTTCTGCCCTTGCAACTGCTGGTAACGGTCCAGGGCAAACTGGGTACACCCCGTTACCAGCGGAGCCACTTCCGCGAGAAGTGGGTCTAATTCCTGTTCCATAGTTTTTGCGTCAATGAAGACCTCATAGCCTGTGTCGGAACGTACGAGCAGGTAACGGTCGGCTTTACGGAGAATCATAAACCCGGAACCCGCCGTTAGGTTCCCATCTGCAGGTTGACCTGGCCGGGGAATTGCTGAGTAATACTCAGTGTCTGAGACTAGAACGTGACGCGGGCTGCCAGATTCCAGAGGCGTATCAGTGTTGTCCGCCTTCTGCGGAGAGATTTTCTGAGGATTGAGATCGTTCTCGGGGGCCTCTGAGAATCGATCGCCGTTTAGGCTGCAGCCCTGAATCACAAAAGCGAGTACGAGGCATATTGCACGGACTTTCATCAGGGCATCCTTTCCACGGGTATTTGCAGGCCAGATTCTACGCCGCTGTCCCCTTGGCGAAAAGGCAAAAAATTCGGCAATCGTTGGTTTGTCGGTTCAGGACGGCGAGACAACTTCCGTATCGGAATGAGACATGCGGCGGGCGAAGTTCCGATTGTCTGCGATCCAGTCTTCCCGTGTGTAGCTGATGGTCGAGGTGTCAGTTTCCTGAACTTCCAGCAGCGCGAGGCGAAATCCCATCTGAGTAATCTCACTGAACAACAAGTGACAAAGATTCTCTACGCTTGTGGGACCGCCCATCACCTTGAGTCGAAGTGTCTCACCGGTGCGTGCCATGTGTTTCTGCAGTGTTTCATAGAGCGGATCATGGACGTTGATCAACATCCCGTGATCGTAGAACTCCTTGAGCCATGGTTCGATCCGGGCGTCGAAGTCGCCGAAGAGAGTGCTGATGTCTCCGTCACGCTCCACCTCGAAATGGCACCGCAGTCCATAACGATGTCCATGCAAGTTTCGACATTTGTCCTGCAACGTTTCGTTGCGATGAGCGGCGTAAAACTTGTATTGCTTCTGAATGATCATGAGTCACTCCTGAGGAGAAGGCGGATATCAATCTGCGGCATTGATCAGCGACATCAGCTCTGCGCGGCTGGCAGCATTCGTTCGAAATGTGCCGCGCATGGCACTGGTTACAGTCATGCTTCCCTGCTTGCGGATGCCTCGCATGGACATGCAGGAATGCTCGGCCTTGACAATCACGCCGACGGCACTGCTTTGCAGCCGTTCCTCGATCAGATTCGCGACGGTTTGCGTCATTCGCTCCTGAACCTGCGGACGCCGAGAAACTTCTTCGACGACGCGGGCCAGTTTGCTGAGTCCTGTCACGCGGCCATTCGGAATGTAGGCCACGTGGGCCACACCTCGAAACGGCAGCAGATGATGCTCACACATGCTTGTGAATTCGATATTCTTCACGAGCACTATTTCATCGTAGTTTTCTTCAAACGTCACGTCGAGATGCCGACCGGGATCGAGTCGCAGACCGGCAAACATCTCTGCGTACATTTTTGCGACTCGGCGCGGTGTTTCGAGTAACCCGTCACGGTCCGGATCTTCGCCGACGGCCCGCAGAATTGTTCGCACGGCCGACCTGATTGCGGCTAGGTCCACTGGAGGCTCGGTTGTCAGAACATGCTGCAATGTGCGTGATCGGCTTAACGCAACACAACAATCGTCTGGCAATGTCTCGGTTGACCGTGGGTGTTCAAGTTCGATTGACATGCTCGTGTCTTTCTCATGTGTTTGAAGGCAGAATAATTGGCACAAAAAAAGAGCGACCGACGGTGCGTCGATCGCTCAGAGTTTTCGAAATCGCTGTAAGTTTATGGGAGGATCACAGAGTCGATGACATGAATTACGCCATTCGAGGTCTCGATGTCGGTAGCGATGACTTTCGCACCGTCAACCATCACGGTTCCTTCGCTGACTTTGATCGCAACAGATTTGCCGTTCACTGTCTTCGCATCAGTCAACTTTACGACATCACTGGCCATCACTTTTCCGGCAACCACATGGTAAGTCAGGACGGCGATCAGCTTGTCCTTGTTTTCTGGTTTCAGAAGATTGGCGACCGTGCCTTCTGGTAGCTTGGCGAACGCTTCATTTGTCGGAGCAAAGACTGTGAACGGACCTTCTCCCTTTAACGTCTCCACGAGTCCTGCCGCTTTCACAGCAGCAACCAGCGTGGAGAACGTTTCGTTACCGACTGCCGTGTCAATGATGTCCTTATCGGCAGGAAGGATGACGCTGTCGATTACGTGAATCACCCCGTTTGAGCAAGCGATGTCAGTCTTCACGACATGAGCCCCGTCAACGCTGACCTTGCCATCCTTCACGGCGATGTCGATCTTCTGGCCCTGTACCGTCGTCGCGCCGGTCAATTTCACAACGTCTGCTGCCATCACTTTTCCAGAAACCACATGATAGGTCAGGATCGCCTGCAGCTTCGCCTTGTTCTCTGGCTTCAGGAGTGTCTCAACCGTTCCCTTTGGCAGCTTCGCGAATGCTTCGTCCGTCGGAGCAAAGACCGTGAATGGACCCTTGCCTTTGAGAGTGTCCACCAAGCCAGCGGCTTTCACTGCGGCCACGAGTGTTTTAAAGGAACCGGCTCCGACAGCGGTGTCTACGATGTCTTTCTCAGCTGCCGCATTCACAGGTGCCGATGTCAGCACGTGGGTTCGGGAGGTCTGGCTCTTCGTGACCGCCGTTCCGTTGCATTTCGAGCCTGCTTCTGCGGTGGCAGACACGGCCAGAAATCCAGCTGCCAGAATTGTTGTCAACTTCTTCATCGTACTTCTCTCTTTTCATTGGGGTTGAATAAAACGTTCAAATCGTTCTATTCAGACCGCCATAAATGTCCAACGATAACTCTGTTTTTCCGAAAAATCTGGATAAGGACAGAAATGATGCAGGAACGAGTCACTTGAAACAGTTTTCAATCGGCCAGCTCTGCAATCTCAGTCAGGCTTGTGCTTCCCAGTCTTTTTCGGATGTCCATCGATAGAAATTCGTTCCGTCAAATACCATCAGTGACAGCCAGCCATTCGTGACAAGATCACTGACGTGCGCATGTTTCTCGATGATGTGCTGAACGGATTTTCGAGGAGCTTCGATCAACACCAGTAACCTCAGAGGCTCGTGCTGGAAATTCTGGCCATCGTGGACAGACTGCCATGGCAGACCGGTCATCAGGTCTCCGCCATTTCCTTCGAAGACACCCAACTGACCGACAACATTGTGAATCAGTTTGTTTCCACTGCCGAACGCTCGGTTGTCCACCGCAGAAGCGTAGTACTGAAGATTGATCCAGCTGGTCACGACCATTGGCGCAGTCATGATCAGCTCCAGAACTCGCAGATCCGGATCCTGATGATGATCGTAACTGTGCATGAATGTTCGACCGGTCAAGTTGAGTCCGGCAGTTCTCGATCGGGGAGCCACAATGAAAGCGGCGTTGCTAGCCAGACCCCATTCGGGTCGAACTTCTGCCCAGTCCTGGCTGCGTCGAAGAACGTCTGATTCGGATTTTGCACCGAGTCTGACGGAGCGTTCCGTTCGACACAGTCGACCGGCGGCGTGCGTCCAGGTCTGAACAGTTCGAAACTCTTCGACGAACTCCGCTGGCATCGTGTCGATGTCGAGAAATCGAATTTCGTCAGTCGTCGTATTGTGAACCGCAGCCACAAACCAGGTGCTGTCCGGAATTGGAACACCGCGTTGCGAAAGATTTTTTCTGACCTCGGCATCGTTGAGCAGAGCCGCCGCGACTCGTGCATTCGGTTCACCGGAATGACCACCGCACGCTCCACAATCCAGTCCGGCTTTGTACGGGTTGTTCGTCACATCGGATGCGTGCCCACAGATCGCCACGATGCGGCCAAACGTTTTCGTCAGGCCGAGATTTCGCAGCATGTTCTCAGCCAGCGTGGCCTTCTGCTCGCTGCTTAAACAATCGTGGCCGGGGCTGTTTGAATTCGGTCTGTTCAGATCCGGCCCCAGCCGACTGTGGCTGCCTTTTGCCACGCCGTCGCAGGCGGAATCAGACACCGGGCGAGTCAATCGCAGCGAGTCTGTGAGCAGCCTGCCGAAGTACACCAGGCCGATCGATTCGACGAATGAAAAACAAGATGACGCAGAACTCTGGAACGATTTCCATTGCTTCCGTATAGATCTCAGCCGAGTTCGAGAGTCCTTTGCTTCGGTCACAGTGGCTTCGTCGACCCCTCGGATAGTTTCGTGGATTCGGAAGCCGGGACTCAGCAATACGGGACATTGAGCGGCTCCTGAGGACGCCCCCAGCGGGATATATTCGAAGGGCATTCCGAAGAATCCGGCAAAGCCAAAAGTTTCGATGCTCTGATCAATGG
>JBBQSE010000414.1:0-7920 GCA_038214195.1 Planctomycetales bacterium
GGCTCTTATTGTGCAGTGTTTGTGTCGGGTTCCCTGTGCTCGTTTAACCCGTGGTCGCAGACCACGCTGGAAAAACCAGGTCTGCGACCACCGGGTAAACGAACGAGTTTCTGAAGCACTTCACTCGTGTCGTACGTTATCGCTTCGACGCCGTTCGCGGAAGTATCACAGCTTATCCGGTGAAACTGGATTTCCAATCGTGCCGGACATCTGCCGCGTAACGTTCTCTCGATTCAAAGTCTTCCGCAAAGTTGACGGCCGTTGTCGCGAGTTCGGGAAGCCCTCGAAAAGAATGCCGGATCGCTCGACGGTCTGCGGCCAGGGTCTAGACTCTGGCAGGACTGCCCTCAATCACGACGAGACCGATTCCATGAGATTTGCCATTGCTGGCAATAACGCGACGGCAATTGATTTGCTGCGAGAACTGACAAGTTCTGCAGAGCACACGTTGAATGCCTGCGCGCTGAGTGGCGAACTGGCGGCGGCAGTGAATCGGCTCGCGATCCCCGTGACGCTGGCTGCCACTGTAGAAGACGCATTGCTGGCGGGTGATGTCGATATTGTTGTCGTTGCGATTGATGATCTCGACGAATCGCTGCGGATTGTGCGGGCCGCTGTTCAGGCGGATCGCCACGTCGTCGTGATCCCTCCGCCTTCGTGTTCTCCCGCATATTCGTTTGAATTGCATTTGATTCTCGATGAATGTCAGCGGGGAATTTTGCCGCTGTTGCCGCGGATGGCAATTCAGGAGATTCCGCATTCAGTCGCTGATCTCAGGCTGGAACTCCAGGCCACCCGGCAGCTGTCGGTTGACCTGCCGCTGCTGGATTCGACGGGAACGGCGCTGCGATCGACGTTCATTCGCGGACTCGACTATCTGTCCGCCAGCGGCTTCAAGTTCAGTCAGGTCACAGCTCTGGACGCGAATGCTCCGGACGGAAGCCTCCTCTCTCGGCTGATCACCTTAAGCGCCGCGACAACTGCCGACGGACGGCTGCCTCCAGCGATGCTGACAATGAAGCCAATGGCCGAGCCAAATGACGGAATCGTCCTGCGAATTGCTCAAAGTGGCGGTACGACGCGAATTGTACCGATTGCGGCAGTGCCAAAATTGCTGGATCGAATTACGACGATTTGCCAGTCCCGTGAGTTGTGCGAAAAATGGATGGAGTCATTCTCTGTCACGCTGGAACTTGCGGAAGCTGTTGACAAGTCGCTGCGTCGTCGCCGCACGGTCGATGTGCATTTCGATTCCGGGAGTGAAAAAGGCGTCTTCAAGAGTCAGATGACGGCCATCGGCTGCGGCGTTTTGGTCTACATGATGCTGGGCATGGTGGCCTACCTGATCCTCGCTCAGCTGGTACCATTGCCGGACACCGCTCTGCACTTTTTGCGGATCCTTTGGATCGCTCCGCTGGTGCTGTTTCTGCTGGCGCAGGCGCTGCTGCCGCTTGCGCGGAACAGGGGCAGTTCGTCAGGTTAAGAACGCTCGGGAACCAAATGGCCGATATGTAGTGAGCGGCAAGGCGCTAGCCGCCGGTATGCTGCAGTCTTAATCACCGGCGGCTAGCGTCTTGCCGCTCAATTATTGGTCGAGCGCCCCTTAGGCGGGCGCGACGAAGTGCGGCGGCATTGTCACCACGGCCAGTCAAATCCGATGTCCAAGGCCGGGGATGAATGCGTCAGGCTGCCGATGCTGATCCGATCCACGCCGCTATCAGCAATCGCACGGACAGTTTGCATTGTGACTCCTCCTGAAGCTTCAAGCAGTGTCGCCGGTGAAGTCGATGCGTCGCGCAATCGAACGGCTTCCACCATCTTTATTGGATCCATGTTATCCAACAGAACAATTTCCGGGTGCTCATTCAAGGCGTCCCGGAGTTGTTCCAGTGAATCCACTTCGATTTCGATCTGCGGATTCACTCCGTGCGAAGTTGCATACCTTCGTGCATCTGCCACGGCGTCGGCGCAGGAAGAATCGCCGCGCGCCGCAATGTGGTTGTCCTTGATCAGGATTCCGTCGTACAGACCCATCCGATGATTAGTCCCGCCACCGCAGCGGACGGCATATTTTTGCAGCAGGCGATAGCCGGGGAAGGTCTTTCGAGTGTCCAGGATGACGGCTTTGGTGTGCCGCACTTCAGCCACAAACTGCGCCGTGCGGGAAGCGATTCCACTCAGCAGTGTCATGAAATTCAGGATCGTGCGTTCCGCTGTCAGCAGCGCCTGTGCCGGGCCTTTCACTGAGGCGATCAGAGTCTGCGGGGCGACCGGATCCCCGTCGTTCGCGTGAGTCGTCACCTGGACCGGAACATTCATCTCAGAAAACACGATTGGCAGGATGGAGAGACCACTCAAGACTCCCGTCTGTCGCGCCACGATGTTCACGGTCGCGGTTAGATTTGATGGAATCGTGGATAAACTGGTGAGATCGCCCACATCACGCAGATCTTCGCCCAGAGACATTCGTGTCAGAATACGCGCCGCCGCTTCGCAGTCGCTGTTAAATTGGATGGCCATAGTTGCGTTCGCAATGTGTAGAGAGTGGTGATTTGTGACGGGAAGATAAGAAAATACGATTCATGTGCCAATCGGCGGGCTCAGGACTTGCGATTCAGGGTTTGCGACTGAATAATGCGGGGCTCGCGTGTTTGCACCATCGACAGAAGTCGAATTCTGACAGGGGCAAAACGCTGTCTCCAATCGCGGCGGGTCCAGCCAAACCGGGTCAGGTCCGAGAGGAAGCATCCCTGCGGTCACGGTATTCGGGTGCGTGCGGAGGCAGCGTTTTGCCCCTTTTCGCTGCGCGGCACATGCCTTGGCTGTCCCAGTTGACTCGTCTGAAGATGCAGATTAAGCGGGGCGCATTGAACTGGCAGCAGCCGGAGCGTGCCGTGGCAAGGATTCTTTTTGCACTCCGGCATTGATTGTCGGTATATTATATCGATTCTGAGCAAAGCAGGCCGCCTGAATGCCATTCGGATCAAATCGCGGTCGCCGACGCGACACGTGGTTCTCTGGAAGTTGAGGTACTCGATGACAACCCTTTCCAAACGAATGGCGATTTTTCAAACATTGAGTGCGGCGGCATTCCTTGGACTGATGACAGTCACAAATGTGCTTAGCGCCGCTCCGCGTCCGGAGAAAGAACCCACCGGACTGGTTTGGTTCATTGGCACCGTTGAACAGATTGTCGATGGAATGCCGCTGATCGATCTGGGAGAGGTCCACACGCTTCGTCAGGGCAGCTATGTTGCGATTGTCCGATATCGGGACAGCCACTTTATGCCGCTCGGCCTGCTGGAAATCAGTTACAGCGATCCGACGTGGTGCCAAACTCGCAAGCCAACGTCATTTGAGCCTGAGGTGGGTGATCTGGTCATGTTCGTGAAGTCACCAGGTGATCTCGGCACAGGAGAAAGGATGCAGGATGCGTTTGTTCGCCATCGGATTGTGGTCAATTCGAATCGGAATCGCTATTCGACAGTGCGGGATCCCATCGAGGCAGACACCATGCAGCGTCTGATCGAGAAACAGCCAGCCTGGGTCGAAGGTGATCGCAGAGTCGCGGGCACCGTCCGTTCGCCCTCGGTGAAAAAAGACATGGGCACACGACTTAAGCCGTTCATCACGCAGATTATTAGCTTCCAGGATTACGAAGACCGGGGGATCGACGTTGGTCAATTGACGTCGGACGCCTGGAAGGTTGTGCTGGATGTGCTGCGTGGCCAGAAAGATTCCGCCGATCCTGAAGCCATGGAGTCGGCCGTGCAGGTTGTTCAGGAATCTACCGAAGCCGGTGCGCAGGCAGGCAATGCTGTTTTCGTTACGGTGCGGCGTCTGGTCGATCAATCGTTGTTCGAACGCTTCCCTGAAGAACGAAACGTCATTGCCGTTATTTGCGCGGCTCTGCTGCGCACGAAGACGTCAAATGAACGGCAATGGACAAGCCAGCAATTTGCCAGGACCCAGTTTCCGGCACTAGGCAATCAGGAACAAATGCTGGTGGACATCGAAGCAATTATGCGACAAGTCAGGAAGATTCAACAGGGTGAAGGCCAGTAAGCCGAGCGGCAGAAAAACGATTGACCACCAGAAGCCCGGCTTCTCTGAGAAGCCGGGCTTCTTTCCGGGTACTACACCATCTGCCTCCCGCCTAATCACCTGCCAACCTGGTAGCACATGAGTTTGTCCTGCTCGCGCAGGTACAATTTCCCGCCGACCACAACCGGATGAGCCCAGCTGTTTCCTTTTTGGAAATCCGGTTCGAAACTGCCCTTGAGGATATATTCCACAGGTGTCGCTTCGATCAGAGCAACGGTGCCATTTTGATAGCGGAAGATCAGATGACCATCGATCGACAAGACCGCCGCTGATCCGCTCCCTGGACCACGCATTTTGCCGCCCCAGACGATCTCGCCCGTGGCCATATTGATGCAGGTGGGAAATCCTTCGTTTTGCTGATGGCCGGCGTAGATGTGGCCATCGATCAGGACCATGCCGCCGTGATGATTGTTGAAGACGTTACCTTCCAGAAAGTATTTCTCCTCGGCGACGATGCGGTCATCGACCATCTTCAGCTCAACGAGGCAGGCACCGGTTTTGTAGCTGGTGGAGGCAAAAACGAGATCGCCGTCAATGATCGGCGTCGAGATATTCGCCACGCCGTTCGCGACGCGATTGTATGTCCATAGCTGACTGCCATCGTCCGCACGGATGCCAATCAGTCCTTTTCCGGTGAGCTGCACGTATTGCCTGATTTCCAGTGCGTTAGAGACCACGATTGATGAATAGCCGGCACCATCTTTTCCGGCATTGCCTTCAAAGGATGGTTTGCAGGCCCAGATTTGTTCCCCGGTCATCTTGTTGAGGCAAACAACCAGAGCGTCGGGACCGCCCGGCGTGCAAAGGACGCGTTCGCCATCAACCAGCGGCGATTCTGAGAAACCCCAGCCCGACATCATCGTTCCTTTCCAGTCGCTGAACTGGCGCTGCCAGACCAGATCGCCGGAGGCGGTTTTCAGGCAGGCGATGGAACCGTTGGACGTCACGACATAAAGGTGATCGCCGTCAATCGACGGCGTGCATCGCGCACCTTCATGCTTGTGGTCGGGATCAGCGGTGGTGATCACTTTCTTCCAAAGGATGCTGCCATCGTCGGCCTTTGCCGCGATCACAGCCTGACCTTCTCCCGTGTTTCCGAGGGTGTAAATTACACCATCGACGACAGCGACACTGGCGTAGCCTTCCCCAAAACCAGTGGCCGTCCACAGGTGTTTTGGCGGATTGCCCGCCCAGTCGGCTGATGCCAAATGTTCGTCAGACTGACCATTTCTGTCCGGACCACGCCATTGTGGCCAGTCGGATCCGATCGCAAGACCGCCAATAAGGACGAAAGAAACTGCCGCCGACAAGCAGGTCAACTGGCGATGCATGAAACAACCTTTCTCGGATTACGGATTCAATTTTGATTCTGATTGCTGATGAACTGCGGCCCGTGCGTCATAACTTTGGATAAGCAGTGCCAAAGCGGAACCATTCTGATAGAATGCGCACGAGTTGAAGGCGTGTGCCTTTGTTTACGTTTCCGTGTCGAGCGAATCATTGCCTTTCGCTCGATTTTCCACCAGAAGAAGACAGAACAATGGGTAAGGGCGACAACCGTCAGAAAAATGACAAGAAGAACAAGAAAGTCAAGAAGGACGTTAAAAAGCCCGCCAGCACCACAACAACCGGGAATCGCTAAACACATTTCCCCGGATTTTTAAAGGAGTCTGCAATCGCAAAGAACCAAAACACGTACGCAAAACGTCAACGAGAACAGGAAAAGAAACAGCGCGCGAACGATAAACGCTCGAAGCGCGACCGAAAAAAGGGAATCATCGACACGTCATCTCCCGCACACAGATTTTTCGCCCGAGTCACTCCATCAGCCAGCGATGAGGCCGATGATTGACACTTCACATCCGGCGAACGGAAGGGTGCCAGATCATTGGCACCCGACCTGCAAAGTACACGTCACTCTGCGAGGGTGACGGCTGCTTTTCTTGCTGGCAATTGGAAGGCGAGTCCTCCCAATCCGCAGCAGATCAACGCAGATCTGCAGAACCTTCAGCTACAGCCTGGCACGAATTGCATCCAATGCCTGCGTTGCGTAGTGTTTGGCACTGCCACCGCTTTTGGCGAGCTGTTCCAGCTTCGGAATGCTTTTGGAAGTGCCCACTTTCTTGAGGACTTCGATCAATTCGTTCTGGGCGCTGCTGTCGGTGATCGAGTCCAACTCTTTCAGGATTGGATCTTCGATTGCCGGACCGATACCAATCAACACATTTTTGGCTTCAGTCCGCAGGAACGTGTCGGTCACCAGGCCGATGAGCATTGGATACTCTTCCGCTGTGCAAACCTTCGCCACCGTCTGGAATGCGCGTTTTCTTGCTTCGAACATGAGTCCATCGCGATCTTCGAGCACTTTCTTCAGCTCTGTCATTTGTTCTTTTGTGGCGTAGATACAAAAGACTTCTGTCGCGGACTTGCGGACAAATGGGTTGCTGTTCTTCATGTGATTCCGCATCACGCGAATGACTTCGTCGCGTTTCGAATCCACGATCGCGATCTGGCCCAGTCTTGACAGCGGCTGTGAGGCCGCACTGCCACCCTCCGCTGCTTTTAGCTGGGCAAGAATCTCATCAACAAGCTCTGGGTTGGGATTCGTTTTCTCCACTTCCATCTTCTTTTGAGCCGCTTCCGCCTGCTCCTTTTCACGCTGCAACTCTTCCAAACTGCGAAGCGTGTAGGTGATCTTCACCGGGACGTCGATTTTCGTACCGTCGCTGTCCTGCTGGATGCGTGATGTGAACTCCATGCTGCTGGGCGCGCCGCGGACCGTATCAAAGACAACCGTCCCGCTGCCGCGAATATTCATATACGGCTGACCGTTGGCACGTGTCGCTGTGAACTCATACGATTTCGCAATCGAGATGCGGTTGTTGAGCGAATTCTCCACACGGTAAGTCGTTCTTTCTGTGGCCGGAATCGTTTCCACGACTTCTTCTTCGCGATCACGATTGCGTCCGAAGGGATCAGGAAATCCTGCGGGCGGCCCGAATCCGCGTCGTCCGCCAAACGGACTTCCGAATGGGCCGAAGTCACTTTCATCCCGCTTGATGCGGCGGAGCGTCGTTTCGCTTTCCGTTTGCCACTGAGTTTCGGAATATGCGTCCAGCGGCTCCAAAAAGAAAATGCCCACGGGCCCCAGGACTGCGGGCAGTTGCTCCTTGCCCTGATATTCGACAACTTCACCAAGGGCGTTGACCGTGATCCGTCCTCGATCCGACGTGTGTGAAGGAAATGAGGGCGGTCCGGGTATCGGAATGCCACGCCCCATGCGACGTGTCTCACGCTGAGACTCCGAGAAACTGGCTGTATACGACACGTTGTACAACCGCCCGCCACTGTTTCCCCAGGCTCGAATGTAGGCCACAGACGGCGTGATCTTCCGTGCGACTTCCGGCCCGGAGAGTTCAGGTCCAGCTGCGGCAATCGGAAGCTGGATACCCTTTGACGCCGCCAGTGTTCGCAGTTCATTGATGGGTGCCGCAAATCCGACTGCGGTGACCGAAGAACCGGAAAGTTTGGAACTCGCCACGCCAACGACCAGTCCGGATCCATTAACCACAGGCCCTCCACTGTTTCCAGGATTGATTGCCGCATCAATTTGAATTCGTCGCCCGCGCTGCTTGTCCTGAACAATACCCGCGACAGTGCCGGTGGTGACTTTGACATCTGTCCCCAACACATCGGATAACGGATAACCGATCGCACGCACGGATTCCGCCAGCTCGACAGTATCCGAATTCGCAAGACTCAACGCAGGCAGTCCCTTGGCATCGATGCGAATCAACGCAACGTCGGTTTTTGCAT
>JBBQSE010000415.1:0-7918 GCA_038214195.1 Planctomycetales bacterium
TCTGGAAGAAACCTTCCGCCCCGCCAACAAAGCTCAACAGAAACTGGCAGCAAACGTCGTCGTTGAATACCCCGAAAAACTCAACGACTACAACTACAAAGTCATTCCACAAAATCAACACTAATTAAATCGACGTCCCGAGCGAACGACGACTATTAAGGCAAACCTACAGTGCAGGGATACCTCGAAAACTTCAACGCTCTTGATTCACGGCAGTTTGTGATTGCCGTGAAGAAACTGGCGAACAGTCTGAGTTACGGGACTGATCGTTCGCCGTTTCTTGGCAGCGGTGTCGAATATGTTCAGTCGCGACAGTATCAGTACGGCGACCCGATCCGTTCGATGGACTGGCGAATCACGGCTCGCACCGGAAAGCCGCACATCAAGGAGTTTGAAACTCCGAAACGGCTGCCCTGTTATCTGCTCGTTGATACGTCAGCGTCAATGATGATCAGTTCGACAAAGCGCACGAAGTATGAGACGGCGCTGCATCTGGCGGGGGGCATCGGTCTGGCCTGTCTGGATCGCGTGAGCCCCGTGGGAGTACTGGGAATTGGTGATCGGGATCTGCATGTTCGCCCATCGCTGGGGCGTGATCAGATTCTGCAGTGGCTGCTGAAACTGCGGCGATTTCGATTTGACGAACAGACGACGCTGTCGAGACGAATTGCTCAGCTGCATCCATCACTGCTGAATCGCACGCTCATCATCGTTCTGAGCGATCTGCATGATCCCAGCGCGATCCCCATGATTCGCCAATTGAATCACCAGCATGAGTGCGTATTGTTGCAACTGCGTGATCCCGCTGAAGACGGACTTCAGGGTGGTGGATTTATTCGCGCGGTTGAGGCGGAGACGGGACGTGAAATCATTGCGCATGCCACCGACACGCATTCGGATCAGGAAACGCTCGAGCGGGATCTGAAACGGGCGGGCGTGGATCATCTTGTGATTCGGACGGACAAACCGTTTGTCGCGCCGGTGCGGCATTTCTTTGCGTCCCGCGGCGTGTTTACGCGAGGTGCGCGATGATGGCACTATCCGTGGTCCGACCCCAACGACCTTGGGGAGTGGCAAGTTATTCGCAAGATTGTGAGCGGCAAGGCGCTAGCCGCCGGTCTTTCCTGTGTTTTCCGAGCCCATACCGGCGGCTAGCGCCTTGCCGCTCAGCCGGACGGGCATCGCGGTTTTTCCTGTTCGTCATGATTGCGGCAAGTCTCATGATCGTCGCCGTGCCGCTCCATGCTGACGAAGCAATGCCCGCTCCGGCGCGAATCGAAGGCCATGCCGAACTTGCCGCGAACGTCGGAATGATGGCCGGCATTCAGCAGGTCGTGCTGCCGGGGAGTGAGTTGATTCCTCGGGCGACGGATTCGCGCACGGCACCGGTGGTGATCCGAATTGATGCTGTGTATTCGCATGGCGATGGATTTCGGTATGACCTGACCTGGTCGGCTTACGAATCCGGAACGCACGACTTGACAAAATACCTGGCCAGAAAAGACGGCACATCGACGGATGACCTGCCGCCACTGATCGTGTCCGCGACCGCGACGCTGCCGCCGAAACGAGTCGCTCCCAATGCGCCTGACTCGCAGCCACGAATCTCGGTCGGAGGTTATCGGGCGTTGATGTGGCTCGGAGGGCTGCTTTGGGTCGCGGGACTGGTCGCCATTATGCTTCGTGGTAGAAATCGATCGACTTTCGAAGTCGATAGCACTGACAAATCCCCTCAAAGCCGTCTCGATGTCATCCGCAGCCTTGTGGCCAGCGCGGTCTCGAGCGGCGAATTCTCTGTCGCCGACAAAGCCCGTCTGGAAGGTCTCATCGTCGGTTTTTGGCGCGAGCACAAGCAAATTCAGGAGCTGCCAGCACAAGCTGCGCTGGCACGGCTGAGCAATGATCCCGACGCGGGGCCGTTGCTCCGACAGCTGGAACGCTGGCTCTACGATCGTCCGCAACCGGAACAACTTGATCTCAATGTTTTGCTGTCGCCGCTTGACGAAATGGCCGCTCGGAACGAGGAGCCGCAGGTATGAGCCCGGCAGGTGGGACGAACTTTCTTGAAGGGTCCGGCAGTTCGCTGACAGCAGCAATGTCGCTGCCCGAATTGTCGCTGGAACGCCCCGTCCTGCTACTGGCGGCCATCGTCCCAATCGCGATTGGTGCCTGGCTTCTGACACGCAGCGGACGTCGCATTGCAATTCCGATTGACCACGGAACACGGCCTTCGCGGAATATCGTGCAGATCCTGATTTCATCGGTCGAACTGCTGCTCCCATTCCTGCTGCTGATCGCGGTCGTGATCGCCTGCATTCCTCTCGCCGCCGGAAATCCGGTGAACCAGCGACGGCTGACCAACATCGAATTCTGCGTCGATTGCTCGGGAAGTATGACGGCAAAATTTGGTGAGGGAAACCGCTACGACGCTTCCATGAAGGCCATCAACGAGTTTCTGAACTACCGCGAAGGCGATGCGTTTGGTCTGACGTTTTTCGCCACCGACGTTGTTCGCTGGTGCCCGCTCACGCGCGACACGTCCGCATTCCGCTGTGCCCTGCCGTTCATGAAACCGGATTCACAGCGGGCCATCGGTGGCGGCACGATGATCGGTCGCGCCCTGGTCAATTGCCGCAAAGTGCTGGAGCAACAAACCAGTGGCGATCGCATGATCATCCTGGTGTCAGATGGCCAGAGTGCGGATTTGTACAATGGAGCTGATCAGGAGATTGCAAAGGAACTGCTCGCCGCTGACATCTCTGTTTACGGCATTCACATCGGGGGCTCAGAAATCCCCGCCGAGATTCTGAGTCTCACCGCGTCCACTGGCGGCGAAGCGTTTGTCTCAGGCGATCCGGCGGTGCTGGAAACCGTGTTTCGCAAAATCGATACCATGAAGCCAGCGGAAATTGAAACGGTTGGTATTGAATACGTGGACTACCTGCAGCCGTTTTGTCTGGTCGGCCTGGCGATCCTTGGCCTGTGGATGCTGAGTGCATTCGGACTGAGGTACACGCCATGGTAGAAATTACGCCTCAGCAGATTCTGATCACAGTGGTCGCCGGATGTTTGGCGGCAGTCATTATGCTGGCGGCGGAATTGCTGCACTGGCGACGGATTCACCGGTTACGCATTCTCACATTCGGCCCAGCCGGTCAGCTGTCGTTCGCGGCGTACGCGATGAGTCCACTGCGCGTGATCGCAGTGGCGATGCTGGCCTGGTCGCTGATGACTCTCTTCCTTCTGGCCCCACGAATTCGTACGCCCGGAAGCGACGAAGCTGTTCCCTTCCACAAGTTGAAGCACATCGTGCTGATTCTGGATGTCTCGCCAAGTATGCGTCTGGTTGACGCGGGCGTCGAAGGCAAGCAGAGTCGCATGGCTCGGGCTCGCGAAGTGATGGAATCGTATTTTCGTCGAATCCCGATGAACGAATATCGCGTCACGGTTTTGGCAACGTATACAAAGGCACTGCCAGTCGTGGAGGATACAAAGGACATCGGTGTCGTTGAAAATGTGCTCAACGATCTGCCCATGCACTTCGCGTTCAGGACCGGAGACACGAATTTGTTCAGCGGGATCCAGGCGGCGGCCGATGTGACTCGCGGCTGGCGACCTCGCAGCGCGACTGTCGTGCTTGTGAGCGATGGAGATACTGTTGCCGCCACCGGAATGCCCCGCATGCCGCCGTCCGTCTCGGATGTTTTGGTTGTCGGTGTCGGAGATCCTGTGACGGGCTCGTTCCTGAACGGACATCATTCACGCCAGGACATCAGCACTCTGCGGCAAATTGCCGCGCGGCTGCATGGAACCTATCACAACGGCAACGATCGACATTTGCCGACCGATCTGATCAAGCGTCTAACAGTCTCAGCGGATGGCGACGAACCTTTCGCATGGGGAATTCGGGAATGGGCGCTCCTGGCATTGCTCTCGTCTGCGCTAACGCTGGCCGCAGTCCCGATTCTGCTGCATTATCTGGGCACATCATGGCAGCCGGGAATACGAAACGCTCCGGCGTTACGACGGAGCGTTTGAGTCAGGATGTATGATGCGGAGTAGGTTTCGCGCTGGCGAAAGAACACTATTTGCCTTCGCCCGGGAGTGCCATTTCGACACCTTTTTCCGCCGCGGCACCCTGTTGCATTTTCAAGCTCTGTTCCATGGCCTTCTTCCTTTCGTCGGCCGGAACTGAGCTTTCGCCGCCTCCAGTCGGCGGCAACTCTTCGTTGTCGCCGCAGCCAGCAGCACCGATCGCCATAAACGTCATCAGTGACAAGGTCGTTAATTGTTTCATTTGGGATTCCTTCATTTGTACTCAGTGAAAAACTACGGTTCGTCCGACCAGCCGACAATTCGAACCCGGTGATCCGAACGCCGATCAGTATACTGCCGCCGGACTTTGTCGCAATCGATCGATGGCATCCCGCCAGCAATTAGACTCTTGTTCACAGTGGATGGCCTGATAAAAATCGACCATTTGCTGGAGGGAATCCTGGTTCGTAAGATCGACGATCGCGAGACGCAGTGACCTTTGGATGTCGATTTCCATCAGGAATTCGATGCGCTTCTCCTCGACACGGACTTCTTCTGCAGCGTCGCGCTGTCCAAGACGACTGAGACACTGAGCTTTGCGATGCATGATGGTCCAGTCCACAGGGCCGGGCCAGATTGAAAGCGCCTTGTCATAGGCCTCGATGGCGGCTGCGTCGTCGCGATCAATGATTTCAGAAATTCGACCAGCTGCCCGCCAATAGAGGAATCCTTCCAGTGGCGGGGGCCAGCGTTTGAAGCAGTCCTGGGCCTCGTCCAGTCTCCCCAATTCCATCAGGACGATTACAATTGCGGAAACGTAGTGGGGATTCTCGAAGACATCTTCGGGCACAGGTTTCTGAGTCAGGACACGCAGTGCTTCATCGCGTTCGCGTTCGCGAGTCAGCCAGGACGCGAGCGCGGCGCGAACCATCGGCGATTCTGGTTCCCGCGCCATGAATTCCTGCAGCCGGATGGTCGTTGTAAGATCATTGACAGGCTGATCCGGCCCCAGAAATCCCATTCGCCGATCAAATTCTGCGCTTGCCGAACTTGGGCTGAATTGGCTCAGACACCATTCGCGAAGGCGTTCGGGCTTTGATTCATCCGGGGTCTGTTCATACACCTTCCAGAAAAAGGACGCACTGAAATAAAATCGCTCGGTCATATCGAGCAGTTTCCAGAGCAGATACTGCGTGTCGGCGAGATCAGGATTCAGAGCGGCGGACCGGTTGAGGAGCTTTTCCGCTCGATCCGGCTGATGCAGGATCAACAGCGCCAGACGCCCCTCGCGCATTCGGGCTTCAGCGCCTTGTGGAGAATCGTCCGGGATGTCCGCCAGGCGAGTGAGAGCCAGGTTCGCGGCGTCGGTCGGAGTTCGGCTGTCGCCGGTGATGACCGCCTGAGCCCACAGCAAAATGGCTTCCGGGTCGCGGGGATGCAGCAGCAGATATCTTTCCAGTTCTTTTTCCGCTTCAACCTCGCGAAGTTGCGCAATCAGGATTCTACCTCTGCGGAGAGATTTCTCGACTGAGGAAATCCACAACCCGACCGCCAGCAGCAGCCCGAGTGACAGTCCAATGGCAAGGTATTTGAACCACCGGCGTCGCGGTTGTGAGGAGGAATGAGCTGGTGTCAGTGTTTCGACATTCTTAGCAGGCTCGGTCATCGTACAAAGATCTCCGGGGGTCGTCCTTCGATCACATGCCAATACTGGTTTGCGGACAGGGCTTCGAAATGATCAGCTCGACCGGATGGCCAATGAACATCCACTTTGACCGTGCCGGAGGTGCTGCGGACGGCGAACAGCAGTCGGGGGTCGCTGGACGAGAGATAGCTTCCGCCCGCTCCCAGAACCTGCGTGAAGGAACCGCGATCATCCGTCACCGTGACGCGGGAACAGCAGGGAGACTGATGATCGCTGCGGCTCAATCCGAAGCCGATAAATCCGATGTCCATCACGGTTTGATTTTCCAGCAGAGCAACCGGCCGATCCAGGTGCGAGACACTGATGTCGGTGTCACCATCGTTGTCGAAATCGCAGGCCGCGACTCCTCGTCCCAGCCATGCGTCTCCAAAGTACGGGCCTGCGAACGCCGTCACTTCCGTGAAACCACCACGGCCATTGTTCAGGAACAATTGAGGCGGCATAGCGTTCGGACTGTAGGCGGGACCCAGCACATGACCGTTCGCGACAAACAGATCCGGATAACCGTCGGCGTTGTAGTCCAGCGGAACCGTACCGAACCCCAGAAACGGAAAACTCGTCGCCGCCACATTGGTCCGAGAACTGTCATCTTCAAAAAGCATCCCGCCCAGATTGTGATACAGCGTGTTTTTCATCTGATGATAATGCGTCAGGTAAATATCCGTCCGTCCGTCGCCGTCAAAGTCGGCGCAAGCAATGCCCATGCTGGCTTCGTTGATCCCATCGCCGCTCACAGCGCAGCCCGCACTTTCCGCGATGTTAACGTACGTCGGGCCGGAGGACTGCCGCTGTGATGGATTCGGATCGCTCCGTGTGTAGAGGAAATTCGCTTCCATGTCATTTGCAACATAGAGATCCGGACGCTGATCGTTGTCAAAGTCACCAACGGCAACTGCCAGGCCTTTGCCCGCTGTCTGATTGAATCCCAGTTCACCCGAACCATCCCGAAAAGTACCGTCTCCGTTACTGACGAACACGAGGTCGGGAACTCCGTCGAAACGTCCCGGTCCACAATAGCCGGTCGCGTCACCGTACTTACATGCCTGATTGTTCTGGAGTGTGACATTCATATAATTGGCGGCGAACAGATCCAGATATCCGTCAGCATTCAGGTCAATCCACACGCCGCTCGTTCCCCAGCGGTCGTCGCCGACGCCTGCCTGGTCTGTGACGTCCGAAAACGAACCATCGCCATTGTTGTGCAGCAGGACGTTTGGTCCGTAACTGGTGAGGTAGATGTCCGGAAAGCCGTCCGCGTCAAAGTCACCGACGACGCAACCCTGTCCGTAACCGCTGTGGTCCGCTGCGGCGGGCTGCGACACGTCCTGGAATTGTCGGCCCAGCTTGTTTCGGAAAAGCGCGTAGCGGTGACGCATGTCAGGAGGTCCGGTACTCGGATCGAGAACAGAGCCATTCATCAGAAACAAATCAGACCAGCCGTCGCCATCAAAATCGAACCAACCGACGCCTCCACCCATGACTTCCGGTAAAAAGAATCTGCCAGGAACCCTGTCGGCGTAATAAGTGAAATCGATCCCAAGGACCAACGCGGAATTGATAAACTTCGGTTGGGGAGACGGGGGCTCAGGGTTTCGAAGTATCGGCAGACCTGTCGAATTGTCCTGCGAAGCTTCCACTTCGGGTGATGTCTTCCCGGCTGCAGGGATTTCGGCTTTCCGAGTGTTTGGCGATGGAGTGTCAGAAGTGCAGCCCGAGTGGCATAGCAGCAGTATGGCGCAGTAGCGAAGAGCCTGTCCGACACAGCTATGAATTGGCGTAAAACACGACTTCATTTGCAGCACAGCAGTCGCGATTCCGGAGCATGAAAAAAGCCGGACCATCTGTCTTAGACGGCCCGGCTCGGTGTTAGCCGCAGAGTATTCCATCGACGAATCAAAACTCTCCCAGAGGTCGATTGTCGGATCGATTTCCGAGCTGCGCCCATGTCGCGTTGTCTATGTTTTCGCTGATAAACTTCACGGAACCGTCAGCCAGTGCCACCGTAACACCGCCGGTGTGATAGCTTGATGCGGCATTCAGCGTGCTTCCGTACCAGTCCCCTTCAAAACTAAAGCAACTGGTTTCGTTGGGATTCATATTATGGGCGTACGCGGATGCCTGACCGATGAACGACCATGCCCAACCGCCACCACGCATCTTGTGACGTCCACCACCGTT
>JBBQSE010000416.1:0-7916 GCA_038214195.1 Planctomycetales bacterium
CGGCAACGGCACATGGGAACTCAATCAAACCCGCACCGCCAACAAGGTGAACGAGATCACGGGCATCACGAATTCCGTCGGCACGGCATGGGCGACGCCGACATATGACGGTGCGGGTAACATGATCGGGATGCCAAATCCTCCGGCGACGATCACGGGTACCACGCCGGCGTGGGTGCCGATGACTGAGGCTCAGTGGAACACACTGACCGAAGCGCAGTGGAACACCTTCACGGAGAACACCGGCACGACTCCGCAGCAATTGTCAGCGACCTACGACTCATGGAACCGGCTGGTGCTGATCACCACCGGCACGCAAAAATTCCGCGAGTTCTAAAAACCAGTGTCAACCACTTACTGAATATTCACACGTCTGCTGGTTATGAAGCGCCCATTGACAGGTTTGGAGAATCATTCTGTCTGTCGCTGGATCCAGCGACGGACGATCGTGGGATGCGTGTTTTATCGGATTGCAAAAGGCGATTGCGATCATGGGCGGCGTATGTAATCTGTGGCGTGAACTTAACGGTATCTGAAAGAGAAAGACTCCTGTCCGGCGGTCTGCATTAATGTCTGAAGCAACGAATGACGCCCCCAGAGTTCCGCCGTCTCCAGATTCCGAATTGGCAAACTTGGCGAACGCGGTGGATCGAGAGTTTTCGGAAGCGTTTGAAACACAGAAATTGAATCTGGCCACTCGCGCTCGCAATTGGTTGGGCGAACTAGACCTCCGACGTCGCAAAAAGGAACAAGTGCCTCCTGAAGCCGTTAATCCGCCTTGTGCCGAGTCCAATTCGTCGGCTGAAGACATCTCTGCGTTGTCCACTTCCGGCGACCAATTGGCGGTCGTTAAGCTGCAAATGGGCTCGAACAGCAGGCTCGACGAGTTGCCCGAGTCTTGGCTTGCCACCATTGTTGCCGCAACGTCAACGCAGGCCGGTACTCTGGCAGAAACAGCTCGTATTAACGTCGTCAAAACGCTGATAGCTGGAATTCGGTCGGTTTCAGTTGAACGCGATCGCGATGAAATTCTGCGTTGGTTCATTGATGCCCGCCAAATTCTGGCCAACGCTGACTTGACGAAAGCGGAAGCTGCCAAACAACTCTACGGATCGATCAATACTTTGCGAGTCGGGCAATTGGTAACCAATATCGCCTCTACTGGCCTTCGAAATTATAAGGCATCGAGGCTGCCATTGGCCTTGAAGATTGCGTTGCCTATAACGGCCGTGGGAACGGCATTTGTTGGCGCTCAAGGAGCAGGCATCGCAGCCTTTGGTGGCGCCATTGGTGCCCCGGTTGCATTGCTGCTGTTTCTTGGCACTGCGGGCGCGACATCGATCATCGAGGCGTTTATTCGTGACCGCAGTATTCGCGACCCGCTTACCAGGTTAATGCTGACGTTCGTAGCATTTAAGACATCGAGAAGAGCCAGGAAGGAATTGTTGGCTGCAATGCGAGCCGATGCGATGACTCCAATGCGCGCAGATGTCCCGGATGACGACCTGCAGGTCCGAGAGTTTCTGTTTCAAATGGATCCAATCGCGTTTGAACGACATGTGATGAGCTTCTTTGAAGAAGCGGGGCACCCGACGGGTTTAACTCCTCGGTCAAATGACTTCGGTGTCGATAGCTATATGTTTCACCCTGACGGAATTGTCGTTGTTCAATGCAAGCGTTATGCATCGGACAACGCTGTGGGACGGCCTGCCATTCAGCAATTTAAAGGCGTGGTTGAGGAACAAAAGGCATTTCGCGGATACGTCGTCACGACCAGTCGCTTCACTGACGAAGCTCAGGAAAGCGCCGCCAAGTCAAATCGAATTGTTCTCGTCGATGGTGCATTGCTCGCTAAATGGCATCGCGACGGATTTGCGCTAAGCTGACGCGCCCAGGACAACGGCAAGTAGTTCGCGAGAGATTCATTACAGTTGCTATGACAGTCAGATTGAAATCCGCTCGACAATGTTTCTGGTGATGGACTTGTGACGGCGGTCGTAGAGCCGGGTTGTTCTGGGATCAGCGTGGCCAGCAAGCTGCTGGACGTCTTCAAGCGGGATTCCCTGATTGAGCAGATCTGTAATTGTCGCGACTCGGAATGAGTGCGGGGATAGCCTCATCGGGAGCCCGCAGGCTTTCATGCGACGTTTGATCATGCGACCGATGTCACCGGCAGACATGGGACGGTCGCTAAGTGTTCTCGTTTTGCGAATCGATGTGCGAAAGAGGGGCTGATCTGAACTGTCGTCGATGCGGCAGCCAGCAGAACGCACGTAGGATCGCAGTAGGCTTTGCAGATCATGCCGCACGGGGATTTCTCGCGATTTGCCGCCTTTGTCGATGAAATGCAGGCAATACTGATCGCCGGTGTCGTACAGGTCTTTAAGTTTCAGCCGAGCCACCGCACCAACTCGGGATGCGGTGTAGATCAGAATCGACATGACGGCCTTGTCACGCAGGCCGACGACGTTGTCCGTGTTGATCGACGACAGTAGCTTGCGAGCCTGCTTGATGGTGATCTCGGGCGTCTTGCCTTCCAGCACCTGATAACGTTCGCCTCGCACGGACAAGGCGGGATTTAGCGCGATGGCGTGGCGAATCACCATTCCGTCGAAGAAGTGCCGCAGACCGGCCAGAATCTGTTTCTTGCTGGCGACAGAATGCGACAGTTCGTCAAGGTATGCTCCCACATCGGCCGGTGACACTTCGTGCAATTGCCTCTGCCGTGATTCGCACCATTCGAGAAAGCAGAGCACAGCACGGCGATACGCTCGCCGCGTGTGAGCGTTGCGAATTTTCGCGTGGAAAAATTCCTCAAACGCAAATCGAGCGCCATTGCCAGCTTGTTCGATGATGGCGGGCAAGCTCTTTCCACTGACGGTTGATTCCACGGGGTGCAGAATGACGTTTTCTTCTGCCCCCGGATCATCTTGATGCACGGGTGCGATCAGGCGACGTTGGTTTCGCTCGCGGCCCAATCGAGAAATACTCGCCGATGAACACGATCCCATGATTGAATGGCTTCGTTCATGTCGAACCGACCACACTGCCATTCGCGTGCCGGCATCCACAGATTCAGCAGGAACCTTGCGGAATGCACGGCGTTCGCGTCGGCTGCTGATTCTGCCGCCCAGATGTCGAGTTGGTTTGGATTCCACGGTGCGACACCCGGCGCATCGACCAATGCCGGAAACTTCACACCCAGTCCGAGAAATGCGTTGTCACTTTGTTTCATATTCCTGATCACCTCCATGTTGATTTGAATTTCGGAGTCCGTTTTGCCACCATCCTTATGCCACCGATAACGTCCTTTATCAACCCCAAAGAATTTTTTGATTTCTGAGGAGAATCACAGGCATTCCAGCAAGTTTGTTTGCTGGAAGGCATGCCTGCTGGCTGGCCGGATTGCCATGAACATTGTCAGGATTTGGTTCTAATGCCGCGATGTGGGCGAAAGTTGTTCGATAAAAGAGGACGGGTGTTGTTGACCACTGGTGATGACGGCGATCAAACAGGGATGCTGCTGCGACTTCATTCAGGCCATGCAGGATCTTAAATGTGAGCCAACATCATGGGGCAAAAAAAGGCCCGGTGGTGCAACGGGGCCACGTTGTGATCAGTTGAGACTGAATCACGGTTGACGACAAACCTCCAGTACGTCACGCTTCAGTGCCGGATGGGCCGGACTGATGAAAGATCCAGTCGTGTGCCTGATCGGCAACTTTGATGACCAGTGGAAGATCGTCTCGGCCAAAGCTGGCTGAGTCCTTCCACTGGTTTCCGTCTTTGTAGAGACGGCTGAGCGTGACATTGTGCCGAACTCCGTTTTCTGTTGTGTTTTCCCAGACGGCGGCTTTAATCCGTCCGAGTCGCACTTCGTGAACCGGAGCTTTGGCGGAAGAACCATTCTGTTTTGACATGAGTCAACTTTCTATTCAACGAGTAACTGAGAAATGACAGCCCGAACAATTCAGGCTGTCTGAATTTGATCCGCAGCGAATTGCCACGGATCGTACGCCGCACACGATGTGCGGCGATCATCACAGCGGAGCGTGATGACGATACTGAGCGGCTCAGCGAAGTTCTTGGCCGAGCTATTCGCAATTTGGGCAGAGACCTATGAAGTTCTCGCCCGCATTCTGGGGAACAAAGCGAATGCGAAACCAACCGGCATCGACAGCCTTGTAGTAGTCGCTGGGGCCATCGACATCACAGTTGCAGCAGGACAGTGTGAACGGAACTCCGTGAGGAATGCCATCCGGGTCATTGAGGACCTGATTCGCGAGGTCCAGAGCGAATCGGCACGCAGCCTGAGCCACGGTTCGATTCCATTCCGAGCCAAGCGTCCGTGGCGGCTCGATGGAAACGCCATCAGCAGCTTTCCTGACCGCAGACGTTTCCGGAGGGAAACCGCCACGGTCCATCCACTGCAGCAGGCCATCGGCAAGATCGCGAACGCGGTCCCAGTCGAGCTGATGAAACGCTTCCAGCAAATCCTGCCATGCGACTTGAGGATCCATGATTTGTACTCCTGTGTCTGAAACACCTCCTTCGTTCTGAGAACTACAAGGCTGAAGATTTCCGGGCCGACAATCGGGACGGACAGCCTTGTTGGGATCAAACGTCACCAGACCGGACCGCATTCCTTCGTCGAGCTGATCACAGAATGACCAGTCGCCGTAGTACATGCCGTCGTAGTACACAAACTCTTCAACGAGAGTGAGACAATATCCGTCATCACCGAACTTGATATCGCAGCCGTACGTCATGTGGAAAAATGGAAACGGTCCGAAGGTCGGACCGTCTTCTCCCCAGCCGTCAAGCTGTTCATCCGGATGCCGGTGACCGTGCCAGAGTTTCAGATACGGCATGATGGGTCTCCTGCTAAGCTGCCAGAGCCAGCAGGCGACCGATCCGTGAATCCATCTCGGCTCGATCACCGGCGTGGCGAATTCGTCCGGAGATACGGGTGAGTGCATCCACCAGAGCAAACACCGTGAACCGTGATCCATTGGCTGTGACCATATTGAGAGCTTCGCGGATGGAATTCTGAGGAATCCCCTTCCCGGTCAGAGCTTTCAACGTGGCATCGCGGTCGTCGCCGAGAACAGTCGTCTGAGCTGCCGTCATCTGTCGAACAAAAGCATCCCGGCGCTGATCGCGCGATTTGACCAGCTGATCCAATAAACCGGTGATCTCCGGCAGAGCGTCATGGACGTTGGCTGTGTGTTTGCGGCTGAAGGTCGTGACCTCCATCGCGTCCCACACAATGTGGTTTGAACAGATCGACTGAAACCAGAACGTTTCAATGCCGACCGTGCGTCGTCCGACCTCGGAATTCCAAATGAAGAATCCCGGAGCAAACGACTCACCGCCGATTTCCACCCAGCCCGTGGGATCAATGAGGAAGCAGAACATGTCCTGCTCACCGGCATACAAGCCGGTGGCCCCATTGAAACCTTTCTGAGGCGGCACAAAATCCCCCGCACGATGGCGAACCATCTCCAGGAGTTCTGAGTTGTAGAGCCGTGTGTAACTGGCACCGTGAACCGAGCGGACTCGGTCATCGGTGGTCAGCACCTGCAGCGGTTTACGACCACGCGGCAGCGTCTCGCTCAAGGCCTGAAGGGCGGTTTCGATCCGCAGTCGATTGAGAGTCAGTCTATCGACTCGGGCCAAACCACACAGCTGGCCGAAAGACCAGTCATTCAGCTGGAACTGACCGGAAGAACCGACAGACAGACCGAGCTGGCCATTATCCAGGATCGCGGGAGTCACCGATTCCGGTGGTTCCCAACGATCGATGGAATGTTCCTGCAGCGTGCTGCAGTATTGAGAGAGCTGGTCAAAGGAATCGAACGTCTCATCAGGCGTTCGGGAAAACAATTCGCGGGAAGCCCGCACAAGATTGGACATGGAACGATCTCCAGACAGTAAACAGGGAAACAGAAAAACCGCAAGTAAAACCGAATGTTGCACCACCGGTACTCACGCACGCTGCGATTGCCAGTGCAAACTGCTGGCTGCGCGTCCGTGAGTGCCGATGAGAGTTCTTCTACCCGTGTCCTGAATGTCAAAGATCATGATTCAGAAGCGTTGTGACGTGCCGCTCTAAGTGTGTGCTCTAAAAAGTGAACGCTGAACCAAACATTTTTTGGGGCTGATCTGCTGGGGGGCATTCGACCTGCCTTCGTCGGCTGGCATCCATTGGGGCTCGCCACGCAGGGGGCCCCCGATGGATGCCGGACGACGAAGGCGATGCTTGCCGGCTGACATGTCTGCTGGCCGGTAACTGCTGTCCACAATTGACTGAATGCCAGAAGCGGACCCACTGCCCTCAGCTGGCCCACTGAGTGATGGCCTGCCTTGCACTCCCAAACCTGCCTTTGTTGGCGGCTTCCGGCGGGGCTCTGAGCGTCGAAGTATTGCCGGGCAAGAAGTGCATTGCTCTGGCGGGCTGGAATTCGATCTGGATCTGAAGCGGCCGGTGGCCGGGCTTATGGATCTTCATCTGGATCCGTATCGCGACATCAATTTGCCCGACGAAAGTTTCTCCAGCTGAAGCTGCTGCAACAAGACGGCAATACACATCGCCAAGTTCTGATTTAGGTCGAAAACGTCAGGCTGCAGAACCTTACGAATAGCGGTGAGGCGTCAACTATTTACGGCGAAAAACCATAATTGTATTTCGAAACCACCAGCAGTCGGAAGTGCTTGTCCCTTAACTGCTGTTCAAGAACGTTGTCGTTGGAATATCCCATTTCGACAAATCTCTACTTGATGTAGTCGTTGCTTCGTTCGTTGATATGTCCATATCCACCCTGGCCAGGGATGCCCAACTCAAGATAACTCCCTTTCGGTTGTGGCGATCAATGTTCCCCAGAAAAGAGTCTTCAAACTCACTTGGAATATGTTCACCGACTTCGAGAGAAAGCACCCAATCATAGGTGGTTTCCAGTTCCACCGGCAAAGAAAGATCGAGAGCGCTCCGCCCACCGTCAGTCATTCGCTCTGTCAGTGGGTTTCCATCATATCCGTCGCATCTGAGGCCAGCAGCAGAGAATGCTCGCACGTACGCTCCATTGGCGCATCCAAAATCGACCACACTCGCACCGTGGCTCTTAAAGAATTGTGTCAACGTGGAGCATACGGAGTGATCGAACGCCTGCTGGTCAATGCCGTCTTGCGAGATCCAATAGCCGTGAGGGTATATTCGGAGCTTAGCGGTGACACCTCTTTGGGTGTCGCGATAAGGGTGCAACCGGAACTTCCCATTCCTCAACGGCCGCCTCAAACGAAGCGCGGAAGTCCGGCTGCACCCAGACATCATATGCTTTGCCCGAGAAGGCTTGCCCGCACTTTGTTGTTCGTATAGAAGCCCGCCAGAATTTTGACCATGACATTTTCCCGCAGAGCCCCGGATCACAATTAAAAATCAGGTTTACAACTGTTCAAGGAAGGTAAAGAACTCAGACCATTCTGTTTTTGCGTGCTCCATTCCCCAATTTGCTTCCAGCCATTGTCTTGCATTAGAAACCATAAACTTTCGTTCTTCGCGTTCAAACGCCGCTCGTGAGGAGTAATACACGAACTCGCGCTGATCCTTACACAAAAATCCTGTCTGGCCGTGCAGGACTTCTTCACGCCAACCGCCGCGATCATCGACGATCAGCAGACATCCGCTGGCCATGGCTTCGAAGCCGACTCTTGGCAGGTTCTCATACGTGTCGGACATCTGAATGATGCAGTGGGCGTCTCGATAGACTTCCTGCACAGAATGTCCGCCAGCCGGATATGTTGTGATCCAATTTGGTTCTCGCCCGATCTTCTCGCGAATCTTGTCATTGACTCCCAACATCACTCCTTCCTTCAGAACCGGAGAAACCATCGTCTCATAGACCCACAGTTGAGCCTGG
>JBBQSE010000417.1:0-7914 GCA_038214195.1 Planctomycetales bacterium
TGTTCCGTCGATGATCACAGTTCCCCCATTGTTAAAGATACCACCGCCTCCATCGTCTGCTGCATTACCGCTGGCCGTATTGCCCTGGATCAGAGTTCCGTTGGAAACCGTCAGGATGCCCGTGCTGTTCCACAATCCGCCACCTTCACGAGCCGCCTGATTTCCAAACACGGTGCCGCCGGAAATCGTCACGTTTGCTGCGCCCGTCACGTGCAAGCCACCGCCATTGCCCGGTGCCGGAGTCATGCCACCCGCATTGTTGTTGATCAGATTCACGCCCTTCAGTAAAACCGTGCCTGCGATCGCTTCGATGCCGCCACCAGCTCGTTTGGCTGTATTGAATGTCAGGTTCGTCTGAGTGATCGTCACCGTCCCTGTCGTACTGAAAATCCCGCCCCCGCTGCCTGCAGTGCCATCTGCCACGTTGTTGCTGATTACTGAGTTGTTCAGGATACTGACAGCGCCCCCTCGGTTATAGAGACCGCCGCCTCCCTGCGACGACGCATTGCCACTTGCGGTGTTGGAGTTCAGTGTCACTCCATCCAAAACCAGTCGCCCACTGCCCGAGGCAATGGCACCGCCGCTTCCGGGGGCGTGACCATTGTCAATTGTCAATGACGAAAATAGGACGTCTTCGGAGTCCGCGATCAGTACCGCGCCACCATCCATTCCTGGCCCGGTCGTAGAGTCGCCGTTTGTCAGATTGAGGCCCGTGATCACAACCTTTGTGAGCGATCCGGTTGCGCCTGCGGTATTGATATTGAAGATCCGCGACGCTCCGCCTGCATCAATCGTCAGTCCGCCCAGACCACCAGTCGTGATGGTGAGATCATCGAGAATCTGGTACTCACCATTCTGCAAAGAAATCGTTCCACCGTTCAGTGCATTGCTGAAGACAATCACATCGCCATCAGCAGATCCCGCTGCAGCGTCGCCGAACGCGGCATTGGTATTGGCGGCCGTAATGGCCTCCCGAAGGCTGAGCGAACCGTCACTGGTGCCGCTCAAATCCGCCGCATTGTCGGTCAACGAGTTAACAACAAAGAGCGTCAGGAGTTGTCGCTCTTCCAGCACTTCCGCAGCCGCTGTCTGCATCGAATTGCGTCGCTGTTGTGCGCGACGATTCTTTCGGTTTGCGTAGTTGCCTCCGGCAGGAACGCCTCGTCCGCTGATTCGATTTAACCATGATTTCAACATTACTCAGTCTCGTCTATTCAAGTGGAATTTGGTGGCTGTGTCTTAAGAATTTGGAAATGTTTTCGTCAGCCGTAGCTACTCAAGCTTTTTCAGTTCCGCCGCAGCAACGTCGCTGTAGAGAACTGAAAACTTTGGATTGATTTCAGTCGCGGCCGTCAATGACTGCCTGGCTTTCTCAGTATCGCCCAGAGCCAGACTGATCATGCCCGCGTGGAAGTGCATGTTGGCGTCGCGCGTCGTCAATCGGAGGGCCAGCTGAATCGCATCCTGCGCCTTTTCAAATTGCTGATTCCTGTACAGGGCCCAGGCAAGAGCGTCGTAGGCGTAGATATCCTGACGCTGCTTCAGATCCATCTCAGCCAACTCAAGCGCTCGCTTCGGATTCAAATCGTGGTTGGCGTAGAACATCGCTACTTCGCGATAGTGAGCGGCAGCGGCCGACAGCGCTTCCTCAACCATCACGGCTTCGGCCTTTGCGTACCACTCTTTGGCTGCGTCATGATCACCCTTCTTCATGAGGACATCACCAAGTCCGGCCATTGCCGGTGGTTCACCATGCTGATCAATGGTTTCGAGATATTGCTTTTCGGCTTCATCCAGACGCCCTTGAAGTGCGATGACTTCGGCCAGGCCCAGTTGAGCAGCCGCATAATCCTTTGACCAATGCAGCGCGACTCGAAAATGCTCTTCTGCGTCTGCCAGTTTGCCTTGATTAAGCAGCAAATTGCCCAGCCGCATTTCGTACCATGCGACATCTTGTCTTGTCGTGCCAAGCGTGTTGCAGAGTGCCAGCGCTTCCATGACCAGCTTCGTCGCCTGCTCGGGATTGCCTCGCAGTTCGCTCAGATGTGCCTGACGGGCGATGACAGCCGGCGATTTGGCTCGCTCGGCAAGTTTGTTGTAGGTGACTTCCGCTTCGTCGTATCGACCGAGATGCAATTGGCAATCGCCAACTGTTGCCAATGCAAGCGTTTCCCGCTCACTGGTCTCAGCAACTTGTGAGGCCAGTTCAAGGGCCTCCGCGAATTGATGACGCGCTTCAAGCGTGATCGCCAGAAACGTCATCGCAGAACGATGATCCGGCTTAATCTGCAGTGCCGCTCTGAAAGTCTCTTCGGCTTTTGCGTAATACGGAAGATCATCCTGTTCACGGGCCTGCCGCAAATACAACTGGCCGAGTATGGTGAGACTGAGGAAATCAGTGGGCCGAGTTTTGACTCGCTGCTCAAACTTCGCGATCGACTGCTCGACGGGAATGAGACCACCCGACGTCTGGTCCGCCCCGTCGGATTCCTGCGATTGAATGGAATCGGACTCGGAATCCTGTCCCGCGTCGTCACTTCGAGTTACGGAGATGCACGCAATCTGATGAACCAGGATAGCCGCTGCGATGACTGAATACTTGATGAACATAACGAAACCGTCTCTGAAAGGTCTGAAGGAAAAACAAAACCCTGAAATTCGGGAACGGGCCGAGCGACCCGTTCCCGCGAGTCAAATCAAATCGGAGTCAAGGGAATGACGACTATTGAGCCGTGGCGAGGTATGGAAATCCGCTCGGGAATGCCACATCGTTCTGATTGACCTTGTCTGTCTTGACGCCGCCGTTTGTCAGGAGGTTCAACTCGGCATCGATGACGTCGTTGGCCGGTTGGCGACCGTTCAGAAACCCCGCATTGCTGGAGAGGTTTACGGTGAGCATGTCCGGGAGCAGTATTCCCGCAAGCACATCAGCTGTCGCCTTGTCCCCGCCGTTCAGCGAAGCAATTGACGCACTGACGGTCACGCCGAACGCGGCTCGATCATTTGACGGAATGCCTGCGTTGAACGCGTTCTTTTGGTTGGACGGGATTAACGCGGTGTTGATCGCCGGACGCCCCATGCGGTCGAATTGACGCCCGCCCACGACTGTTCTCACCCAAACTGCGACGTTGGTCCCGCCAAGTTCTGTGCGAGGCATCTCGAGGACAATGGCTGAGACGTTTAGTCCCTTAAAAAAATCGTCACCGGTGAATTTGAATCCATTCTGGAAGCCGGCAAGGTCAAAGAAGAATGGATCGTCAAACAATCCCGCTCGCGCCTTGCCCCCGCCTGAGATTGTCAGAGTCTGCTCAGTTTTTCCGGCGACCAGAACACTGCCGTTTTGCCTCAAGACGAGAAAGTTCTGCGAGCCGCGTTTGGGGGCTGTGAAATAACAGGTGAAGATTCTGTCCGACACAGCGTCGCCGTTGATGTCCACATGGAATTCATAGATTCCCGCAGAACTAAATGCTGTGCTACTCATGATGCCAGCCAGCGGATTGACCGTCATGACAAGCACGGCGTTGTTGGGATTCGACGGCGACTGAAACGCGTACAAATCGTTGATATCCAGACTGCCATCGGATTGAACCGAAGGTGAATCCAGATGGTCTGCAGCTATCGCAATGTTGCAGGGAACGAAGAGCAGGCCAGCGGCAGCACAGAAGGAATAGATAAGGGACCAATAATCAAGCTTCATCTCGGATCACTCCAATAAAAATCCATGCTGCCGCCGGTTTCATTCCGGATCGACACAACGATCAATCGCGATCACAGAGCGACGTTGCCTGTGTCTCACATGGACTCAAACGCGGACGTTGTCCAGTTGTGACAGTTCGAATCCAATTTTTTTTGAATTCGCTCAACGCTCATGGCGAATTGATGTGCCAGATCACAAAAGAGCACTGGGAGCCGATTGAAACAAATCGTGGTCGCGGCGTCACAAATCATTCGTGGCTGCGTACTGAGAGCATTCAACGCCGGCTAAGTACCCGGCGCGTGGAGCGGCTTGCTGCTCATGAATCAGAGACAGACACGAGGAGTTTTCGAAATGTCCGTGCATTGGATGCGAATTGGCCGCCGAAATGGCTTCACGCTGATTGAATTGCTGGTGGTCATCGCAATCATTGCCATTCTGATGGCGCTGCTGCCCGCGGTGCAGCAGGCGCGTGAGACGGCGCGACGCACAAGTTGTCGCAATAACCTGCGACAGATCGGCGTGGCACTTCACAATTACCACGATACGCATTCCTGCTTTCCACCGGGTTATGTCTATCGCCAGGGCGTGCAGGGAAACGCCATGGGTGCCGGATGGGGCGCAATGACCCTGCCCTTTATCGAGCAATCGACTGTGTATTCCCAGTTGAATTTTGACCTGCCGGTCTATTCGACGGCAAACCAGACCAGTCGCATGATGCACCTGCCCGTCTTCCTGTGTCCGTCTGATACCGTGTCAGACCAGGGATTCGTGGAAATGGGCGATGCACCTGAGAAATATGCGATGGCCAGTTATGTGGGTTCATTTGGGCCGCCGGATCTGGATGACACTCAAGAGAAACGAGACGGTCTGTTCAGTCGCAACAGTTCGACGCGACTCGCCAATGTCACTGATGGTACTTCGAACTCGCTGATGACAGGTGAAAGACAAAATGGTCCCTTCCGACGGAGTGGTACTCATGGAAATCATTTCAGTTACGAAACGACGTGGGTGGGAGCCGTTCGTGACTTTGATGACAATTCGGACGATCATGGTCACATGGTCTTATTTCAGTCAGGTCACACGCCAAATGACAGCCTGAGCGATGACCGCGACGTCTCAGCTCCCCACATCGGCTACGCGAATTTCCTGTTCGCTGACGGGCATGTACGAGGTGTTAGTGAGAGCGTGCAGTTCCAGCTCTACCAGTCCCTCAGCACGATCGCCGCCGGCGAGGTCATGAGCGAGTTCTGACGCTGTCGAGCAACAGCGAGGGAATGTCCTGCTCTGGAACAAACGGCTGCGGGGTTTGAATCCTGCTGCGGAGCCCGGTCTTCTTCGTCCAGCCATTGACTCGCGGACGCAAAGACCAGATCCAGAGCCGGAGCGTTGGGAGACAGTTGATTTTCGAGTCCGGGGATCATGGCGGCGTTCGCAGCGACTGTGAATGTCACAGGGGAACTCCACGCCGTTACCGTGTTGGTACTGTCAAATGCCCTGATCCAGACGCGATAATTGCCAGCTGTCAAATCAATGCTACGTGTGTACGAGGTCGATGTCAGATTGGGATCGTTGACGACGATGGTGTTGGTCGTCAGATTGGCCAGCCAGATTTCATAGCGACTTGCGCCCGAAACGGGTGTCCACACAAATTGTGGACGCGCAGGCTGACCGTTGCCGAACGGCGAAGTCACGCGTGGCGCACGCTGCACCTCGAAGTCAAACGAGTCGCTCCAGGTGTAGTTCGTGCCGTTTAGGTCGCGAGCACGTACCCAGGCGCGATACGATGCTGTCGGGATGGAGTTCAGAACCAGACTCGTCCCGGAGACGCTGATGTTGCGAATGACGGCCGTCGTTGCGGTGGTCAGATTGTCGATCCAGACATCGTACACCGCAGCACCGGCAACCGACGACCAGGCGAAGGTCGGTGTTGACGCAAGATTCGCAGCTGTGACCGATAATCCGGTCGGAGCAAAGTTAACATTGATGATCCCTGGAGAACCCCAGCCGACAAGGTCGCCCTGGGACGATGTGCCCCGAATCCACACCGCGTACCGCCCGATGCCAAAATTTGAAACCGGCAATGACGCTCCATTCACACTCGTATTTCGCCGATACTGGCTGGTGCCGGAGGTTAGGCGATCGACCCACACGTCGTAGGTAGAGGCACCAGGAATAGGATTCCAGTCGATGTTGAACGAGCCACTGTTCTCTGTGCGACCGGAGTTCAGAACTGTCGTCGTCGGTCGCAGCTTCCAGACTCCCACCGAACTCCACGGGCCTGCGAGACCGGACGACGTGAAACCGCGAACCCACACGTAGAAGGTCCCGATCGGAAGATCGACGGTCGTGGTATACGAGTTCGTCGCAATGCCGGTTGTGTTAACGACTTTCGTCACGTTGTCCGTCACGTTATTGACCCAGACCTCATAAGTCGCCGCATTGGAAATGCTGGTCCATGTTATCGTGGGACGGGATGTTGCGACCGTCTGAATACCCACTGGCAGAACCGGATACGTTCGGTCCACAACTGAGAGAGCTACATTGCCGGATGTGTAGCCCGTGACTGCGGCAGTGATCGTGGATATCTGAGTGCCATCAATGATTCCGTCATCTACGGCCGTCGCAGTGAAAGTGACCTGTGTCTGACCCGCCGGGAATGACACACTGGCCGGGACAGTCATCTCCGTTGTGTCGCTGGATGTGAGATTGACGTTCACCGTCGTACCGGTATCGCCATCCCGAGTCACGGTGATTGTTGTACTGGCAGTCGCCCCTGATTCGTTGAGTGAATTGACGGTGGACGTCACGGATAACGTCACTGGCACTGCAGTTAATGCAGTTGTGTCAAAATCGACCTTCACGTTGCTGGTGCTGACAACAACCGTGCTCTGATTCTGAAAGACCCGAGCGGATCCGTTGAGCGTAAATCGGGCGGTGACATTGTAAGAACCCGCTGGCACGACTAACCCATACGCACCCGAAACGCCAATCGTGTCAGAAAACGTCGTGCCGCTGGATACGTTGACGGCAGTCACGGTGCCGCTGCGAATAGACTCACCGATCGTATAAAAGTCGTCGTTGTTGGAGTCAGTGTAAACGACGCCTGTGATATAAGGATTCAGATTTCGCCTGCCGAAATCTTCCGTCACCATCTCGGCAAAATCATATGTCACGCCTTTGTCTGTGTCTGTGAAAGCACCAAATCGGGCTCCAATTCCCACTTCATTGACATCCGGATCCATGATGTTTTCACGGTGTCCCCCGCTGCGAATCAATCCCTCATGAACCTCATTGATGAACTGTGTCTGGGAGACGCTGTATGACCTGGCCGAGTATCCGATGTTCTCGGTGACGCGGTTCCAGTTGTAGCCCTGATTGGTGATACGCTGATCAAAGGTCGTCTTTGCTCCCTGCGTCGTGTGGCTAAAATAATTTCGATCCAGCATGTCCTGAGCATGCAGCCCCGCTGCCGTGATCAGGCTCTGCTGCGGGGCCAGCGGCTGCTTCGCGGTATTTGAAATCGTGCCGGGTGCCAGATCATCGTTCAGTTGAATAATTTTAGTTTGACCGACATTAACTCGATCGATCTCGGCACCTGGGTTCGCCCGCGCGCGATTCACCAGTTCGAGCATGTACTGTTCGCTGTCGGTCAGTGTCGGCGCTGTGAGTAACAGCCGCGATTCAAGCGCGTCAATTTGCGAAAGAGCGGCAATCCTGATTCGTCGCGATACGCGTGCTGCAGTAAGCGAACTTTTTAGAACATCAAGCCATGTCATGCGATGGACTTTCCCGGATCCGCCAAAGAAGCGGGTGCGTAGTGAGAACAGGCGTTTTTGGGTGGCTGGGGTCGGAGAGCGACAGCTCGAAAAACCAAGGCTTCCTTCGCTTCGCTCAGTCCAGCCCCGGCCACCGGCAGCACGAAACTTGGATTCTTAGTCTAAACCTGCACTAGCGTGCATTCCGAACTGCGAAAACAGAATTCTGAGTGGCGACGATTTTCCCCTTTTTTCCAATGATCGGTTCAAATAAACGATTCTGTCAATCCCGCGACATCGCGACAAGAATGAAAACACTCGCGCTGTCTTCCTGCAACGTAACGTTTCATGAATCCAACAGCGGCTGAAACGGCGAAAAAGTACGGCGATCCTAATTGGACAGCGCCACTTTGGGTTCAATTGTAGCCCGAAGCGTCAGCGAGGGAACGAGTAAGGAACAAT
>JBBQSE010000418.1:0-7889 GCA_038214195.1 Planctomycetales bacterium
CAGAGGGGGCGCGAAGTTTGGTCAATGAAAACACAGTACTTGCGCGAGGAAGTGATGATTCCATGATGCTCTTTGTTGCTTTCCTTTGATGCTGTCATTGCAGGGATGGTGCTTCAGCAGGCTGACGGCGACGCGTCGCAGCCATGACAGATTGTTGGCCAGCGTGCGTTCTCGGACTCGACTTTCGTCTTCACGGAACAACACGTCGAGTTGCCAGTGGCAGTTATTTTCGATGGCCCAGTGTTGACGAACGGTTGTGGCAAATTGTTCGCCGCTGAGGTACTCACTGAGAATGTAATAACGAACTTCTTCCGTGACCTCATCGCCTCGACGACGAACGTTGATCACCATGCCGATCGCCTGCACGCTCGGCCAGTCGGCGAACACTTCTTCTCGTTTTGGAATCGGAGCCACATAGTAATAACGTTCCATCTGACACGCACCCGATTGTTCGATTGTCCGGAAGCGGTGACAGCGACCGCGATACCAATCACCGTCTTGCCAGTGGTCATCGAAGAACGATTCGATCGTGTCGTGCAGCGTGGGCTGATTGCCTTTCACACCGATCACAAAGTTGCCGTCGCCAGCGATGATCTTTGCGGCGATCGCCTTCTGGCAACCCATCGCGTCGATGGTGATGGTGGCCCCTGAAATATCGATTTGGTCCAGTAATTCAGGGATCGCCGTGATTTCATTCGACTTTTCTTCGGTCGCGATCTGGCCCAGAGAAATGTGAAACTCGGCCACCCACGCACTGACGATGTGCAGCGGTCGCTGAGCCTTGGCGGTGTCGAAAGAATGTCGCAGCGTCTTGCCATCAATCGGAATGATCAACAACTTTTCGTCACGCGCGTCGTCGGGCAGAAACCCGTTGAGCCACTCCACGAAGCAGGCCTGAAAGGCGGCCGGATCGACTTTGCCGAAGAACGTGCGAATACAGTCTCGGCTGGGTGTTCGGCCTTCGGGCAGGTCGAGCCATGTGCTCAGCCAGTCTTTCTTTTCGTTGGCCCATCGAGCGATTGATTTGGGTCCTTCGGCACCGCAGATGATGGCAGCGATCGAGATCGCAATGATATTTTTGACGGGATGAAAAATGTTAATCGGCGTGCGAGGATCGTTGAGTCGAGCGGCGATCGTTTTCAAGCCTTCAAACTCTTCCAAAGAGACGTCCATGAGATTGCTTTCCAAATTCCAGGGTGACAAAACAACAACACCCTATGATGACATCCTCAATCACTTCACGCATGTCACCTCAGCTTAACATAACTACCCAGAGTGCGCGCCCGGTCTGGACACGACTGCCGTCCAGGGAACCACTCCGCCGTTGTGAAAGAATTGCCGTGGGGCAGGTTTGCCAGCTGCCATTTCCTTGAATATCAAGCAGATTGCAAACCTGCCCCACGATAAAATCACAGCCTCTCAGAGACAGCATTTGAGTGGCAGATCTTATTCACGTTACGCAACCAGTTTGGCTTTCCGAATCCGCTGGACATAATGAACCGTGATGGTGAAGGGAGCAACATTCGTTTGACGACGATACTGACTAATCGTCTTTTGTCAAGATGTCAGGAGCAACACGGATGTCGCTCGTTAAATACAGTCGCGCCCATCCCAAAACGGCGAAGTGGAATTCGGTTCTGCTTGCCTGTCTCACTATCACATGTCTCAGCGGCTGTGGCTTGAAGCATTGGGCTCACAATGGCTTTATGGTGGGGCCGGATTACTGCCCGCCTGTTGAGCCGGTCGCTTCGCAGTGGATCGACTACAATGACCCGCGAGTCGTCAGCGCGCCAGCAGATCTTTCCGCCTGGTGGACGACCTTTAACGATCCCGCATTGAATCACGTTGTGCAGACGGCAAATTTTCAGAATCTGACGCTGCGTCAGGCCGGTGCCCGCATCATGGAATATCGTGCCCGTCGCAACTTTGCCACGGGAACGCTGTTTCCACAGGTGCAGGAAGGCGTCGGCAGTTTTATGAACGTCAGGAAATCCAGCGCCACCGCATTCGTACCGCCAGACCTGGCCTACACCCACGCGGAAATTGGACTCAACGCCTCATGGGAACTGGACTTCTGGGGGCGGTTTCGCCGAGGCATTGAATCCGCTGATGCCGAACTCGATGCTTCCGTTGAAAACTACGACGACGTGCTCGTCCTGTTGTTGGCCGATGTTGCAACAGCATACACAGATCTTCGCACTTTTCAGCAGCGTCTAACTTATGCTCGCGGCAACGTGGAATCTCAGGAGCAATCACTCGCCATCGCCATCAATAAGGAGGAGAATGGCGCGGCAACGAAACGGGATGTGGAGCAGGCTCGGACCGTACTGGAAGAAACAAGGTCGCTCATTCCAACGTATGAAGCGGCCGCGCGTCTGGCGAACAATCAGCTGTGTGTATTGCTCGGAATTGCGCCGCGTGATTTAACAATCGAACTGGGCGATGCGCCGATTCCGGATTCCGCACCCGATGTCGTTGTCGGTATTCCCGCAGATTTGGTGCGCCGTCGGCCGGACGTCCGAAGAGCTGAACGCGAACTGGCTGCCCAGAGCGCACAAATTGGAATTGCAACGTCACGCCTCTATCCACACCTTGGACTAGATGGCAACATCGGCCTGGCGGCAAAGGATTTTAGTAGCCTCGCCAACGGCTCACAAAGCCTGAATGGCAGCTTTGGTCCCTATTTCCGCTGGGACCTGCTCAACTATGGGCGACTGACCAGCCTGATTGATATTGAAGATGCTCGGTTCGAGCAGCTCCTGTGGGCCTATCAGCAGCAGGTGCTTGTGGCAGGTCGCGAGGCAGAAGATGGACTCATTTCCTACCTCCGCAGTCAGGAAAGAGTTCGTAACCTCGACGCCAGCGCTCGGGCTGCCGAGCGCACTTTAGAGATCACTAAGGAACAATATCGCCAGGGCGTTGTTGACTTCACACCGGTGTTTCTCGCGTCCTCCGTCCTGGCAGGTCAGCAGGACAAATTGGCTGCGGCCCAGGGCGCAAAGTCGCAAAGCCTGATATCACTTTATCGGTCACTTGGCGGCGGCTGGGAGATCCGTCTGAATCAAGGCACTCGCATGAACATGTCGGCTATCAATCCCGCCCCTGCGGAATTTGAAGCAGTTCCTTCCACTGAGCCGGGGGATGACGATGTCGATAAGGTGACACCGATCCCGGAACCGGGGTCAGAGATTTAGTCGGACAACGCCAAATGGTGTCACCGTCCAATAAGAATTCTGACCCTTCCGTTTGCGATTGATCAGAGTCCCTTCTCCCCCCAAATCGGGGGAGAAGGTGGCCGCAGGCCGGATGAGGGGGCTTGGGTTGTATGGATCTGATCTGATGAGTCGAAGAACAAAACTTTCCCCCCTCACCCTAGCCCTCTCCCCCGGAGGATAACTTCAGAAATTGGTTAATCGCCCGCCGGGGGAGAGGGGACAATCGCAGTACACAAATAGAAAACTGGCGCTTCCCAATTAGAATGCGCCGCTTTGACGGAATTCTTCACCATGGCAGGCAAATCAATTGTAATTGGCGTCATGCTGGCAATGACACTGGTCAGTGTCAGCGACGCGGGAGACCTGATACCGCATTGTCTGCGCTGCGACAAGGAATGCGGCCCTTGTGAGTCGCAGGTCTGCGCCCGCCCCAATGACTATTGCGGCAAGATGTCCCCCTGTGCGACGGGTTGCCTGCCTTGCCCGCGATGCAATGACTATTTCCGCAAAGGGATTCCGTGCGTTTCCTGTTTGCCTCAGTGGCATCGCTGCAATGACTACTGTCGTAAGCCATTCCCGTCAATTTGCGGTATCAAACTCCTGTGCTCTGGCTGTCCTTCGTCTTGTGGAGACGTCGAGTGATGTGATTCGATTGAGACTCTCGCATCCAGCCGCCATCTCTATCCGATCAGCGAACTTCCGCCCCGCGGCGCTTTACATCCCAGGCACACGCTGTTGTAAAAATAAACGGGCCGTCCACAACGACAACTAAACGCCATTCGGAGTCCAGACGGCTCGTCCGACTTCCATGCTTCCAACAGACGCTTCGTGACTGACTCGAAGATATTCAACATGTGTTGTCCGAAACGGAATGACCAGGCTGTTCGGATCGTCTACTTCAGGCACCCCGACAAGGCAGTCGTTTCAAATTGACCAACAACCAGCATCTGCATCTCGCCAAACAGAGAGTCCGTTGATTCATAAACAGACTCACCTTCCAGAGCATACTTCGCAGCACGCTCCTCCAACCCGGATTGTGACTTTGGAAATGTGACCGGGGCGATCAGATTCAGTCGACCGTTTTGGTAGGCGTACGGAATCTCTTCTTCGCGTCCCAGAAACGGAATGCGAACTTTCACTTTGCGTCTGATGCAAGCATTGATTTCCGGTGCAACGAAACGTGCCTCGAGAGTACGGATCAAAGTTTCCTGCGGAGCCGTCGTATCCTGCAGAGACTTTGGTTCAACGAGTTCCTGATACAACTGATTCAAGTCCTCGTCCGGTCGATCTGAAATTCGACACGGCATGAACTGAGTCATTCGGAGCGTATTGACCTGCATCGCGGCCAATTGATTCAACTGCTCAAGCGAGCACAAATCGCTACGACCACTGATCAGTTTCTCTTCCAACCCTGACTCAATCGCTGCCAGCCGTTTGAGATCGCGATTTCCACGCCCGAACATCTGCGAAATCCGTGTGTGATTTTTCGACAACTTCACACCCAGATACGCCAGCTCGGCACAAAAGACAATCACACCAACATTGGCAGCCTCAAGTCGAGCGAGATCAGGGCAGTACTGCACCAGACTGTAGAAAGCTCGGTGGGAAGTGGATGGATTTTGAGTTTGGTTATTGAAGTTCATTTGCCTTCATTTTTCGCAGGTCTTCAAGAGTTTGATACCCAGCAAATCGTTCATGTCGATCAGCAGATCTCGTCTCGTGGCATCATTCAGGCGGGCAAGATCCTGATTCCGAAACCGCACGCGCAGCTTCTTGTGCAAAGACAGCAGTTGAACAATGTGGCTATCGAGGTCAGAGTGGACTTTTACATCGCGCAGTGCGTCAACATCATCGCGAATATAGTCATCCGCGAGATCAACGCCGCCGGTTACCGGCACGAAATCATCATCATCCCAAGTCATCACAAAAACTCTCTTCAATTGAAATCGAGACTTGTTCCAATATTGCTCTGGGCGTTCTGATCTCCATATTGAACCCAATCGCTCGCAGCTCAGAACGGAAATGCATCAACGTCAGGAAGGCAGGTCTTACTGAGGTGAATCTTCAAAAACTCTCTGCCGTCGTCAGACACAAGAGCCGCTTTTTCATCATCACTCAAGTTCCCATTTTCTTTGTCGATATAACGTTTATCCAGTTCTGCCAATGCATTCGTTACGCTGAGAGCTCGGTGCTTCTTACCAATGAAACCAAGGATCCCTGCAACTTTCCCCTCAAACGCTTTGTCTCCTCCGAACAGGAGATCGCGAAGCTGACGCAAACGTTCCTCGGCTGACAGCCCATCCGCATCCTCGTCCGACAAGAGCTGTATGAGGAGCGCCTTGTAATGCCAGCTATCGATAACAGATCCAAAAACTACGTTGCCATCGTCCCGTTTGATCCGCAAGGGCGTGCCAGGATTGTCGGATGCGAGGACTTGCGTCATGAGTCCGGTCGCAGAGGCGTCGGAAAACGTCAGCCCTTCTGAATATCGGGTTTCGTACCGCCCATTTCGATCGAAGAAGGCAATCGCAGCATTCTGCAATTTCAGTGCCTTCCCCATTCCAACGACACGACACGCCGCCGTCACGGGCGACACGTTGGCGGCCCGGCCCAATCGGACAAGCGTGTCAGCATCGATCGGCAGTCGTCCGCCGATCATTGAGATCACTCGATCGGACGGTAACAGCAGCTCACCGGCCAACTTGTCAGCAGCACATTCCTCACGCACATCCGACTGAAATGGCTCCGACTTTACAACACCGGCGGGCGTTCCCTGCAAAACGTGAGCGAGTTCATGGGCCAGGGTGAAACGCTGGCGGGTACGAGTGGCGCTGCTGTTGATGTAGATGACAACTCGGTCTTCGTACTGCCAGCACCAGCCCTCGCAACCGGTCAGGCCGTCATGGACTACAATTGCACCGATCCAGTCGGCGACGGCTTCCGGACCGTTCGGAAAATTGCTGTTGGAAAGATCGAGCGCCTCGGATTGGGTAATCACAACTGAGCAGAGTGAACCTTAGGGATGTCCAGAACCTGGCAGAGACTGTCGAGTAACTTTTGCTTTGTCGGATTGTCCATATTCACCAGATCCGCCTGGCGAAAGTTGCTCTTTACCCCAGGATACAGGTGTAAAAGGGTCGCAAGACGTCGACCAATTGGATCCGTTGGCGCATCAAACGACGCATCCGAATCCCCCACCAGATGGGGCGGAAGATCGATGCCGCCAGCGACGGAGACATCCTGATTCTGATCTTGGGTTGGATGTGTCATGAAATGACTCCAAGCGTTCTCAGAGTTTCCTGAGCTGCCTCCGCAGGCAACTCGTAGAGAAAAGCTTCGTGGTCCTTGTTGTACTCTTCCGTTCGGAGAAGCCCTTGTCGCTCGTAAAAAGAAACATTGGCGATGGGGTAAACCGTCAACCTGCCGCCCAGTCCATAGGACAGGCTCTCAACCATAGCATACCGCAGTAGACATTCACCGACCCTTGAAAACCGAGCCGTCTGGACAAGATTAGAACGGTTTCGTGGAGCAGTTGCCAGTCGATCGACATAAACCACATTTTTTCCGGGATGCAGGGCCGATTTTGCTCCAATTCGGTAAATCATCGCCCCCTGAATGACCCCGTCTGGTGATCTGAGACAGACACTCCGACCGGATGGCTTGTTCAGGACTTGTTTGGAAATCACAGTCACCCAATCCCAGTGATAATCCGGCTCGTCTGCGATAAGCGTCTTCGTTCTGACAATTTCTGCCCACCAATTGTTACTGCTCCAGTGCATCGACAGGTATTTGGCGGATTCACGATCAAGGTCCTCGAAGACACACTCAACTGGGGCTCCAGTTGCATCGAGAAGGCGTGCGGTAAACTCAGCAACCATGATTGTACTTTGCTGTTCGTCGGATTACTCAATGAAGGACTGGCAACCGAATGATTCGCTACGAATCAGCTCCATTTCCCATCTGCCGTTCAAATGCCTGCCGAACAAGACCAAGCACGTATGGAAGCTCGGCCAGTGATGAAAGTCCGACCTCAACATCGCCGTTGCCCCAGCGACCAAGATTTGTAACGTCCTTGGCCATGCCCTTCGGATCGCTGATTTCAGCGAAGTCAATATTCAATGAAAGTCGAAGGCGTTTCGATTGCGGGACGACGTCAACGAAGTTGGTTTCAGCCTTGTAGGCAACGTACAGCTTGAGGAACTCTTCAGTAACGCAGGGATTCAGAGCCAGTACTTCCTTTCGGAAAGCCTCGAAGATTTCACCCATGGCCTGTGTCTGCAATTGCGGATGATCGGCGATGGTGTATTCCGTTGTTCGGGTGACGATTTTCCGGTATTGCTTCAACTCGGCTTCTGACAACTTGGGCGATTGCCATACGTCGATGGCGGACTCAGCAAGTTTGGCAGCTCGGACTTTGATAGCGTCTTCGTTCCACTTCTCAAGTTGTCCGAGTCCGGTGTTCAGCTTGAGTGGGCTGACCTTGAAACCGCCGTCCATATCGCGTTTGTCTTTGAACGACCGGTCGCTGTATTCAGAATTGTAACCCGTGAGCGTCAGATTCCCCAAAGTGTGCAACCATGACTGCTGTATCCGCTCCCAATCTGATCCCAGATCCGTTTTCCACGCTGCTGGCAGATTCTCGTTTTGTGGCATGATGTGCTCGATCGTGTATTC
>JBBQSE010000419.1:0-7885 GCA_038214195.1 Planctomycetales bacterium
TGCAAAAATCGCAAAGGGCTTTGAGACGGTGATCATCGTGACGATAGAAGGCCGGATCCATTCGGGTATCCTCAAGAGTGAAGACGATTCCGTCGTGCAGCTTATGACGCCGACCGGTGCCCTGAATTCGGTGGCGAAAGATGACATTGAAGAGCGGGCCAATGGGCAATCCGGGATGCCGCAGGATATCGCCAAAAATCTGACTCGTGCGGAGATCCGGGATCTTGTCGAATATATGACAACCCTGCAGTCAGAACCGACTGCAGCGCATGGGAAGCATGAGTAACATCGTATGCAGGATGGACATTCATGTCCGTCGCGTGGCCGTGTAACGCTGTCGAAGCGAAGATGATTGTGCCTTGACACCCGTTCGACAATGCAACGGTGTCCGGCCAATGTCTCGGACATGAATGTCCAAGCTACGGTACTTACGGCTCCAGCGGCACTTCCATGACCAGATAACCACTGTCCCGAAACCCCAGCCGGCGATACGTTGCCGTCGCAGCTTCGTTTTCATGCTCAACGTACAGCCGCACACAGACAGCAGCGCAGCGCAGGCGTGCCAGTTCGACAGAGCGTTCAAAAAGTAATCGAAAAACTCCGGCTCCGCGTTTTTCTGACGCCACGTAAACGCTCTGCAGCCACATCATCCAGCCGTTTCGCCAGTCGCTCCATTCCCGCGTCAGCATGATCTGACCGATGACGCCGGATTCATCTTCCGCCACAAAGTACTGCACTTCGTCACCGAGCTCGAGACCGCGACGCACACCCGCGTCCACCGTCGTGCGATCCAGAATCCTGTTCTCTGTTTCCAGCGCCAGCCGACAATTGAACTCGGTGATGACAGCGACATCGGCCTGCTCAGCGACTCGGATGAAGACATTCATCGTATGTTCCTTCTTTGAATGCACCGCACAACGGGATTGACATAGACGAAAAATTGATTCCTGGGGCGTTGCCCTCGTTATAGGCCATAAGTTATGTTGAGTGCATATCTTATCCGGACCGAAAGCTTTGTAGGCGATTGCGAGGGTGTCGAGACGTCGGATTCCACGCCAGATCGCGCGAACTCCGGGTGGACCTTGAGCGGGTTTGTGAATGTAACCTCCCAAACGTGCCACCAGCAACATGAATGCACCCATCGACGGAGCATTCGCTGGCAACGGACAGCCGGGATTCGCCACAACGCAGGCAGCTTTCCACTCGGCGCTGTCGAAATACTGATCACACGGCGTCGCGGGATCGTCGCGGCCGACCTGAGTCAGGCACTGGACTCGCCAAGGTCGCTTTGGCAAGAGCGCGATTCTGACACGCTCGAATGATCACGTGATCGTTGTTCGGTCGCAGAACCGACTCGCTCAGAAGTTCGCCAATGTCAGATTCACTGTCGGACACGCCGACATATTCCGTCCCGGGATTCTCACGGGCGATCTGCATTCCGCGGCGAGTCATCTGCAGCCAGCGGTAACTTTCCTTCTGTTCAATCGGCAGGCTGTCGCGTTTCTTTTTCTTTTTCTGAGGCGAACTTTCCCCAATGGTTCCCAACTGCGTGGCGATGGTGATCGCGCGCGTGTTGAGTCTATTGTCATTCAGATCAATCCCCGCAAACTCATCGATCGCCCACTGTGCCTGAAATCCTGCCATGTTTGTCGCCTCCATGAAAAAAAACAACCCGCATTCCGCAGGTCACAAATTCACTCCGGCAAACGATTCGCAAGTCACGACAAAAAAACAAGTGGGAACTTATGGCCTATAACGAGGGCAACGCCCTGGGTTTGGGGATGTCAGGCACAAAAAGCCCCAACGGGGCGGACCTAAACAGATTCGAGCTGGTCACTGCAAAAATTAGTGCCGCCCCGTTGGGGCTGGAAATCATCGCGTGGAAGATTTCCCAGGGCGTTGCCCTGGGCTGACATAGAGTCGTCCCGTTGGGCCTGAAAACAGGACGCCAAGTCCGGCTGATCGGACACTTATTGATCGAGCGATCCTGACCACCGGCTAATATCCCTCCATTGACGTCTGGAAGACGATGTCGAGTTTGCCGAAAATCGGGTGACCGCAAACTTCAATCCGAATGCGATAGTGACCCGCACACAGGACATCCGCCGACGCGCTGCAGTGGCAGTTTGCGGAATTCCATGGAGCGAAGATTTATCATCAACAGTCGGTTCGTGAGTGGTTCGCCGATGCCTGTGATGAGCTTGATCACTTCGACTGCGGCCATCGCGCCGATCATCCCGGAGACTGCGCCGAAAACCGGGAACTCACGCTGCCAGTGCGGTGGGTCGTCAGGATACAGGCATCGCAGGCATGGTGTCTTGCCAGGAATAAGGGTCGTGAGCTGCGCGTCGAGGTCGTACATGGCACATTCGACCAGCGGCTTGCGCTGTTCCACGGCGGCCTGATTCATGGCGAAGCGTTCCGCATACAGCGGAGCGGCATCGACGACGATATCGACCTGCTGCACAATGGGTGTGGCGTTCTCTGCTGAGATGTTTTCCCCAATCCCAACGACGTTGACATTGGGATTAAGTTCCTCCAAACGGCGTTTTGCAGATTCAACCCGAGGTTTTCCCAGCCAGTCCGTGGTCATCAGCAACTGACGGTTCAGATCCGACGGTTTGACATTTCCGCCATGCGCGACGACGAGTTTTCCGATGCCAGCCGCCGCGAGGTAGTAGGCCGCTGTTCCTCCGACGCCACCAAGCCGCGACACCAGCACGCTGGCCGATTTCAGTTTTCGCTGACCTTCTTCGCCAATCTCCGGCGTCCACATTTGCCATTCATAGCGGGCTCGTTCTGCGTCTGTGAGTGGTTGGAGTGTTGTCATTTTTTTCACCGTTCACGTTTGCTAATTAGCAGGAACACGCCAGCGTGCGGTTCATCGAGAAAACCGGGGGCTAGCGCCCTGCGGCTGATTCGGAATCTCAGTCTAGACAGATCACTGGTTTAACCGCCCGAGATCGGAGGATACAGCAACAGCGTGTCGCCGGATTTGAGTTGATGTGTCTGCGCCTGGTCATGAGCAACGCCCTGATCGTTCACGAACAGCAGGATACTTCGCTGAGGCTTTTCGTCTGCAGTCAGCAGTCGTTCACCGAGCGCAGGGCCAAATTTCGCGGCCACGATTCTCAAAGCCTCGACGACCGAACTAGCCTCCGGCAGTGAAATCTTTGCCTGACCAGTCCCCGCGATATTTCGTAACTGGGCTTCAAAATGAACGATGACTTCCACTCCAGATTCCTTTGACATTTGTTCGTGACCTCGTTCCAGGGCTCCAGCCCTGGAACGCCCTGCCCCGGAGGCTCCTGCCTCCAATACCAACACGAAAGGTACTGACATGTGATCCTTACCTGTAGCCGAAGTCGTGAGACTTCTGGTCCGAACTCTTACGAGTTCAGCTACTTGTTCTGCGAAACGTTCAGATTCCGCACCCTGCCCTCTTCAAGCACCAGTCGTCGGTCGGCGAGGGCATCAGAGTCTTCCTGATTGTGTGTCACATGCAGGGTAGTGACTCCTGTCGATTCTTTCACGCGTCTGAGCAAACTGTGCATCTCCCGCCGCGTTTTTTCATCCAGGGCGCTGAGCGGTTCATCCAGCAGCAAAACGCTCGGCCGAAACGACAGCGCCCTCCCCAACGCGACTCGCTGACATTCGCCGCCACTAAGTCCCTGGATACGACGTCCAAGCAGCGAGGTGATGCCAAGGACGTCAGACAGCTCGGCAACGCGATCGGCGATGGACTGAGGCGTCGCTTTTCGCAGCCGAAGCGCGAATTCCAAATGCTGCTGCACTGTCAACGACGGAAACAAGGCCAGATCCTGCGGAACGTAGCCAATCTGCCGGTCACCGGGCGACCAGTCGGACACATTGGTCTCACGAATCAGCACCGTTCCAGACACCATCGACCGCAACCCGGAGATCGCTTCCAGAATCGTCGTTTTTCCGAGACCCGTGCGGCCCATGAGCACGGCGTACTCGCCAGATTCAATCCGGAACGAAATGCGTTCCAGAGCGAACTGCCCTGCCCTGATCGTCACGTCACGCAGCTCGATCATGCCGTCAGCCTCATGCCAATCACCCGCAGGACCAGCAGCACAACGACAGCCATCAACACCATCAGCAGCGAAACCGCAACCGCCGCGTCCAGATTGCCGATGCTGAGTTCCAGAAATACGGACGTTGAAAGAACCTCGGTTTTCATTCGTGTTGTACCGGCGAAGACCAGAATCGGACCAAATTCGCCGAGCGCTCTGGCCCACGCGATGGTGCCAGCCGCCATCATTCCGCGCCACGCCTGAGGCAGCGCGATCTGCATGAACGCCTGACCTCGAGTGCAGCCAAGCGTCCGAGCGACGTCTTCGGCACGCGGATTGATCTGATCAAAAGTCACCCGCATCGTGCGCACCGCAAATGCGCAGGCGACGGAGAACTGAGCGAGGACAACCGCTGGCCAGCGATACGTGACGGGAAAACGAACATCGTCACGCAGCCACGTTTCCAATCGCCACTCTGCTCCGCCGATCGGCAAATGAAACAAGATCAACAGACTCAGCCCCAGCACCAGCGGAGGCAGCACAATCGGAATATCCACCAGCGTATCGATCAGCCAGCGTCCCGGAAATTTGTACCGCGACAATAAGTATCCCAGCGGAGTTCCCACCCACAGTGACATGATCGCCGCTGAGGAACACGACAGCAGGGTCAGTCGAAACGCGGCCCGAATTTCCGGCTTCATCAGCACGTTGCGGAAATCGGCGAACGATGTAAACGTGATGTCCGCGACCAGCATTAAGACAATCAGCATCACAAAACAGGCCGACAATCCGCCCATCACCAGAAAGTAAGGTACGTCCGACTTTTGCCGCTGCCGCAAGTGGACGCTGGTGTCAGCGCGGGCAAAGGTCGAAGCGGGCTGAGTCATAGCAGAAAATATCTGAAGGTTTGGCGGAGGAGATCGGGCGTAGTTTGAGTCAAGTGCGGGGTTGGAACAAGCAACAATGTAGCCCGACCTGTCTCAGGTCGGGAACCCCACGCGCAAAATCCGAAAGACATTTGGCAATCGCCGCTGACCGGAATCCCGATTCGAGACGAATCGGGCTACTTTGGTGGGGGCTGTTTCTCTGATTTTTGCCAGCGAAATCCTTCCGCTTCGAACGAATCCTGCGACTCTGCGGAACACAATCGTTCAAACAGCCTCGCTGTCAATTGTGGATAACGCGTTTCCTTCGAAACCGCGAACGGCTGAGTCGCCACAGCACACTCGAGACCCTGAATGCGAATCGCATCCAGCTCCTCTCCCGCACCCGCCGCGTTGCTTAGGTACACAACGGCGGCGTCGAGAGATCCAGTGCGGAGCTGATTGACGAGCATATCTCCCGTGGGAGTTTGCACGGTCACGTTCTCCATGATCTCCTTCTGCACGCCGCCTTCCTTGAACGTGTTCTGAGTCAGTCAGCCCATCGCGCACTGCTTCTCGTGGCCGATGCCAATTCGCAGACCCTTCCGCGCCAGATCGTTAAGGCCGCTGAGTTGCTTTGGATTGCCCTTCGGGACAAGGATCACCAATTCGTTTTCAGAGACGTCCACGGGAGCCGGGAACAAGTCGGGAACCATCGTCATGAATTCTCGGTCGCAGGCAAAGTAGGCATCCGGACGCTGACCGGCCAGCATCTGCGCCACCAGAATTCCGCAGCCATTGTAGACCCGACTCACATGGACGCCTTCACGTTTTTCAAACGCCGTAATCGTCTCCTCAATCGCCGGTCGCAGCATGGAACCGGCAAACAGTTTCAATTCAGGGACATCGACCCATTCGTCGCCGGCTGAGATTTGGAAGCCATGTTCAGCATAGTGTTTCAGACCCCGGTCTCTTGCTCCAACATACCGCGCGAAATGCAGGGCCGCCGCGGGCTGAGTCGATGACGTCAGCACACCCACAGCGATTGGCGACACCGCAGATTCTAGTTCGGAGATGGAAACCGCTTCGAGTTTTGGGTAGGTATGCAGGACGGCGTCGTAGACGATTCCGGCATCCGCCGCGCCGATCACCACATCGTTGGCCACATCGCTAACCGTCGTTCGATACGCGGTCGTCGCTTTTTCCAGCGGATCCCATTGTCCTGTCTCCTGCAAAATTCGCCGTGTGATCTTGCCGATCGCGGCCGCATCGGGATTCGCCTGCACAACGCGCACATCAGGTTTCAGCAGATCCGCCAGCGAGCCGATTTTTTTTGGATTGCCCTTCGGGACGGCGACTACCGCACGCATTTGTGCCAGCGGAACCTGCTCAGCGATCAAATGCTTTTCACGAGCCATCATCAGGTAACTTTCATCCGCAGGCAGGTACAGGTCACCCGTTCCACTGACCTCGAGGGACGACAACAACGTCTGCGAAGGTCCGTACTGAATCTGCACCGTGCGTTCGAATTCCTTCTCGTAGTCAGCTCGTATCTCTTCGATGACTGCTCGATTACTCGCCGCACAGAAAACCACGATCGGCCGCCCTGCCCCGATCGACTGCTCCGGCTCGCGGAGCAGGAAAATCATGACCGCTAAAACGGCGAGCGAACTCAGCATGACCAAATACGTGCGATTCATCTGCGTTTTTTCCCCAACGGGATCGGAACCAGCTCGGCCCCTTTTTTCTGGCCGTTGCCTGCCGCAGCTTCCGGAGGCGGGGCATCGGAATCGTCGCCGAACAAAGCAGCGTTCCAGTTTGTGGATAATAGCAGATCAAAGCCGGGATTCTGTTCCTTAACCTGACACGAGCACGCTCCGCACAAGAATTCTGTCAAATCGTGAATCAGGTCGGCATTCAGCTGCGAAGCGGGGATGACTTCCAGAGCGCGACCACGACCGAAGACCGGCACAACCAACGGCTCGTCATCAATGGTGGTGTCCGCATGAAAACCCTTCAGTTGCCGAACGAGATACTGTTCCTTCGGATCGTCGGGATCAATTTCCAGGACGGAAAACTGCAACAGCAGCGGCACTTCAGAATACAGCTCCGACCCTGGCAGGCCGATCCCTTCCGGCAGTTCGATCTTGTTCGGAAGTTCTTCACATTGTGCTTTCAGCAGCTCCCTGATCGCCGCCGTTTTCTGTTCGTCCGACGATTTCAGCACCAGCCAGACAATGGCATCACCGGATTGCAGCCGCTTCGTCAGTTCAACACGAATCGGTGATTCAATCAGTCCTGCTGTGCGAGATTCCTGCAGCGAGCCGTACCAGTGATTGATCGTCTGCCCTCGCCCCTTCCGCGACCGTGCCACGACCATCGGCAGTTTCGCGTCTGACTTCTCCTTTACTGACAGCCAGAGATCACTCAGTTCCTGATCGCCATTACTGCTGAGGTCGCAGCGAATGAGATTCAGATTCGCGAGTCCGTCCTTCGCCAGCGAAGCACTCTCCAACTCATTCACCGTCTTTTCATCATCCGCCGAAATCGGCCCACGATGAAATACAACCACTTCACAAGAGTCCGGCTTCCACCGCTCGAGCGCAAATCGAAACACGGGAATATTGCAGGCCTCAGCAGCAGCCGTACACACTGCGATCGCCACTATGATCCACAACAACCGCCAAACTCCCGGTGAGCGGCAGGGCATCTGCCCTCCGAGTGATTTTCGTTGCATTGCATTCTCCATGCCGGCGCTGTTCGTTCTTAAGATTGTCGTTTAATTGGCCGACTTGACCTGGGATATGATGATAGACGCACTCTTGTCGAAACTTTCAAACTAGACCTTAAACAAGTAACCTCCTATCGGACCAAAAACGAAGAAACACCCGGAATCCCTTGTGTGGATGGCGTATTGATGAATGTCAAAGCCATCAACATGATCCAACACGGAGGGATTTCGAGTGAATCGTTCACAGAGTGTAA